>NZ_JBYTEK010000040.1:0-42037 GCF_058783335.1 Stenotrophomonas sp. FW305-C-20-S1 | reverse complement strand
CCCCCCCCCCCCCCCCCCCCCCCCCCCCCCCCCCCCCCCCCCCCCCCCCCCCCCCCCCCCCCCCCCACTACCGCAGGGCGGCTAACCGCCCTGCTTTGCCGCATAGTCCTGCGCCTGGCGCATCACCCGCAGCAGGTTGCCGCCCCAGATGGCGGCGATCTGTTGTTCGCTGTACCCCTTGCGCAGCAGCCACGCGGTGATCTTCGGCAGCTGGCTGACATCGGGCAGGTCGCTCAGACCACCACCGCCATCCCAGTCCAGACCGATGCCGACGTGCTCGGGGCCGACCACCTTCAGGATGTGCTCGAAATGGGCGAAGAAGTCGTCCAGGCTGGCGTGGCGCACCGGGTGTTCGTGGTCCAGTGCCTGCTCGGCCTTCTGCAGCGCCACGCCCTGTTCGATGGTCATGCCTTCCCAGCCACCCAGCTGCTTGCTCAGGGCTTCTTCGGCCTGCTTGCGCTCGGGCGACTTGGCGGTGTCGATCAGGTAGCCGCCATACGCGTTCACCTGGATCACCCCGCCAGCCTTGGCCAGCTTGCGCAGGCGCGCGTCATCAAGATTGCGTGGGTGGTCGTAGACCGCCTTGGCCGAGCTGTGCGACAGCACGAACGGCACCGGCATCATCGCCAGCAGATCGTCGAACACGGCATCGGAGGCGTGCGACTGGTCGATGACGATGCCCAGCTTCACCGCCTCGCGCACCAGGTCCTTGCCAGCCGGGCTCAGGCCCTTCCATTCAGCCCCCTTGGGATCGGTGGCCGAATCGGCGAACTCGTTGTTGGCGAAGTGCACGGTGCTGAGCAGGCGCAGGCCCGCACGGTGATAGAACGACAGCAGGCTGGGGTCGGCCACCAGCGGACTGGCGTTCTCCATGCTGATGTAGACCACGCGCTTGCCGGCCACCTTGATCCGCGCCGCGTCATCGGCGGTCAGCGCCAATGCGAAGCGCTCGGGATTGGCGGCCAGCATCTGCCGGATCTCCAGCAACCGCTGCAGGCCGTGGTCGCGCTCGGCCAGATGCGCGGCGGCCGTGCGGTCGCCCTGGTCGGTATAGATCGCCCAGAAGCCGCCATCAAGCGCACCTTCGACCATGCGCGGGTAGTCCACCTGCGAGAGTGCGTTGCGGTCGTGCCGCTGCTCGATGTCGAAGCCGTCGCGGCCGAAGTTGGCCGGCGTATCCAAGTGGCTGTCCAGGGTCAGCAGGCGCTGCTGCAGTGCCTTGGCACGGGCCAGCTCCTGCGTGCTGAAGTCGATGGCATGGGCGGACAGCGGCGCACTCAGCGCCAGGGCGAGCAGCAGGGACAGGCGACGCAACGACGGCATGGGCATCCACCGGCAATGGGAAGGACACGACCATAGCGCCGCGACGGCCAACGCCGGTAGTGCCGTATTGATCCGCCAGCTCCATTACACTCGCCGGCAGCCGATAAATCAGCGTGCAGCACCGCGTGCTGCGTCGACCATGGAATGGAAGCATCGATGTCGAACTCCCAGCCTCCGGCGCTGCCCGTGCAGGGCCAGGCGCCTGTCCCCGCCAACACGGTCACCGTCGAGCAGCTCAAGCGTGATGTGCTGCCAACGTTGTTTGCCGGGCGTACCGACATCGGCCGCTATGGCCCGGCCGACCTGGCCAGCGCCAGCGCCGAGCCGGCCTGGCAGGATGGCAGCGCCAACGCACTGGCCCAGGCGCTTGCCGAACTGGTCAGCCGGCTGTCCGAACACGATCCCAATGCGCTGCTGCAGCGCGCGGGATGGTGGGAGCGGTTCACCGGTGCCGATATCGAAGAACGCCTGCGCCGTCGCATTGCCATGGGCAGCAACGGCGATGTCCTGGCCAGGATCGAGCGCGAAGCCATTGCCGTGCGGGCCAGCGTCGATCGACTGGATGCGCAGCTGCTCGAGCATGACGTGCAGGGGGTGCGACTGCAGGTGTACATCGATGCAGGCGTGCAGTTCCTGCAGGAGCTGCCAGCGGCCGTCGACAGCGACGATGGCGCGCCGGTGCTCGACCGTCCGGTCGAGCGGCTGCAACGCCGCGTAGCCAACCTGACCGCGCTGCTGGCCAGCCATTCGATGAGCCGGATGCAGGTGCAGCTGGCACGCAGCCATGCCATCGACCTGCTGGACCGTTACAGCGAGACGGTGCAGATCCTGCTGCCGATCTGGCGCCAGACCATCCAGGCGCTGCACAACAGCGACAACGCCAGCCCGCAGATGATCGCCAGCGCGGCCCAGGCACAGGACCAGCTGAAACAGGCCCTGCAGCAGTTGCTGCGCACATCGACGGTGCCGGCATGAGCGCGCCGGTACGCGATCCGCTGCAGATCCCGCCGGATCTGCAGGCGCGGGTGGAAGCTGTTCCGGGCCTGCGCGCGTTCTACCGGCGGGCCTCGCTGCTGCGGGTCTTCGGCCTGGCCTGCCTTCCGCTGGCGGCAACGGCGCTGTCCTACATGGCGCTGGCATTTACCGGCACCGAGCTGGGCCCCCCGTCGTGGGCACAGGTGCCGGCCGGCTATGGGTCGAAGGACACGGGCAGGCAGTTGCTCATCCTGCTGGTCATGACCCCCTTGCTGCTGGTGTGGATGTTCTTCGGCGTGCGCGACCTGCTCAGCCGCCATCGCCTTCGCCGCTTCGCCTGGTCATTCGCGCTGGGTTCGATGCTGCTGTGCGGTGCCTGGGGAAGCATGGGCATCACCGCACCCGCCATCGGCCAGGGCGATCGCCTCGACCATCGCCAGCTGGACGCGCTGATCGCCAGTCCAGACTTCAGCGGCTTCAGCCCCCAGTGGCAGGCCTATCTGCGTGCACAGCAGGAGCTTCCCTACGGCGTCGCCTCGTCGGCCGTGGTCGCCACTGCCCGTGCGTTGGCCAATGGCGAAGACATCGGTGTTCCGGTATCGCCGGCAATGCAGTCCCGCTTCGAGAAGGCAGCAGGGCTGCCCCGCTCTGAACGGTCGCAGCGATGGCATCGCCAGCGTCTGCTGGGCTGGCTTCTGTTCGACGTCGGCTGGGTGCTCGCGCTGCTCGCGGTACCGGCGCTGCTTGCATTGGGTGCGGTGGCGATCGTGCTCGGCCACCATCTGCGGCGCAGGTCCGAAGTGATCAACGGGTTGCTGCAGCAGCTGCAGCCGGTTCCTGCGCCGCCACGCGCGCAGCCCTGAGGCTGGCGCGCGGGGGCAGTCTTCGGCGCAGTGTGGGGGAGCCGGGCATCGCCCGGCTCCTCACCCCGTAGGTCAGTCCACCACGCGGCAGAACACGGCCTTCAGGTAACGCGATTCCTGCACGTGGGCCATGAACGGATGGTCCGGGCCGGCGCCGGCCACCTTCAGGATCTGGATGGTGCGGCCGGAGAAGTACGCCGCACGACGCAGCATGTCCAGGAACTGGTCCTCGGCCACCAGGCCGGTGCAGGAGAACGTGGCGAACAGGCCACCGGGCTTGACCACGCCCAGCGCCAGCTTGTTCATGTCCAGGTACTTCTTCAGCGCGGTGATCACCTGGTCGCGGTCGCGGGTCATCTTCGCCGGGTCCAGGATCACCACGTCGTACTGCTCACCGCGGTTGGCCGCATCGCGCAGCCACGGGAAGATGTCGGACTGGACGAACTTCGGGCGCACGTTGTTCAGACGTGAATTGCCCTTGGCGATCTGGATGACGTCCTCATCGATGTCGATGCCGACCACTTCCGATGCACCGCGCGCGGCCGCGTACACGGCGAAACCGCCGGTGTTGCAGCACAGGTCGAGCACGCTCTTGCCTTCCACCTGCTGGCTCAGCCACTCACGGTTCTCGCGCTGGTCGGCGAAGAAACCGGTCTTGTGCGCACCGGCCGGGTCGGCGCGGAACTTGATGCCGTACTCGGTGATCACCGACGCTTCGGTGGTGGTGTTGCCGTGGAAATCGAAGCTTTCCTGCTTCTGCACGTGTTCGTCGGCGAAGCTGTGGAAGCGGCAACCCGGGAACTGTTCACGCAGGGCTTCGTAGATCCATTCGCGGTGGCGGAACATGCCGGCGGCGAAGAACTCCACCACTACCAGGTCGCCGTAGCGGTCGACCACCAGACCGGACAGGCCATCGCCCTCGCTGTGCACCACGCGCCAGGCGTCGGACACCGCATCGAGCTTCAGCACCTCACGACGCAGCGACACCGCCTGGGCGATCTTGCGCGAGAACCAGCCGGCATCCAGCGGGATCTGCGGGTCGGTTTCGAGGATGCGTACGGCAATACGCGAATGCCCGTTGTAGAAGCCACGGCCGATGAACTCGCCATCCACGCCGACGACATCGACGAGGGAGCCGGGCTTGGGCCGGACGGTCGGCTTCTCGACCAGTTTCTGGAAGATCCACGGGTGGCTGGAACGCCACGCGTTCTTGAGGCGGACAACGGGAAGGGGGGTATTCATCCACCTATTGTAAACCGGGCGCCGGGGTCAGATCCCCACAGGGGCTCTGACCCCTTGGTCGTTGTGGGAATGGGGTCGGAGCCCCCTGCGGGGATCCGACCCCGGCCAGCATTTGACGCCGGCCCGGCCAGGCCGCAGAATCGGCGGCAGAAGGGGAGTAGCTCCCAGACGTTGTCGCCGTCAATTCGAGCCCGCAGGCTCCGGTGCAACGGCAGTTCCGGCCCATCGGAACTGCGAGCGAGACCTTCGCCGTACTGGCGAAGCTCTGTCCCTGGATCCCCTCCCGATCCTCCGTTGCAGATCCTCGCCGTCCGGCTTGAGGCATTTTTCATTTCCCAACGGACAAACCCATGCAGACGATCGGTAATTTGTGGTTGTGGGGCGGCTTCGCAGCGGTGGTGGTCATCGCCCTGCTGGTCGACCTCGTATTGATGCGCCACGGTGGCCCGCACAAGGTCACTTTCAAGGAAGCCCTGTGGTGGTCCATCGGCTGGGTCGCGCTGGCGCTGGCCTTCAACGGCGGCCTCTGGTTCTACCTGAACGAGACCGCCGGCCAAGTCGTGGCCAACAAGGTCGGCCTGGAGTTCCTGACCGGCTATCTGGTCGAGAAGGCGCTGGCGGTGGACAACATCTTTGTCTTCCTGATGATCATGAGCTACTTCGCGGTGCCGGAGGAACAGCGCCAGAAGGTGCTGATCATCGGCATCCTGGGTGCGATCGTGCTGCGTACGATCATGATCTTCGCCGGTAGCGTGCTGATCACCCAGTTCCACTGGCTGCTCTATGTATTCGGCGCCTTCCTGCTCTTCACCGGCTGGAAGATGTGGTTCGCCGCGGGCCAGGAGCCTGACCTGGAAGCCAACCCGGCCCTGCGCTGGATGCGCAAGCACCTGCGCCTGCTGCCGGACTACGAAGGCAACGCGATGAGCGTCAAGCGCGACGGCGTGCGCTGGTTCACCCCGCTGTTCGCGGTGCTGATCCTGATCGCGGTGACCGACGTGATCTTCGCGGTGGACAGCATCCCGGCGATCTTCGCGATCACCACCGACCCGTTCATCGTGCTGACCTCCAACGTGTTCGCGGTGCTCGGCCTGCGTGCGATGTTCTTCCTGCTGGCCGGCATGGCCGACCGCTTCCACCTGCTGCCGTACGGCCTGGCCCTGGTGCTGGCCTTCATCGGCATCAAGATGATGATCATCGACCTGTTCAAGATCCCGACCCCGATCTCGCTGGGCGTGGTCGCGGTGATCATCGCCGCCACGGTGGTACTGAGCCTGAAGAACCCGCCGAAGGAAGGCGGCGCCTGATCCTGGCCGATTGAACGCTGCGGCCGGTGGATTGTCCCGCCGGTCGCAGCCACTCTCCCGCGGCGGTGGCCTTGGTTTCGCGCCGGCCACCGCCATTGCTGAGGGTATGAACACGAACGCGCCCCTGCCCGCCGGCGACGCGCCGGCCGCCCGCAACGACCGCACGCGCATCCTGCGCGCCTTCAATGCCAGCCTGGCCGCCGTGCTGGTGCTGGTGGCCGTGTTCGCCCTGCAGGACCATTTCGACTGGCGGCCCTGGGCGGTCGCACCGTTGGAAGCCAAGGGCCTGCTTGGCCTGATCGGCGGACCGCTGCTGCATGGCTCGGTCGAACACATCGCCGCCAACAGCTTCGCCATCCTGATCCTCGGCACCCTGGCCGGCAGCGTCTATCCCAAAGCCACGCTGCGCGCCCTGCCCCTGCTGTGGCTGGGCTCGGGCATCGGTGCGTGGATGCTCGGCAACCCCGGCAGCTTCCATCTCGGCGCCAGTGGCGTCACCCACGGCCTGATGTTCCTGCTGGCCAGCCTTGGCCTGCTGCGCCGCGACCGCGCGGCGATCGCCACCGGGCTGATCGGCATGCTGTTCTACGGCGGCATGTTGATGACCGTGCTGCCGCATGCCGACGGTGTGTCCTGGCAGTCGCACATGGGCGGAGCCTTCGCCGGCATCATCGCCGCGCTGCTGTTCCGCAACGCCGACCCGCTGCCGCCGCGCCCGCGTTACAGCTGGGAGGACGAGGAAGACGAGGTCGAGCCGCTGGCCGATGACGAACTCGAGCCGCCGTCGCCGCAGCGCGTGCCGGTGCTGTGGCAGCCGCGCGAAGGGCAGGACTATGTGGTGATCCCGTTCCGCCGGCCGGAAGACCCGCGCGGTTGATCGGGTGGATACGCCGGGCATGGCCCGGCGCTACCGCTTCTGGATGCCTCTGGTAGCGCCGGGCCATGCCCGGCGGCATTGACGCCGGTCAGTCCGCCGCGTTCGCCGCCGCGCCCATTCCATCCACCGCCTGCCGGCCCAATGCCGGGTCATCGGTGAAGAAGGCATCGATGCCGGTCGCCAGGTAGGCACGCATCTCCGCGATCGACCCCTCCGCGTTGCGCGCATTGTCCGCGCCCTTGCGCAGGTTGCTGGCCTGGAAGTGGTTCTCCGGGCGGAAGGTGTACGGGATCACCATCAGGCCCACCGCATGCGCATCACGCACCAGCGCCGTCGGCGTGCCCAGCGCACCGTTGGCATCCAGCGGGATGATCGAGCGCAGCTCCGGGCCGATGCCGTCGGCATAGGCCGCGATGTCCTTCAGCCCCGCCGGGGTCATCATCTGCGCATAGGTCAGCGCGCCGCCGGCCTTGGCGATGTCGGCCGGCTGGGTATCGCCCTTCCACAGCAGCTGCAACAGGCGGATGTTGCTGCCACGCGGGATCTTGCCGCGCAGGTAGCGCAGGTTGGCCGTCTCGAACGACTGGATGGTGACCGGGCCGACGTTGGTATAGGCGTTGCCGCGCAGCGCGGCCAGCAGCGTGTCTTCCATCGGCAGGCCGATCGACTGGAAGTAGGTCGGGTGCTTGATCTCCGGCACCAGGCCGATGCCACGGTTGGCACGACCGGCCTGCTGGACCAGGAACGCCAGGATCTCGTCCAGGCTGGCAATGCGGAACTGGCCGTCGTAGGCAGTGCTGCGGAACTCCGGCAGGCGCTCGCGGGCGTACAGCGTCTTCAGCTCGGCCAGGGTGAAGTCTTCGGTGAACCAGCCTTCGACCGTCTGCCCGTCGATGACCTTGCGGGTCTTCCGCTTCGCGAATTCCTTGTGCTCGGCCACATCGGTTGTGCCACCGATCTCGTTCTCATGGCGGGCCACCATCACCCCGTCCTTGGTCATCACCAGGTCCGGTTCGATGTAATCGGCACCGTCGGCGATGGCCTGCGCATAGGCCGCCAGCGTGTGCTCGGGCAGCAGCGCGCTTGCACCGCGGTGGCCGTAGACCGACACCTTGTGTGCGGCCGGAGGGGAGGATTCAGCACTCATGGCCACCGATGGTGCCACGGCCAGCGACAACAGCAACGCACGACCCCACGACTTCACTGCGACTTCCCCAAGCGGTTTGTGATGGGCGTCAGTATGCGGCGGGAATGTGACAGGTTGGGGGAGCTGATTTCCCTGGATTGCCGGCCAGCGGCCGGCACTACCAAGGCCTACTTGCCGATGCAGAAGCTGGAGAAAATCCTGCCCAGCAGATCATCGGCACTCATCTGCCCGGTGATTTCGCCCAGCGCGTCGTGCGCCAGACGCAGCTCCTCGGCCGCCAGCTCCAGGTGCTCGTGCACCAGCTCGCCATCCGCCCGCTGCGCGTGTTCCTGTGCGCGTTCGATCGCATCGACGTGGCGGGTGCGTGCGGAGAATTCGCCCTCCACCTGCTCCCCTGCCCCGGCCGAAGCGATCGAACGCAGGCGCGCATGCAGCTCGTCCAGTCCCGCGCCGGTGGCAGCGGAGACGAACACGCGGTCCGGGTCGTCCCGCACCGGCATCGCATCCAACAGATCCGACTTGTTGTGGATGTAGACCTTGTGCGGCACCGCCAGTACCGCTTCGCCGATCGCGGCTTCGCCGGCTGCCGGATCGCGTGCATCCAGCACGATCAACGCCAGGTCGGTGCGCTCGATCTCCGCGCGCGCGCGACGCATGCCTTCGCGTTCGATGGCATCGCCACCGTCGCGCAGGCCGGCGGTATCGACCAGGGTCAGTTCCAGCCCATCCAGGCGGATGGTCTCGCGCAGCGTGTCACGGGTCGTGCCGGCGATGTCGGTGACGATGGCACGCTCGCTACCGGCCAGCGCGTTCAACAGCGAACTCTTGCCGGCATTCGGTGGGCCGATCAGCACCGCATGCAGGCCATCGCGCAGACGACGGCCACGCTCTGCGTCGCGACGCAGCAGGGCCAGATCGCTGCGCGCCTGTTCCAGGCCACGCCGCACCTGTGCACCGCCGAGTGTGTCCAGCGATTCGTCGGCGAAATCGATGGCTGCTTCCACATGGATGCGCAGCAGCACCAGCTGTTCGACCACCGCCTCGATGCGGCGCGAGAACACGCCGTCCAGTGAACGTCGTGCCGCGCGCGCCGCGCGGTTGTCCCCGGCCGCGATCAGATCGGCGATGGCTTCGGCCTGTGCCAGGTCGAGCTTGCCGTTGAGAAACGCGCGCTCACTGAACTCGCCGGGCCGCGCCTGCCGCGCCCCCAATGCGATGCAGCGTGCGACCAGCTGCTGCAGCAGTACCGGGCTGCCATGGCCCTGCAGTTCCACCACTTCTTCGCCGGTGAAGCTGTTCGGCGCCGGGAACCACAGCACGATGCCATCGTCGATCACCTCACCGTCTGCATCGCGCAGGCGCGCGTAGTGCGCATGCCGCGGGCGCAACGTCGGTGCGCCGAGCGCGTTGGAAATCGCTGCGGCGCGTGGGCCTGACAGGCGCAGCAGGCCGACGCCGCCCGCACCGGGTGCGCTGGCAATGGCCACGATGGTTTCGGTGCGCTTCATATCGTTCATCGCTCAGAGCTTCTCCAGCTGCGCGCGGGCCTGCGCCGCACCACTGCCCTGCGGCTGCAGCGCCAGGTAGGTGGTGTAGGCCTGCTTCGCCTTGGCCTTGTCGCCTGCGTGGAAGTACGCGTCACCCAGATTCAGATGGGCCACCGCGCGTGACGGATCGATCTTCAGTGTGTTCTCCAGCCAACGCGCCGCTTCGGCGTAGCGTTGCTGGCGGTAGTAGACGAAGCCGAGGTTGTTGGCCGCCTGGGCAAAATCCGGGCGCAGCTTCAGCGCCTCGGCGAACTGCACGGCGGCTTCGTCGTAGCGCTTCTCGCGGTACAGCTGCAGGCCACGGTCGTTGGCCTGCTGCGAGCGCTGGCGGTCCGAGGCCGGTCCGGCCGTCGGCACCACCAGCTTGGCCTTGCCGCCCTGCAGGTCGGCCACGGTCACTGGCGCTTCACTGTTCTTGGCGTCCTGGGCAGCGTCGACCTTGTTGTTCAGGGCGATCGCATCGGCAGTCAGCTGGCGCGTATCGGCGTTGAGGTATTCCTGGCTGTCCGGCACCTGGAACACGAACTCGCCCCCCTGCGAGCCGGGCAGGCTGCCGAACGCCGGCGTCTGCTGCGACACCGCCGACACCGCCGGCGCCACATAGGCGGCCAGCTCGGTACCGGTGATCAGGCCATCGCCATTGAGATCGCCCTTGCCAGCCAATGCCTGCAGCAACACCCAGGTGAACACCGAGTGGCCGTTCGGGCCGGCATCGGCCACCTGCTGGTCGGCACCGCCGGCGGTCAGCATCTGCCGCGCGCTGCGGCGTGCGTTCTCGCGCAGGAACGACGATGACGACGGGCCGCCGCGGGTCAGGCCCAGACCGCTGTAGCAGGCATCCATCACGAACATCACATGCTTGGCCTGCATGCTCTCGGCGATGTTCTGGATGTCGGTCATCGCGATGGCATCGGTGGCGAATTCCTTCGGGTCCGAATCAACCGGAATGATGTAGCCGAGGTCGCGCCCGGATGCCAGCTGACGGGTAGCACCGTGGCCGGCGAAGAACACGAACACGCGATCATTCCTGCCGGTGCGGTCGTCGGACAGCCGGTCGTGGAAGGCGGCCAGGATGTTGTTGCGGGTGGCCTGCTCGTTCTTCAGCACGATCACCTGCGAGGACGGGAAGCCGAACTGCCCGGTCAGCGTATCGGCCACGGCCTGGGCATCGTGGCTGGCGTATTCCAGCTTCGGCCACTTGGCGTAGTTGTCGATGCCGACCACGATCGCCCACGATTTTTCATAGCCGGTGGTGACGGTGGCATCGCGGTCGCTGCCCTTGCGCGGTCGGGCGACGCTGAAGTCGCGGCCATTCCAGCCGGCGAACTGGTAGCCGTCGGCGATCAGCCGGTCCAGGATCTGCGGCAGTGCCTTCACCGCGCGGTCGTGGATATCGTGGAACAGGATGATGCCGCGCTGCTCCTTGTTCACCTGGTCGAGCACGCGCTGCACGATCGATTCAGGCACCGGGTCGGCCCAGTCCATCGAATCGATGTTCCACATGATCGACTTCAGGCCCGCCTCGTTGAGCAGCTGCAGGCCTTCGGCGTTGCGTGCGCCATACGGGAAGCGGAACAGCGGCGCGCGCTTGCTGTCCACGTCCTTCAGCAGGGTGTCGGTGTCCAGCACCTGCTGGCGCAGCGCATCGCCGGTGGTGCGCGACAGCTGCGCATGGGTCAGGCTGTGGTTGCCGACGGCGTAGCCCTCTTCCATCAGGTTGCGGCTGATCTTCGCCATCGGCCCGAGGCTGACCTTGCCGTCGGTGTCGACCTTGCCCAGGTTGCGACCGACCTCGAAGAACACGCCCGGTACGTCGTAGCGCTTGAGGATGGCCACCACTTCATCGGTATAGGCCTTGTGCGGGCCATCGTCGAAGGTCAGCACCACCGTCTTCGGCGGCAGGTCGCGGCCGAAAATCTCGCGGTCGCTGTCCTTCATCGACATCGGGTACGGCTCGATCACGCCGTAGTCGCGCAGGATCGCTTCGCGGCTGTAGTCCTTGTGCAGGTGCGCGATGTAGTCGTCCCACTTCTCGCGCTTCAGTTCGATGGCACGGGTGCGCTCGAAGCGGCTGAAGATGCGGGTCAGTTCCTGGTTGTAGTTGCGCTCGATCTCGTCCAGCGCCTCCAGATCTTCACCGATGCGCTGGTGCAGCTTCACCGCCGGCAACGAGGAATCGGCGCCGATGCGTTCGTGCAGGTCACGCAGCACCTCGCGGAACGCCAGGCGATCGGCATCGAACAGTTCGGGCGCCGACTCGATGTAATCCAGCACCGTGCCCAGGGTAGCGAAGCGCTGCGGCCTGGTGCCGCGCAGCAGGGTGTCGAACTGCGTGGCAATGGCGCCGCGCTGTTCCAGGCCATCGTGGAACAGCTGCTGGCCGATGCGGGTGGAGGTGGTGCGATCGGCCGCGGACTGCTGTTCCTCATCGGCCAGCAGCACGATGATCCGTCGATAGCCGTCGAGCTGCTTCTGCAATGCGCCCAGCAACGGCGCGGCGGCCGGGTCGGCGGCAGCGGCAGCCTGTGCGCTCGGCTGGGTAACCGCCGCCGGTGCCTGCGCGTCCTTGTCGCCACAGCCAGCCACGAGCAGGGTCAACAGCAGGCTGGGCAGAAACAGGCGGAACGACGGCGCACGCGGCATGGCGGACTCGAACAAAGGGGAATGGTGTGCCGGCGATTCTAACGCCGCATGCGAAAAGCCCGCCTTGCGGCGGGCCTTTGCTGGGTCAGCCGGCCAGCGGCCGGCGCTACCCGTCGGCGCAGACGCGCCTTACTTTTTCTTGGCCGGAGCGGTGGCTGCCGTGGCCGGCACCGGATCGCTGCCGTGGCGCTTGGTCATCCACCACTGCTGCAGCAGGCCCAGGCCACCGTTGACCACCCAGTACAGGACCAGGCCGGACGGCATGAAGGCCATCATGACGCCGAACACCAGCGGCATGAACTGCATCATCTTCTGCTGCATCGGGTCCATGCCCGGTGCCGGCGTCAGCTTCTGGGTGAACCACATCACCGCTACGTTGATTACCGGCAGGATGAAGTACGGGTCACGGGCGGTCAGGTCCTGGATCCAGCCGAACCAGGGCGCCTGGCGCAGTTCGACCGATTCCACCAGCACCCAGTACAGGGCGAAGAAGATCGGCATCTGGATGAGGATCGGCAGACAGCCGCCCATCGGATTGATCTTTTCCTTCTTGTACAGCTCCATCATCGCGGTCTGGAACTTCTGGCGGTCATCGCCATAGCGTTCCTTCAGCTGTGCGATGCGCGGCTGGAAGCGACGCATTTTGGCGCCACTCTTGTACTGCGTCGCCGACAGCGGGTACAGCACGATCTTCAGCAGCACCACCAGGCCGACGATGGCCCAGCCCCAGTTGCCCACCAGCTTGTGCACCTGGTTGAGCACCCAGAACAGGCCCTGGCCGATCACCGCCATCATCGAGAAGCGGCTGTAGTCGACCACACGGTCCAGACCCGGCACGTCTTCCTTGGCGATCAGGTTGACCAGCTTCGGGCCGACCCACAGGCGAGCCTCGGTGCTGGTGGACTGGCCCGGGGCCACGGTGAAGGCCGGGCCACGCGCTTCGATCAGGTCACGACCGGCCACCTGCGACAGCACGTAGTGTGCGGTCTGGTCCTTCTGCGGGATCCAGGCGGTGAAGAAGTGGTGCTGCAGCATCGCCAGCCAGCCGCCGGTGATGTTCTGGTTCAGCGCGCCATCGTCCAGGTAATCCTTGAACGCACGACGCTGGTACTTCTTGTCGTTGTCGTACCAGGTGGCACCGTTGAAGCTGAACGAGTCCGGATTGGTCATGCTCCGCGACAGGATCGTCGGGCTGCGGTCCAGGGTGCGATAGACGTAGCCGTTCCACGGCGCGGCGCCGGCATTGCTGACTTCATCCTTGAAGCGGATCGCATACTCGTTGCGGCCCACGATCAGGGTGCGCTTGATGGTCACGCCGTTGTCGGCGGTCCATACGAACGGAACCTGCAGTTCGTTCTGGCCCTTGGCCAGCACGAAGTCGCGGGTGTCACCGACCAGCTTGAAGCCGTCGGCACCCGGCACCGGGGTGTTCTTGTCTTCGCTGGCCCAGCCGCTGATCGCGCTGTAGGGATGCGCGGGATCTTCGGTCAGCAGGCGCACCGGCGGGCTGCCTTCGTCCTTGCTCTGCGGGAACTGCAGCAGTTCGGCGTCGAGCACGCGGCCGCCATCGAGCTTCAGGCGCAGCACGTCGGTGGTGATGGTCACGGTCTGTGCGGACGGGGTGGCGCTGGCCTGGGCCTGTGCAGCGGCCTGACCCGGGGCACCGGGAACCTGCGCGCTGGGGATGCTGCCCGGGGACGCGCCGGGGACGCTCTGGGCGGCGGCCGGGGCCGAGCTGGTCGTCGGCGCCGGGGTCGGGGCGGACTTCTCACGGCTCCACTCCATCCACAGCAGCACGGCCACCATCAGCCAGGCAAAGATCAGGAAAACACGGGTCTGGTTCATCAGCAGGCAGGCTCAGCGGGGCCGGGACGCGGTGCCGGCTCGGTGACGGAGGAAATGGCAATGCCATCAGGCGGCGGCATTGTGCCGTCCACGCCCGGCGCGGGCAATGCGCGCAGGCGCCGCAGCAGGCGCAGGAAGGCCTGGCGGATATCTTCGTTGCTGGCATGACGCGCAGCAGTACGAGCCACGACGACGAAGTCGCCTGGCTGTATGTCGGTTCGTGTCTGACGCAAGGCGTCGCGCAGGACGCGCTTGATCCGGTTACGCCCAACGGCGTGAGGATCGACCTTGCGGGAAACCGCCAGACCCAGCCTGGCCGGCCGGTCAGCCGGTAGCCAGTGCAGGGTCATCAGCGGATCGGACACACGGCGGGCGCCGTTGAAGACCGTTGAATATTCGGCACGCGTGCGAACCCGCGCAGAGCGAGGGAATCGCTTGCGCGGGTCTGCAGTATTCACTGTCGAATGGATTGCGTCTGCCGCTGGATGCGGCATGGCAATCAGGCGCTCAGGACTTTGCGGCCCTTGGCGCGGCGACGCGACAGGATCTTGCGGCCGTCAGCGGTCTTCATACGGGCACGGAAGCCGTGGTCGCGCTTACGCTTGAGGTTGCTGGGCTGGAAGGTGCGCTTGGTGGCCATGTGGGCCTCTCGTATGAATGGGACGGAAAGAACCGGAAATTTTAGAGAGGTGTCCCCCCTCCCGTCAACCCCTGTCTGCTACGCCAATTCACCGGGCTGTGCAATAGCTGTGGATCTTTTTGTGAATAAGTAGGGGACAAGCATTCCGAAGGCGGGCGCTCGGTGGTAGGCTGAGCCATCCATTTCCCCCCTTTCAGGCCTGTGTTTGGGCGCCTTTTCGCGCCTATGCATCGGCCACCGGACAATTATTGCTGATGGATGCCTGGTCACGTAGTCTCGAGCGACTCGAGGCGGAGTTCCCGCCCGAGGATGTTCACACCTGGTTGAAGCCGCTGCAGGCAGATCTGCGCGCTGACAGCCTGGTGCTGTATGCACCGAATGCCTTCATTGTCGATCAGGTGCGCGAACTGTACCTGCCGCGGATCCGCGAGCTGGTCACCCACTTTGCCGGTTTCGGCGACGTATTTCTTGAAATCGGCTCGCGTCCGCGGCCCGTGGACGCGCAGATCGCGCCGGTTTCCAGCCATTCGGCGCAGGCGCCGGTGCAGCCGCAGGTCCCCTTTGCCGGCAACCTGGACAACCACTACACCTTCGCCAACTTCGTGGAAGGCCGCAGCAACCAGTTGGGCCTGGCCGCAGCATTCCAGGCGGCGCAGAAGCCGGGCGACCGCGCGCACAATCCGCTGCTGCTGTACGGGGGCACAGGCCTGGGCAAGACCCACCTGATGTTCGCCGCCGGCAACGCGATGCGTCAGGCCAATCCGGCCGCCAAGGTGCTGTACCTGCGTTCGGAACAGTTCTTCAGCGCGATGATCCGGGCCTTGCAGGAAAAGACCATGGATCAGTTCAAGCGCCAGTTCCAGCAGGTCGACGCGCTGCTGATCGATGACATCCAGTTCTTCGCCGGCAAGGATCGCACCCAGGAAGAGTTCTTCCACACCTTCAACGCGTTGTTCGATGGCAAGCAGCAGATCATCCTGACCTGCGACCGCTATCCGCGCGAAGTCGAAGGCCTGGAAGCGCGCCTGAAGTCGCGGCTTGCCTGGGGCCTGTCGGTCGCCATCGAGCCGCCGGACTTCGAGACCCGCGCTGCGATCGTGCTGGCCAAGGCCCGCGAGCGTGGTGCCGAGATTCCCGATGACGTTGCGTTCCTGATTGCCAAGAAGATGCGCTCCAATGTGCGCGACCTCGAGGGTGCGCTGAATACCCTGACCGCCCGCGCCAATTTCACCGGCCGTGCGATCACCACCGAATTCGCCCAGGAAACCCTGCGCGACCTGCTGCGCGCTCAGCAGCAGGCGATCAGCATTCCCAACATCCAGAAAACCGTTGCCGATTACTACGGGCTGCAGATCAAGGATCTGCTGTCCAAGCGTCGGACCCGGTCGCTGGCCCGTCCGCGCCAGGTTGCAATGGCGCTGACCAAGGAACTGACCGAACACAGCCTGCCCGAAATCGGCGACGCCTTTGCCGGTCGCGATCACACCACGGTGCTGCATGCCTGCCGGCAGATCCGCACCCTGATGGAAGCCGACGGCAAGCTCCGCGAGGACTGGGACAAGCTGATCCGGAAGCTGAGCGAATGATGCACGTACGCCGATGAGGCGTCACCGCATAAAACGGTGCAGAATCCGGTAGCAAGCGCGGGACAGGGTGTGGATAAAAATGCCGTTGGATTTCCCGGAAGATTTATCCACAGCTTTCCCCACCCCTTGGGGGCTGGTAATGCAGAGGGTTTCGAAGCCTGAAACCCATTTGTTTACAAAGACTTAGCTGTGTTTTCCAGCGATTCTGGCTCTACCAGCACCACCAAGCTTTTGATTTATTCCACATTTTTTTAAAGCATAGGGGCACGGAACCACATGCGTTTCACACTGCAGCGCGAAGCCTTTCTCAAGCCGTTGGCACAGGTCGTCAACGTGGTCGAACGCCGCCAGACCCTTCCGGTTCTGGCCAATTTCCTGGTGCAGGTGCAGAACGGCCAGCTGTCGCTGACCGGTACCGACCTGGAAGTGGAGATGGTGTCGCGGATCGCGGTTGAAGATGCCCAGGACGGCGAAACCACCATTCCCGCCCGCAAGCTGTTCGAGATCATCCGCGCCCTGCCTGATGGCAGCCGGATCACCGTCTCGCAGACCGGTGACAAGATCACCGTGCAGGCAGGACGCAGCCGCTTCACCCTGGCCACCCTGCCCTCCAACGACTTCCCGTCGGTGGACGAAGTGGAAGCCACCGAGCGTGTTGCGATCGGCGAAGCAACCCTGAAGGAGCTGATCGAGCGCACTGCGTTCGCGATGGCCCAGCAGGACGTGCGCTATTACCTCAACGGCCTGCTGTTCGACCTGCGCGGAGATGCGCTGCGCACTGTCGCCACCGACGGTCATCGGCTGGCCCTGTGCGAAACCGATCTGGCCAAGCCCAGCGGTTCCAAGCGCCAGATCATCGTGCCGCGCAAGGGCGTGACCGAGTTGCAGCGCCTGCTGGAAAGCGGTGATCGCGAGATCGAACTGGAAGTCGGCCGTAGCCACGTTCGCGTGAAGCGCGACGATGTGACCTTCACTTCGAAGCTGATCGACGGTCGCTTCCCGGATTACGAGGCAGTGATTCCGATTGGTGCCGACCGCGAGGTGAAGGTTGATCGCGAAGCACTGCGTGCCTCGCTGCAGCGTGCTGCGATCCTGTCCAACGAGAAGTACCGCGGCATCCGCGTGGAAGTTTCGCCGGGCAACCTGAAGATCAGCGCGCACAACCCGGAGCAGGAAGAAGCCCAGGAAGAGATCGAGGCCGACACCACGGTTAGCGACCTGGCCATCGGCTTCAACGTGAACTACCTGCTGGATGCCCTCTCCGCCCTGCGCGACGAAGAAGTGATCATCCAGCTGCGCGATTCCAATTCCTCGGCGCTGGTGCGCGAATCCAGCAGCGAGAAGTCGCGTCATGTGGTGATGCCGTTGCGTCTCTGACAGCTGCGCCGTTCCACGTGGAACACATGGACGCCCGGGATCTCCCGGGCGTCTTTTTTTTGTTCCACGTGGAGCATCGTTGCGAATGCTACCGCCTCCCTCGTCGCTCCTTGCCGATGAGAGCATCCGCGTTGCCCTGATGGGTTGTCGGCGCATGGAACCCACGGTCCCGCGAAGCCAGCTGTGGAATCCACATGCTGAGATGACGAGACACGTTGGATATGAGCGCGCAGCGGGATCCGATCCAGCGGCTTCCGCTTGCGTGCTGACCTCTCTGTCCACAGGCCTCGTTCGTAGGAAGTCGGCGCTTCCCTAGCTTCTAAATCTGGGTATAAATCAAAAGCTTGGTGGTGATGGTAGGGCCAGATTTCATGTAAAAGTAGGCTATGTGTCTGTTTTAAAAAGCTTTTATAGGGTTGAAACCCCCTGTATATAGGCCATCAAGCCTGGGGGGGAACCTGTGGATAGTTTTACAGCCGAGGAAAAGTGCCTTTTTTATCCACAGTTCGCCCACACCTTGTGTATAAGTCATACAGACCCGCTGTGGATTGCGTGGAACTGCCGCTTTGAATTTCTTGAAATCTGTGGAACCTGGCAGGGGCCTTGGTCGCAGATTTCAAGAAATCTGGGGAGCACTGACTGCAATTTCGGTGTGGAGTCAGGCCATGAGCCGGGGAAACCGTCTTCGGAATGGCGAAATCTGGACGCCTTGAGCCTTGGCTTCCTGCCGGATTTGAACGATTTCGGCCACTGTCTCCGGCCGCCTGCATGCCGACAGGCCTCCGCCACGTGGAACCCGTGTTCTCCAAGGCTGCAACGCCCCGCTGATGCCGGTCCACGTCCGATCCACGCTGGCTGGCTTGACCAATGCAGTAAGCTGGGTGATTCCCCGCCCCTCTACCGCCATGTGCGGATGGTCTGTCGCATCCCATGCAGATTCGTCGTCTTGCCCTCCACCACTTGCGTCGTTTCGATGCGGTGGAGCTGTCGCCCCAGCCAGGGGTGAATCTGCTGACCGGTGACAACGGCGCTGGCAAGACCAGCGTCCTGGAAGCGTTGCATCTGATGGCCTATGGGCGGAGTTTCCGCGGGCGGGTACGCGATGGCTTGGTGCGTCAGGGCCATGAAGCCCTGGAAGTCTTCGTGGAATGGGACGAGCAACGCGGTGATCTGCCCGTGCAGAGGCGAAAAGCCGGGTTGCGGCATAGCGGGCAGGAGTGGAAGGGGCGGCTGGATGGCGAAGACGTCGCCCAACTCGGAAACCTGTGTGCCGCCCTGGCTGTGGTGACCTTTGAACCGGGCAGTCACGCCTTGGTGAGTGGTGGTGGCGAGCCGCGTCGGCGCTTTCTGGATTGGGGCCTGTTCCACGTGGAACCAGACTTCCTATCCTTGTGGCGGCGCTACTCGCGCGCGTTGAAGCAGCGCAATGCCCTGCTCAAGCAGGGCGGGCCGTCGCGGATGCTCGATACCTGGGATCACGAGCTGGCCGAGGCGGGAGAACCGCTGACCAGTCGTCGGCAGCACTACCTGGAGCGGCTGCAGTCCCGAACCATCGCCCTGGCCGAGGCACTGGCTCCGCAACTGGGAATCGTGGGCCTGAATCTGAATCCCGGCTGGCGCCGGCACGAGGTTCCGCTGGCAGATGCCCTTCTGCTGGCGCGCGATCGCGACCGTCAGGCGGGTTACACCTCGCTGGGCCCACACCGGGCGGACTGGAGCGTGGCGTTCCAGAGCATCCCGGGGCGCGATGCGCTGTCACGCGGCCAGGCCAAGCTCACCGCCCTCGCCTGTCTACTGGCCCAGGCGGAGGATTACGCCGAGCAGCGTGGCGAGTGGCCCGTCATCGCGCTCGACGATCTGGCCTCGGAGCTGGATCGCACACACCAGGCCCGGGTACTGCACCGCCTGTTGTCGGCACCGGCGCAGATATTCATCACTTCAACAGAAACGCCTGCAGCACTGGAGACTCTGAGCAACATCACCCGGTTCCACGTGGAACATGCACAGATCGTGGCTGTGCCATAGTGGGCACGGCAAGGCCGCTCAGCCCCGGCTGGTATAATTCAGGCTGCTATCCCTTCATTCTCGGCACATCGCTCAAAGCGGTGTCCGACCTGCGGAGCCTACGGCAAGCGCAATGACCGACGAACAGAACACCCCGGCAAACAACGGCAACTACGACGCCAACAGCATTACGGCCCTGGAAGGCCTGGAGGCTGTCCGCAAGCGCCCAGGTATGTACATCGGCGACGTCCATGACGGCACCGGCCTGCATCACATGGTGTTCGAGGTCGTCGACAACTCGATCGACGAAGCCCTCGCCGGCCATGCCGACCACGTGTCGGTGACGATCCATGCCGACGGCTCGGTCGGAGTGTCCGACAACGGTCGCGGCATTCCGACGGGCAAGCACGAGCAGATGAGCAAGAAGCTCGACCGCGACGTGTCTGCAGCCGAAGTCGTGATGACGGTCCTGCACGCAGGCGGCAAGTTCGACGACAACAGCTACAAGGTTTCCGGCGGCCTGCATGGCGTGGGCGTCAGCGTGGTCAACGCGCTGTCGCAGAAGCTGGTCCTGGATATCTACCAGGGCGGTTTCCACTACCAGCAGGAATACGCCGACGGCGCAGCACTGCATCCGCTCAAGCAGGTCGGTCCCAGCACCAAGCGCGGTACCACCCTGCGCTTCTGGCCGTCGGTAAAGGCTTTCCACGACAACGTGGAATTCCACTACGACATCCTGGCCCGTCGCCTGCGCGAACTGTCCTTCCTCAATTCCGGCGTCAAGATTGTGCTGGTGGACGAGCGTGGTGATGGCCGCCGCGACGACTTCCATTACGAGGGCGGCATCCGCAGCTTCGTGGAGCATCTGGCGCAGTTGAAGACGCCGTTGCACCCGAACGTGATCTCGGTAACCGGCGAATCCAACGGCATCACCGTGGAAGTGGCGCTGCAGTGGACCGACTCCTACCAGGAGACGATGTACTGCTTCACCAACAACATTCCGCAGAAGGACGGCGGTACGCACCTGGCCGGCTTCCGTGGCGCGTTGACCCGTGTGCTCAACAACTACATCGAGCAGAACGGCATCGCCAAGCAGGCCAAGATCAACCTGACCGGCGATGACATGCGCGAAGGCATGATCGCGGTGCTGTCGGTGAAGGTGCCGGACCCGAGCTTCTCCAGCCAGACCAAGGAAAAGCTGGTCAGCTCGGATGTGCGTCCGGCCGTGGAAAGCGCATTCGGCCAGCGCCTGGAAGAGTTCCTGCAGGAAAACCCGAACGAAGCCAAGGCCATCGCCGGCAAGATCGTCGACGCTGCCCGTGCCCGCGAAGCCGCGCGCAAGGCCCGCGACCTGACCCGCCGCAAGGGTGCGCTGGATATCGCCGGCCTGCCGGGCAAGCTGGCCGACTGCCAGGAAAAGGATCCGGCGCTGTCCGAACTGTTCATCGTCGAGGGTGACTCGGCAGGTGGTTCGGCCAAGCAGGGTCGTAACCGCAAGAACCAGGCGGTGCTGCCGCTGCGCGGCAAGATCCTCAACGTGGAACGTGCACGCTTCGACCGCATGCTGGCGTCCGACCAGGTGGGTACGCTGATCACCGCGCTGGGCACCGGCATCGGTCGCGACGAGTACAACCCGGACAAGCTGCGTTACCACAAGATCATCATCATGACCGACGCCGACGTCGACGGCGCGCACATCCGCACCCTGCTGCTGACGTTCTTCTACCGTCAGATGCCGGAGCTGATCGAGCGTGGTTATGTCTATATCGGCCTGCCGCCGTTGTACAAGATCAAGCAGGGCAAGCAGGAGCTGTACCTGAAGGACGATCCGGCGCTGGACAGCTATCTGGCCAGCAGCGCAGTGGAGAACGCGGGGCTGGTGCCGGCCAGCGGCGAGCCGCCGATCGATGGCGTGGCGCTGGAAAAGCTGCTGCTTGCCTACGCTGCCGCGCAGGACACGATCAACCGCAATACCCATCGTTACGACCGCAACCTGCTCGAAGCGCTGGTCGACTTCATGCCGTTGGAGCTGGAAAACCTGCGCAACGCAGGTCCCGGCGAAGGCCTGGACGCGCTGGCCAAGCACCTCAACCAGGGCAACCTCGGCAGCGCCCGTTTCACCCTGGAACTGCAGGAACCCAACGAGCAGCGTCCGGCTGCGGTGCTGGTCACGCGCAGCCACATGGGCGAACAGCACATCCAGGTGCTGCCGCTGTCCGCGCTTGAAAGCGGCGAGCTGCGTGGCATCCACCAGGCAGCGCAGCTGCTGCACGGTCTGGTCCGCGAAGGCGCGGTCATCACCCGTGGCGCCAAGTCGATCGAGATCGAGTCGTTCGCGCAGGCCCGCAACTGGCTGCTGGACGAAGCCAAGCGCGGCCGTCAGATCCAGCGATTCAAGGGTCTGGGCGAAATGAATCCGGAACAGCTGTGGGACACCACCGTCAATCCCGATACCCGTCGCCTGCTGCAGGTGCGTATCGAAGATGCGGTGGCCGCTGACCAGATCTTCAGCACCCTGATGGGTGATGTGGTCGAACCGCGCCGCGACTTCATCGAAGACAACGCGCTGAAGGTCGCCAACCTGGATATCTGACACAATCGGATGGTGGCCGGCGCGCGGGGAGGCGCGCCGGCTTTTGTCCCTTGATCGCAGGTAATCGATGTCCGCTTCCGCCCCGGTTTCCGCTCCGCCGCCGGTTCCACCGGCTACTGTCACGCCCCGCGCCTCCTCGCCGCTGGCGGGCTTCTTCATCGATCTGGGAATCGCGACAGTCGCCTTGTTCGGTCTGAGTGTCGTCTGCGGGGCGATATGGGGGCTCTACCGCAGCCTGCAGATCAGCGCGGCCAATGCGCAAGGCGCTGCCGCCGGTACTATCGCCTCTGTTGGCCAACCCGGTGCGCTGGGGCAGATCCTGATGGCATTGATCGCCACCGGTGGTGCGGCCCTGCTGGTCTATTTCTGGCGTCGCCCTGCCAATGCCGCCGAGCGCCAGCATTCGCGCCAGGCTCTGCAGCGACCTTCCACTTGGGGCTGGACTCTGCTGGTCGCCTTGCTGATCGTGCTGGGAAGCAACGGCATTGCCTTCCTTGCCAAGCAGATGGGCATCGAGCCGGTTCCCACCAATCTCGAACTGATGCAGAACGCGATTGCGCGTTTCCCTGTATTCCTGGCGCTGTTTGCAATCGTGCTGGCACCCGCCTACGAGGAACTGCTGTTCCGTCGCGTCCTGTTCGGGCGCCTCTGGCAGGCCGGGCGTCCATGGCTTGGCATTGTCCTCAGCAGCCTGGCCTTTGCCTTGGTCCATGAAGTGCCCGGGGTCAGCAAGAACTCCCTGCTCGGTACTGCCCAGCTATGGCTGGTCTATGGCGGCATGGGCGCCGCGTTCTGCTGGCTGTACCGCCGCACCGGCACCTTGTGGGCGGCGATCGCCGCCCATGCACTGAACAATGCCGTGGCGCTTGCGGCCCTGGTGTTTTTCGGGGCAACGTAAGGCTCTGTCCGCTTGACGAAAGATTAAGCAGACCCGTTACACACTGGGCTTCTGAACACGGGGGTGGGTCCATGAAACAACTGCTGCTGGCCATCGTCATCACCACTCTGGTCAGCGCCTGCGCGACCACCACTTCACCCACCGGCCGTCGGCAGATGGTGGGCGGTGTGTCGCAGGCGCAGCTGGACCAGCTGGGGGCGCAGGCGTTCGCCGAAACCAAGCAGAAAGAGAAGATCAGCAGCGACGGCCGCCAGAACGGCTACGTGCAATGCGTGGTCAACGCGCTCGTCGCACAACTGCCGCCTCAGTACCGTGGCGTACGGTGGGAAACGGCGGTGTTCGTCGACAAGGAACCAAACGCCTTCGCCCTGCCCGGCGGCAAGGTCGGGGTCAACACCGGCATCTTCAGCGTTGCCAAGAACCAGGATCAGCTGGCAGCGGTGATCGGCCATGAAATCGGCCACGTGATCGCCCGCCACCACGAAGAACGCATCACCCGGCAGATGGGCGCGCAGACCGGATTGGCGGTGCTGGGGGCGCTGGCCGGCGCCTATGGCGGCGAAGGCGCAGCCAGTACGGTCAACCAGCTGGGCGGGATGGGGGCGCAGACCGCGTTCCTGTTGCCCGGCTCACGCACCCAGGAGAGCGAGGCTGACGTGATCGGTCAGCGGTTGATGGCCGAGGCCGGATTCAACCCCGCCCAGGCCGTCGATCTGTGGCAGAACATGATGGCCGCCAGTGGCGGTCGCAGCCCGCAATGGTTGTCGACCCATCCCGATCCAGCCAATCGGATCAGGGAGTTGCAGCGTGATGTGCCGGCGCTCGGCCCCGTCTACCAGCAGGCGCAGGCGGCCGGACGCCGGCCAAAGTGTGGCTGAGTGCGCAGATTCATGCTGTATTGCAGCACATAAAACGATTTCTCACGCCATCTGTTTCTGATACGTTTGGCGGCTCAGATTTTTCTGACAGTCCGACTTTGCCGCTACCGGCGGTTCGATCGAGGTGAACGATGATTTTCCGTAACCACAAAGCTGTGCTTTCCGTCCTCATCGCCACTGCCCTGACCGGCGCCGTGGTCACCGACGCGTTCGCGCAGTCCTCGCGTTCGTCCGAGCGTGGCAACCGTGGCGGCAAGCAGGCCAAGGCCGAAGTGCTGTTCCCGAACGCGACCCGCCAGGAACCGGCAGCGAAGTCGTCGGCCAAGCTGGGCAGCAAGCTTCAGAAGATGATTGACAGCTACAACAAGGAAAAGTTCCCGGAGACCCGCACGCTGGCCGACGAGATCTTGGCCACCGACGGCGCCAACGAGTACGACAAGTCGCTGGCCGCGCAGCTGGCATCGCAGGCCGCCTACCAGACCGACGACACCGCAGCCGCCATCGCCTACCTCAAGCAGGTGCTGCAGTTCAACGGCCTCGACAACAACGGCCACTTCCAGTCGATGCTGATGCTGGGCCAGCTGCAGATCCAGGAAGACCAGACCGCTGAAGGCCTGGCGACCCTGGACAAGTACTTCGCCGAGAGCAAGTCGACCAAGCCGGAAGAGCTGATCATCAAGGGCCAGGCGCTGTACCAGCTGGAGCGCTACCAGGAAGCGATCCCGGTGCTGAAGCAGGCCATTGCCGGCGCTGCCGAGCCGAAGGACAACTGGAACCAGCTGCTGATGGCCGCACTGTCCGAAGCGGGCCAGACCGGTGAGGCCGTGCAGGCCGCCGAAGCGCTGGCGGCCAAGAACCCGAACGACAAGAAAGCGCAGCTGAACCTGGCCAACATGTACATGCAGGCCGACCAGATGCCGAAGGCCGCCGCGGTGATGGACAAGCTGCGCAGCAGCGGCCAGCTCACCGAAGAGCGCGAGTACAAGCAGCTGTACTCGATCTATGCCAACACCGAGAACAAGGAAAAGGACGTCATCGCGGTCATCAACGAGGGGTTGCAGAAGGGCATCCTGAAGCCGGATTACCAGGTCTACCTGGCACTGGCCCAGTCCTACTACTACTCCGACCAGGTGCCGCAGGCGATCGATGCGTGGCAGAAGGCCGCCCCGCTCTCCAAGGACGGTGAGACCTACCTGAATCTGGCACGCGTTTTGCACAGTGAAGGTCGTGTCCCGGAGGCCAAGCAGGCCGCCCAGCAGGCGCTGGCGAAGGGCGTGAAGAACCAGGCGGATGCCAAGAAAATCATCAACCTGAAGTAAGTAGGAATAACGCCTGAACGCCTGCCCAGTTGATGCGCAAGCGCTCAGGATTGGTATAAGCTTGGAGGTTCCTGCGGTGTCATGCACCGCTGATCAGGGATCCCGCCCCCGGGATTCCGGCCCCACTATTGAGCTCTTGGCGCATGACGGAACAACTAGTCGTTCACCGGTACGAACAACCCGATGACAAGGGGCTGAGCTGGCCTCGCATCGTCGGTATCGCGTTTGTAATCGCCCTGCATC
Organism: Stenotrophomonas sp. FW305-C-20-S1; assembly: GCF_058783335.1. Taxonomy (NCBI): domain Bacteria; kingdom Pseudomonadati; phylum Pseudomonadota; class Gammaproteobacteria; order Lysobacterales; family Lysobacteraceae; genus Stenotrophomonas; species Stenotrophomonas sp. FW305-C-20-S1. The sequence goes on along the minus strand of NZ_JBYTEK010000040.1, from coordinate 16,730 downwards.
TGGCCGCCTTCATGATGCTCCTGATTCCTGCCGTGGCTCCCAAGGCCGTGGCGGAGAAGGAGCGCAACGTCATGGTGACCATCGTCGACGCACCGCCGCCGCCGCCACCGCCGCCGCCGCCGCCGCCGCCGCAGGACACCCCGCCGCCGCCGGTGAAGAATCTGTCGCCGCCGAAGCCGTCGCCCGTCCCGCCGCCGCCGCAGGCGCCGGTCGTCGACGTGCCGGAACCGCGCCCGAACGATATCGTCACCCCGCCGTCGCCGCCGTCGCCGCCGGCACCGCCGACCTCGATCGAGGCCAGCGTGGACATCTCGTCGAAGGCCATGAATCCGCCGCGCTATCCGCCGGCCGCCTTCCGCGCTGGTATCCAGGGCGAAGTGATCCTGATCATTGATGTCGATGCCAGCGGCAACGTCACCAATGTCACGGTGGAAAAGTCCAGCCGTAACCGCGATCTGGACCGTGCTGCGATGGAAGCTGCCCGCAAGTGGCGTTTCAACGCCGCCGAAGCTGGCGGTAAGAAGGCTGCTGGCCGCGTCCGCGTCCCGGTCAACTTTGCGCTGAACTGATGCGCCCGGGTGGCCGCCTGGCCACCCTCGCCTCCAGTTCGATTGTTTAGCTTAGCTACACCCTTTATCACCACACACAACAAAGGTAAGCGTCATGCTGCAGGAAATTTTCATCGCCGCTGCTGCCGGGGGCAATCCGTCCAACGCCCTGTCGCAGATGGGCTTCGAGCATCTGATCCACGAAATGACCACCAAGCCGGGTGATTTCGCGGTTTCCTGGGTCGTGCTGCTGACCCTGGTCGTCATGTCCGCCATGTCCTGGTACTGGACCGTCATCAACATCTTCCGTGCTACCCGCCTGAAGAGCGCCGCTGATCGCGTCGTCAGCCTGTTCTGGGATACCCCGAACGCGCAGGACGCCATCCGTGCAATGGAAGAGCAGCCGGCTTCGGAGCCGTTCTCGAAGATCGCACTGGACGCTGCACAGGCTGCTGCGCACCACCAGCGTGCTGAAGGCGGCGCTGTCGGCGGCGTGGGTGAGAACCTGAGCCGTTCGGAGTTCGTCGACCGCGCTCTGCGCCAGGCCGTGACCCGCGAAAGCAACAAGCTGCAGTCGGGCATGACCCTGCTGGCCACCGTCGGTGCAACCGCTCCGTTCGTCGGTCTGCTGGGTACCGTGTGGGGCATCTACGGCGCGCTGATCAAGATCGGTGCCACCGGCTCCGCTTCGATCGACGCCGTTGCCGGCCCGGTGGGTGAAGCACTGATCATGACCGCCATCGGTCTGTTCGTCGCGATCCCGGCCGTGTTCGCCTTCAACTTCTTCAGCAAGATCAACAGCGCGACCATCAGCAAGTTCGATACCTTCGCGCACGACCTGCACGACTTCTTCGCCACCGGTTCGCGCGTCCGCTAATTGCGACGCGCTGTACCCGCGAGAACGTAGTCACCAAGATCTAGACGGAGCCCGTTATGGCTTTCAGTAGTGGTAACAGCGGCGGCCCCATGGCCGACATCAACGTTACGCCCCTCGTGGACGTGATGCTGGTGCTGCTGATCATCTTCATCATCACGGCGCCGCTGATGTCCCACAAGGTCAAGGTGGATCTGCCGGAGGCCAATCTGGTCCAGAAGCCGGACGACACCAACGACCGCAAGGGTCCCATCACCCTGGCAGTCAAGGAAGACGGTTCGATCTACTGGAACGACGAAGAGATCGACAAGCAGACCCTCGAGTCGCGCTTGGCGACCGCCGCCCAGCAGACCCCGCAGCCGCCGTTGAACCTGCGTGGTGACCGCACCACCAAGATGCGTGTCATCAACGAGATGACCAAGGTCGCGCAGGAACAGGGCATGCTGGACGTCGGCTTCGTGGCGACCAAAGAGAAGGGGCAATAAGCCATGGCATTCAGTAGTGGTGGTGGCAAAGGCCCCATGGCAGACATCAACGTCACGCCCCTCGTGGACGTGATGCTGGTGCTGCTGATCATCTTCATCGTGACCGCGCCGATCATGACGTACCCGATCGCCGTGGACCTGCCGCAGCGCGTGCTCAACCCACCGCCGCAGCTGGTCGAACCGCCGCCGCCGATCGAGCTGAAGATCGACGCCAGCAACCAGGTCTCGTGGAACAACAGCCCGATCGGTACGCACGAACTGCAGCAGCGGATGGAGCAGGAGGTCCAGCGTGACCCGACCAACCAGCCGGAACTGCGGATCGATGCCAGCCCGGATTCGGAGTACGACGTGATGGCCAAGGTTCTGGCCGCCGCGAAGAATGCTCAGATGAAGAAGATCGGCTTCGTGCAGCAGTAAATCGCTATACCGCAATACATCAGTCATGACGCGACTGCAGGCGCCCCTGGAAACAGGGGCGTCTTTTTTTTGTGCGTGCAGGCGTCTTCCCGGCAACGCCGTTGGCAATGAATGCCTCTGACCGGTGCCTGTCCCCGCTATGATCGGCGGATGCTCGCCCTCTTCGATTCCGTGCGCCATTGGCTTGATGGCATCGCCCACCTGGGAACGATCCTGGCGGTGGCCTATCTGCTGTATCTGCTGGCGTTGACGGGCTGGATCATGCTGCAGAAGCGCGAGCCGGTGGCCACGCTGAGCTGGATCCTGTCGCTGGCGCTGCTGCCCTACCTCGGCCTCTTCATCTACTACCTGCTGGGCCCACAGAAGGTGAAGCGGCAACGGCTGCGGCGCGGTCGCGCGCGCTCGGGCATGGAGCACTACAGCGATGTCTGCCCGCCCGATGCCGACTGCACCGAACTGGCCAAGATCGCGCAGGCGACCACCGGGCTGGCGCCAAGCACGGCCACCGAAGTGACCTGGCTGGTCGACGGCGCGGCCACCTACGCCGCGCTGCTGGAAGCGGTGGCACAGGCGCAGGACCATGTGCATCTGGAGTACTACATCTTCAATCCCGACCACGCCGGCACCGCGTTGCGGGATACGTTGGTGGAACGGGCCAGCGCCGGCGTGCAGGTGCGGCTGCTGCTGGATGCGGTAGGTTCTTCGGCCGTGCGTCAGCGCTTCCTGCAGCCGCTGTTGAACGCCGGCGCTGAGGTGATCTGGTTCCATCCGCGGCAGTTGCTGAAGCCGTTCAAGCGACCCTGGTTGAACCTGCGTACGCACCGCAAGCTGGTGATCGTCGATGGCCGGCTGGCGTTCACCGGCGGCATCAACATCACCGACGACGAAGACGAAAGCCGCAACCCGGATGCTTACCGCGATCTGCACATGCGCCTGCGCGGGCACGTGGTGCGCAGCCTGCAGCTGGTGTTCGCCGAGGACTGGTTGTACGCCAGCGGCCAGGACCACTCGCGGTTCGATATCGCCCGGCTATGGCCCAGCGACATGCCCCTGCGCGGCGACGGCGCGATCAACGCGCAGGTGCTGGTGTCCGGCCCGGATTCGGGATGGGAGACCATCCATCGCCTGCACGTGGCCGCCATCCAGGAAGCACGTGAGCGGGTCTGGCTGGTCACCCCTTACTTCGTACCCGGTGAGGCGGCGCGGATGGCGCTGACCTCGGCCGCACTCGGTGGCCTGGACGTGCGCCTGCTGGTGCCGAAGATGAGCGACTCCTGGTTCGTGACCCAAGCCGCACGTTCCTATTTCGACGAACTGCTGCATGCGGGAGTGAAGATCTACGAGTACGGTCCACGCATGCTGCATACCAAGGCGTTCATCGCCGACGACGACGTCTGCATCGTCGGCAGCGCCAACTTCGATCACCGCAGCTTCCGCCTGAATTTCGAGCTGTCGATGATGATCAGCGATCGTGGCCGGGTGGCGGAACTGTCCACGTTGCTGCAGTCCGAATTCGAGCGTGCCAGCCGCGTGCACGACCAGGCAGGACGCTCGCTGTGGCTGCACCGGCTGCCCGAAGCCTTCGCGCGATTGGCCTCGCCGCTGCTGTGAGGCAGCGCTACACTGCGGCGGTGGCCCGGGGAGACTGACAATGTACTGGCTGTACCTGCTGCTGGCGCTGGGCTGCTTCGCCTTTGCGCTGAAAACGCCGAACATGGGCCTGATGTCGCTGGCCCTGCTGGGCACCCTCGCCTTCCTGCTGGCATGGGTGCGTGGGAGATACGCCGCACGCTTCGGCGACCTTCAGCGTGATCCGGCGACACTGGTGGACAGCGATGAACTCAGGCGTCTGCGCGAGCAGGCCAAGGTTGCTCCGGCCGACGGCAGCGACCCTCCCTCTCACTCCCCGTAGTCCCGTTCCATGACCCAGCTCAGCGTCAACGTCAACAAGATCGCCGTCCTGCGCAATTCGCGTGGCGGTGCCGAACCGGACGTGGTGCGTGCCGCCCAGGCCTGCCTGGATGCCGGCGCGCATGGCATTACCGTGCACCCGCGGCCCGACCGCCGCCACATCACCGCCGAGGACGTGCTGGCGCTGTCGGCGCTGACCCGTGCCCGTGGTGTGGAGTTCAACATCGAAGGCAACCCGTTCGCGCCGCCGCGTGAGGGCTACCCCGGGTTGCTGCCGCTGTGCGCGCAGACGCGCCCGGCGCAGGCCACGCTGGTTCCCGATGGCGATGGCCAGATCACCTCCGACCATGGCTTCGACTTCGAACGCGATGCGCAGCGGTTGCGCCCGCTGGTGGCCGAGCTGAAAGCGATGGGATGCCGGGTGAGCCTGTTCGTGGATGCCGGCAACCCGCTGCTGGAGCAGGCCGCCGATGTCGGCGCCGACCGCGTCGAGCTGTACACCGGCCCGTATGCCGAGGCCCATGCCGCCGGCGACGCCCGCGCCATGCTGGAACTGTTCGCCACCGCCGCGCGCCGTGCACAGGCCGTCGGCCTCGGTGTGAATGCCGGGCACGATCTGTCGCAGGACAACCTGCGTGACTTCCTGGCCGCCGTGCCGGAGGTGCTGGAGGTGTCGATCGGCCACGCGCTGATCGGCGAGGCGCTGTACGACGGCCTCGATGCCACGGTGAAGGGCTACCTGGCACTGCTTTAGCAGTGCGTGGGACTTCCCCGCTGGGTTGAAGCCCGAAGACGTGCGGCAGGTCCCCGTGTTCCGGCCTGGCAAGCGCCCCTGTAGCCGATGTTCCCATTGCAGCTGCTGAGACACCCGTGGCCCATGCTGGCCTGCCGCGGCGATGGCGCGTGCCCGGTCCCAAGCCATGCAACCCTGTGGACAAGTCTGGGGTCAACGTATCGCCCCAGGCGCCTGCACGCCTACAGCTACGTGAATCCTGGCCGCTTGCGCCGCCTGTGGTTAGCAATAATACTAATAGCCCGTAACGGCCGGAGGGCAATATGCAGCACCCCCCTCGCAACGCCCAGGCCGCCATCAAGGGCCGGGGTTCCACGTCCCATCTTGCGGGGCGTTTTGAAAGCACCGTCAGCGAAGCGGTGGACGACGGCTGGGCAGTGGACGACAGCGAGGAGTTCCTCGCCCCGCGCCTGCGCACCGAAGTACGCGCGGAGACCGCTCGCAGCATCATCAGCCGCAACACCTCCCCGGACGTCGGCTTCAGCCAATCGGTGAATCCGTATCGCGGCTGCGAGCATGGCTGCTCCTACTGCTTCGCCCGCCCCTCGCATGCCTATCTGAACCTGTCGCCTGGCCTGGACTTCGAGACCAAGCTGTTTGCCAAGACCAACGCGCCACAGCTGCTGCGCAAGGAACTGTCGAAACCCGGCTACGTGCCGCAGCCGATCGCGCTGGGCATCAACACCGACGCCTACCAGCCGATTGAACGCAAGTTCAAGCTGACCCGCCAGCTGATCGAAGTGATGCTGGAGACGAAGCATCCGTTCTCGCTGATCACCAAGAACGCACTGGTCGAGCGCGACATCGATCTGCTCGCACCACTGGCGGCGGAGAACCTGGTCAGCGTGCATTTCTCGGTGACATCGCTGGATCCGCATCTGTCGGCGAAGCTGGAGCCGCGCGCCTCGGCACCCCATGCGCGGCTGCGTGCGATGAAGCGCCTGCACGAGGCGGGCATTCCGGTGGGCGTGATGGTTGCGCCGGTGATTCCGTGGATCAACGACAGCGAACTGGAAGCCGTGCTGGAGGCTGCGCATGATTCCGGCGCCAGCACTGCAGGCTACGTGCTGCTGCGCCTGCCGCTGGAAGTTGCACCGCTGTTCCGCGATTGGCTGGACACCCATCATCCCGATCGCGCCGCGCATGTGATGAGCACCATCCAGCAGCTGCGCGGCGGCAAGGATTACGACAGTCAGTTCGGCACGCGCATGCGCGGCCAGGGTGTTTACGCAGAGCTGCTGAACAACCGCTTCAAGCTGGCGCGCAAACGCCTGGGCTTCAACGCGCAGAACAGCCATTGGCCGAAGCTGGATTGCAGCCGGTTCGAGAAGCCGTTGCCGCCGAAAGTGGATACGCCGCAGGGGAGTTTGTTCTAGGTCGTCGTGGTCGCGGTCGCGGTCGCGGTCGCGCCGTGGTGCTGTGCCTCAACCCCCACCAAACAACTTCTGCGCGCTCTGGAACAGGATCCAGCTGGTGGCGATGAACTTGTCGCCGCCCTGCGGCCGGTTGCCGCGATGGGTATGGGTGAACGCAGTCGGCGCGATCAGCAGACTGCCGGTACGCGGTGCGATCTTCCGCCCCTGGAACAGGAACTCGGTTTCGCCCTCTTCGAAGTCGTCGTTGAGGTACAGCGTCCACAGCACATGCCGGTGCAGGGTCTCGGCCTGCGCGTCCTTCGGGTACAGCTCGCAGTGCCAGTACGGGTAACCGCCCTCGCCCGCCGCATACCACTGCAGATTGATCGCGCCCGGGCGCAGGCAGGTGCGCGCCAGATCCGCCAGCTGCTCCGGCGCCATGTCGGGGAAATCCTCGGCCGACAGGCGTCGCGGTTGGCCGTTGCTGTCCTGGATCTGCAACATCAACGGCGCGATCAATGCCTGTGGATAACGGCGTAGATAAGTCTGTAGACCCGCAAATACCGCCTGTTGCAGCTGCTGGTCCACATCCTGCCAGCCATCCACGCCGCTGATCCGCAGATCCTTGCTGTGCTTGAGTTCCGGGAACACACCGCTGCCCACTGCGCCTGGTTTCAGGCTCTGGCTTGCACGCATGCGCGCGACGATCGCAGCGCACACGTCGCTGGGGACGGCGTTGTGGATGACCTCGATGAAATCGACAGGGCCCGGCTCGTGCATGCGTGCATTCCTTCGACGGCAAGGGCTTGATGGTGCCGTTTGCAGCTGCTGCTGTCACCCTGCGGTCATGTCATCAATCTGCCATGACCGCTGTAGGGATGGCCGCTGTCAGACTCTCTTTGCGTCATGCTCCTGGTGATAACGCACGGCCTCGGCGACCTCTTCGCGCGAACCGAGGAACACCGGCACGCGCTGGTGCAGCTGGTCGGGTTGCACATCGATGATGCGCTCGCGACCGGTCCAGGCAGCGCCGCCCGCCTGCTCCACCAGCAGGCCCATCGGGTTGGCTTCGTACATCAGGCGCAGCTTGCCGGCCTTGCCCGGTTCCTTCTTGTCCCACGGGTAGATGAAGATGCCGCCGCGGGTCAGGATGCGATGCACGTCGGCGACCATGCTGGCGATCCAGCGCATGTTGAAGTTCTTGCCGCGCGGGCCTTCCTTGCCGGCCAGCAGATCTTCCACGTAGGCCTGCATCGGCGCTTCCCAGTGCCGCTGGTTGGACATGTTGATGGCGAACTCCTGGGTGGCCGCCGGGATCTGCATGTTCTCGGTGGTCAGCAGGAACTCGCCGGTTTCGCGGTCGAGGGTGAAGGCGTGGGTACCGTGGCCGACGGTCAGCACCAGCTGCGTGCTGGGCCCGTAGATGCAGTAGCCGGCGGCGATCTGCTTGCTGCCCGGCTGCAGGAAGGCGTCATCGCCGGGCAGTTCGACGTTGGTCGGGCAACGAAGCACCGAGAAGATGGTGCCGACGGAGACGTTGACGTCGATGTTGGAGCTGCCATCGAGGGGATCGAACAGCAGCAGGAAATCGCCACGCGGGTAGATGTCCGGCACCGGCTGGCTGTGGTCCATCTCCTCCGACGCGCAGGCGGCGAGGTGGCCGCCCCAGGCGTTGGCTTCCAGCAGGATCTCGTTGCTGATGACATCCAGCTTCTTCTGCGCTTCGCCCTGCACGTTGCCGGTACCGGCCTCGCCGAGCACGCCACCGAGGGCGCCCTTGCTGACGGCGATGGAGATGCTGGTGCAGGCGCGGGCGACGACCGCGATCAGCTGGCGCAGGTCGGCGTTGATGCGGCCGGCGTGCTGCTGCTGGATCAGGAAGCGGGTCAACGAGGTACGGGACATGGGCGGGCAGGTCTCGGCAACGGGAAAACGCCTATTGTCGCTGGTCTGACTTGCGCGTGGGTGAGCGGGGGGAGGCGTAATCGTTTCCAGAGGCGTTGCGGTCGTGGCGGCTTCCCTTCGTCGAGGCGCGCGGGAGGGGGAGACAATGCAGGACACGCTGCAAGTACGTCCATGTAAGCTCGATGGCGCCTTGCTCGTGTGCGCTGTCCTGCGCACACGGCAAGACCGGGGTTGGGCATCCTGCCCAACCCGCCCGAGGCATGCCTCGCGCCCATGGCGCCAACGGTCCTGCATTGCCTCCCCCTCCCGCGCGCTTCAGGGTTGGCCGCGAGCGCGAAGGGTGTGGCAAGGCAGGAGCAAAAACAAAGGCGCCTTGCGGCGCCTTTGTTTTCAAACCACTGGAGTGGTGCTTCAGCCCTTGGCGACGGTGGCCACGGCCTTGGCGACGTATTCCAGGTTGTTCTGGTTCAGCGCGGCCACGCAGATGCGGCCGGTGCCGACGGCGTAGATGCCGAACTCGTCGCGCAGGCGCTCGACCTGTTCGCGGCTCAGGCCGGAGTACGAGAACATGCCCGCCTGTTCGTTGATGAAGCCGAACTGCGGGGCGCCGGCGGCGGCCAGCTTCTCGACCAGGCCCTGGCGCAGGGCGTGGATGCGCTCGCGCATCTCGGTCAGCTCCTGCTCCCACATCGCGCGCAGCTCCGGATTGGTCAGTACGCCGGCAACCAGTGCTGCACCGTGGGTGGAGGGGCTGGAGTAGATCGTGCGGATCACGCGCTTGACCTGCGACTGCACGGCCTTGGCGTCAGCGGCGGTCGGCGCGACCATCGACAGCGCACCCACGCGCTCGCCATACAGCGAGAACGACTTGGAGTACGAGTTGGCGACGATGAAGCTGTCGATGCCGGCCTCGGCGATGATGCGCACCGCGGCACCGTCCTGCTCGATGCCCTTGTCGAAGCCCTGGTAGGCCATGTCGATGAAGGGGAACAGTTGGCGGTCCTTCAGCAGCTGTGCGACCTGCTTCCACTGGCTGACGGTGAGGTCGGCGCCGGTGGGGTTGTGGCAGCAGGCGTGCAGCAGCACCACGGTGCCCGCTTCCAGCTTGCCCAGGTCGGCCAGCAGGCCGTCGAAGTTGACGCCATGGGTGGTCGGGTCGAAGTAGGTGTAATCGACCACCTCGAAACCAGCGGCGCTGAACACGGCGCGGTGGTTTTCCCAGCTCGGGTTGCTGAGTGCGACGGTGGCGTGCGGCAGCAGCTTCTTCAGCACGTCGGCACCGACGCGCAGCGCACCGCTGCCACCGACAGTCTGGGCGGTGGTGACACGGCCGGCGGCCAGCAGCGGCGAGTCCTTGCCGAACACCAGCTCACGGGTGGCCTGGGTGTACGCCGGCAGGCCATCGATCGGCAGGTAGCCGCGCGGTTTGGCTTCGTTGGCGAGCTGCTGCTCGATCTGCTTGACGGCGCGCAGCAGCGGAATGCGGCCGCTCTCGTCGTAGTAGATGCCCACACCCAGGTTGACCTTGGTCGGGCGGCTGTCGGCGTTGTACGCCTCGGTCAGGCCCAGGATCGGGTCGCCTGGGACCAGTTCCACGTTTGCAAAGAAGGACACGGCGGTACTCGTTCGGTAGACGGAAAGGGGGAGGAATTGCGCCACGCGGCTTGCGGCCTGTCGGCCGAAACCGACCCATCGTAACAAAGCCTGCCGGGGCTGGCCGCCGCCATCGTCATCCGCTTGCCCGTACCATGGCGTGCGTTGCCGCCCGATCCATCAACCTGAATCATGAATCCCAGCGCACGACGCCAATGCCTGCCGCTTTCCGCCCTGCTGCTGCTGCCTTTGGCGGTGACGGCCGAGCCATTGCCGACCGCCCTGCCGACGGTGCAGGTGCAGGCCGCGCGGGTGCCCGGCGTCGACCCCTTCGCCCTGCCCGCCAGCCTGGATACGGTGTGGATCGACGCCGACCGTACCGGCCCGGGCACGCAGCTGTCCGAGGCGCTGGGCGGAGTGCCGGGCCTGCTGGCCCGGGACCGGCAGAACTTCGCGCAGGACACCCAGCTGTCGATCCGTGGCTTCGGCGCCCGTTCGACCTTTGGCGTGCGCGGGGTGCGGGTGCTGATCGATGGGGTGCCGGCGACCATGCCCGATGGTCAGGGCCAGCTGTCGCACGCCAGCCTGCTCGGTGCCGAGCGCATCGAGGTGCTGCGCGGGCCGTTCTCGGCCCTGTATGGAAATTCGTCCGGGGGCGTGCTGCAGGTGTGGAGCGCGCAGGGCCAGGCCGGTGACCCGTGGCGGCTGCGGGTGAATGCCGGTGCCGACAACACGCTCAGCGTCGGCGCGCAGCTGCGCGGGGCGGGCCCTGGCGTCGACTACAACGTGGCCGCCAACCATTTCAGCACCGATGGCTGGCGTGCCCACAGCCGCGCGCGGCGTGAATCGCTCAACGCGCGCCTTGGCACCGAGCTCGCTGGCGGCCGCCTGGAGCTGCTGCTCAATGCGCTGCACGCGCCCAACGCGCAGGACCCGCTGGGCCTGACCCGCGCGCAGGTGGCGGCCGATCCACGCCAGGCCACGGCGGTGGCTGAGCAGTACAACACCCGCAAATCGGTGCGCCAGCAGCAGGCAGGCCTGCGTTGGACCCGTGAAGCCGGTGCGCAGCGCTGGCAGCTGATGGGCTATGCCGGGCAGCGCGCGGTGACCCAGTACCTGCCGATTCCGCCGGGACCGCAGGCCAACCCATTGCATGCCGGTGGCGTGATCGACCTGGACGGCGGTTATGGCGGGTTGGACGCGCGCTGGGGCTGGAACGGCGATCTGTGGGGGCGCCCGCTGGACCTGGTGGTGGGCGTGAATGCCGATCGCCAGCGCCAGCACCGCACCGGCTACGAGAACTTCGTCGGCACCACCGTGGGGGTACGCGGCCGCCTGCGTCGCGACCAGATCGACATCGTGCAGAACGTGGACCAGTTCGCCCAGGCGTGGTGGCAATGGAGCCCGCGCTGGTCGCTGCTGGCCGGGGTGCGCCACAGCGCGGTGCGCTTCGAATCGGATGATCGCTACATCGTCGGGCGCAACCCGGACGACAGTGGTCGCCGTCGCTACCAGGCCACCACGCCAGTGGCGGGTGTCAGCTTCGAGGCAAGCCCGCAGTGGCGCCTGCACGCGGCGATCGGGCGTGGCTTTGAAACCCCGACGTTCAACGAGCTGGGCTACCGCGCCGACGGCCAGGCCGGGCTGGCGCTGGATCTGGCGGCCGCCCGCAGCCGCAGCGTGGAAGTGGGCAGCAAATGGCATGCGCAGGATGGAAGACAGCTCGATATCAGCCTGTTCCGTGCAGATACCGACGATGAGCTGGCCGTTGCCAGCAACACCAACGGCCGCAGCACGTACCGCAACATCGGCCGTACCCGCCGCCAGGGTGTGGAGCTGCAGTACCGGCAGCCGTTGGCCGAGCAGCTGGAGCTGCAGCTGGCCTGGACCTGGCTGCAGGCGCAGGTGCGTTCGCCCTATCTGGCCTGTGCGGCCAGCAACTGCGCAGTGCCCGACACCGTGGTTGCCGCTGGCAGCCGCCTGCCCGGCGTGCCCCGGCAGCAGGCGTATGCCCGCCTGCAGTGGTCGCCGGGGCAGTGGCAGTGGGGGTTGGAAGCTGCCGCCAGCAGCGATGTGGTGGTGAACGACATCGCCACCGAGCGCGCACCGGGATACGCGCTGCTGAACCTGGAAGCCGGTCGCCGCTGGACGCTGCAGTCGGGTGACCTGCGCGCATTCGCACGTATCGACAACGTGCTGGACCAGCGCTACATCGGCTCGGTGATCGTCAATGACGGTAACGGCCGGTTCTTTGAACCGGGGCCGGACCGCCGCGCCAGCGTTGGCCTGCAGTGGTCATGGCGTTAGGCGGGCCCCGGTAGCGCCGGCCCATGCCCGGCGAGCGCGCAGCGCGGACGTGACGGATCTGCCGGGCATGGCCCGGCGCTACCGATCAATCCGGGGCCTTGGCGGGCACGAACGGCGAGGTGGGATCGCTGGCCGGGAAGGTCTCTTCCAGCGCCTCGTCCTGGTTGTCGCTGGCGTGCTGCTTGCGCTCGCGCCGCTTCAGCGGACTTTCCTGGCCACCGCGATTGCGGTCACCGCAGTCCTTGCGGTCCTGTGCGGCCTGTTCAGGCCGGCGCACGACGGGCAGTACGCCCTCGTCCGGTGTCGACATGCCGGCGCCACGGTCCTCGGCGTCGGCCAGATCGTGTTTGCCGCGCTGCTCGCCCGGCTCGGGGGTGTGGTTCTCACGCAGGGGGTCACGGGTGGTGGTCATGGGGCGTTCCTCCGGTAGGCCTCCACTAGAGCGCGGACGAAGTAAAGCCACTGCGAACCTGGCGTCATGAACATCTTTGTCACGACTGGATAACGGCGGCGCGCGTATTCCTGCCCACCCGCCCTGCTGCAGGAGCCGGCCATGCCCCGTCTTGAACGCCCCGCCCCGTCCGTGTTCAACGCCCTGCTGGATCCGCTTGGCCAGCGCAGCACGCAGCGCCGGACGCGCCGCCTGGAGGATCCGCAGGCGGTGGCGCAGGATTACCTGCAGTACATGCTGAGCGACTACGAGGAACGCCGCGGGCAGGGGCATCGCAACTGGCGCGATCTGTGCCCGGTGTACGCTTTCGCGCTGACCACCCACGCCGCTGACTGGCCGCGTGGCGGCGAGGCCGATACCAGTGGCGAACTGGCCGAGCACTGGGACCAGATGCGCGGACAGTCGCGCCTGAACTGGGCACAGGCGCAGCCGGTGGTGGAAGATGCCTGGCGCGCGCTGGACCATATCCCCGCCGCTGCGGTGAGGCCGCTGCTGCAGTAGTGCCGGTCGCTGGCACGCATCGCCAGGATTCAAGGAGCTGCCGGCCAGCGGCCGGCACTACCGCATGGTCTGCACGTGGCCGACACGGTTGTTTCACGGTAGCCGGCTGAAGCTGGCTACCCCTGCTGAAACACAGGTGCGCATCATGGCCCGCCCGATCTGGACCGGTACGCTTTCCTTCGGCCTGCTCAACGTACCGGTCTCGCTGATGTCCGGCGAGCGCAAGGTCGACCTGCACTTCCGCATGCTGGATTCGCGCGATCGCAAACCGATCCGCTTCGAACGGGTCAACGCCGACACCGGCGAGGAAGTGCCGTGGAAGGACATCGTCAAAGCCTACGAGTACGACAAGGGCAGCTATGTCGTGCTGGAGGAAGACGATATCCGTTCGGCGGCGCCGGAAAGCCATGAAACGGTGGAGGTGGAAACCTTTGTCGACGCCAGCCAGATCGACCCGCGATACTACGAGAAGCCCTATCTGCTGGTGCCGGGTAAAAAGGCCGAGAAGGGCTACGTGCTGCTGCGGGAAACGCTGCGCAGCACTGGCAAGGTCGGTATCGCCCGGGTGGTGGTGCGCACGCGCGAGTACCTGTGCGCGGTGATGCCCAACGATGACGCGCTGGTGCTGATGATCCTGCGCTATCCGCAGGAACTGGTCGAGCCTGACGACTACAAGCTGCCCAGTGGAAAGCTTGCCGATTACCGCATCACCAGCAAGGAAACGGCGATGGCCGAGCAGTTGATCGAGTCGATGGCCGGTGACTGGGATCCTTCGCAGTACCACGATGAGTTCCGCGAACGCCTGCAGCAGGTGCTGAACAAGCGCATCAAGTCCAAGGGCGGCACCACCCAGGTGGAGGACGAGCCGGCACCGCGCGAGGACGCAACCACCAACGTGGTGGACTTCATGGCGCTGCTGCAGAAGAGCCTGGATGCCAACAAGCGCACGCCGGCGAAGAAGGCGGCCGCGCGCAAGGCTCCAGCCAAGAAGGCAGCGGCGAAGAAGGCACCGGCAAAAAAGGCCGCCAAGAAGGCGGCAAAGAAAACCCCTGCGCGACGCAAGGCAGGTTGAGCCATGTCGTTGCATCAGTACCGCCGCAAGCGTCGGCTGGGCGGGGGGAGCGGACAGACCCCGGAGCCGGACGATGCACCGGCACGAGGCAATCCGAAGCGGCGGCCGATCTTCGTGGTCCAACTGCACCACGCCAGCAGCCGCCACTACGATTTCCGCCTGGAAATGGATGGCGTGCTGAAAAGCTGGGCGGTGCCGAAGGGGCCGTCGCTGCGGGTGGGTGAGAAGCGCCTGGCGGTGGAGGTGGAAGACCACCCTCTGTCCTATGCCGGCTTCGAAGGTGATATTCCGCAAGGCCACTACGGCGCCGGCCACGTCGATGTGTTCGACCACGGCAGCTGGGCCTGCGAAGGTGATCCGCTGCAAGCACTGGCGGCGGGCAAGATCGACTTCTTGCTGCACGGGCAGCGCCTGGCCGGTGGCTGGAAACTGGTACGCACGGCGATGAAGGGCCGCCAGGTGCAGTGGCTGCTGATCAAGCGCGATGACGCGCAGGCACGGGATGCGGAGGCGGACGATCTGCTGCACACGCCAGCACTGAAATCCGCGAAGAGGTCCCGGGTTTCAGCGAAGAAGACGCCTCCAGCGCCACGTGCCGCACACTCACGCAAGGCCGATGCACGCTGGCATGCGCGCGCGCTGCAGCTGGACGAGGCGCGCGACAGAAGCTACCCGCACCAGTTCAAGCCACAGCTCACCGATCACCGCGACACCGCGCCCGATGGCGAGCGTTGGCTGCATGAGATCAAGTGGGATGGTTACCGGTTGCTGGCCGATCTGCACGAAGGTGAGGTGACGCTGCGCTCGCGCAATGGCCTGGACTGGACTGCCGATTTTCCCGAAGTGGTGCAGGCGCTGCAGGCGCTGCCGGTGCGCGATGCGCGTCTGGACGGGGAACTGGTGGTGCTGGACGACAACGGCCGCAGCGACTTCGCCGCGCTGCAGCGGGTGATCGACGGCAGCTCGAAACAACCGCTGCGCTACATCGTGTTCGACCTGCCGGGCGTGGCCGGGGTCGACATCAGCCGCGCGCCGTTGCTGCAACGCAAGGCACTGCTGAAGGAACTGATCGGCGATGCAGTTGGCACGTTGGCCTTCAGCGAGCACGTCATCGACCACGGCCCTGCCGTGTTCGAAGCCAGCGGCAAGGCGGGCTTCGAAGGCATCGTCAGCAAGCAGGTCGATGCGCCTTACGTGAACACCCGCGCACGCAGCTGGGTGAAAGTGAAGCACGAGGACACCGATGAATTCCTGATCATCGGCCACACCGCACCCAAAGGCTCGCGGGTGGGATTTGGTTCGCTGCTGCTGGCCACGCCGGACAAGGGCGGCCTGCGCTATGTCGGCCGCGTCGGTACCGGCTTCGACGATGAGGGGCTGCGCGCGCTGGCGGCCACGCTCGCGCCGCTGGTGGTGAAGGAGGCGGTGCTGGAGCTGCCGGCGCACGTGCCGTTGCGTGCGGCGAGCGTGCGCTGGGTCAAGCCGGTAACGGTGGCCGAGGTCGCGTTCCGCGGCTGGGGCAAGGAAGGGTTGCTGCGCCAGGCCAGCTTCAAGCGGCTGCGCAGTGACAAGCAGAAGGAGGACCTGGCGATGAGTGCAACACCGGCCGATGACGGCGACGACGTTGCCATCACCCATCCCGAGCGCGTGGTGTTTGCGAAGAAGAAGCTCAGCAAGGGTGACGTCGCCGACTACTACCGGCAGATGGCACGCTGGATCCTGCCGGAAATCAGTGGGCGACCGCTGTCGCTGCTGCGCTGTCCCGACGGCGTAGGCAAGGCGTGTTTCTTCCAGAAGCACCATGGCCAGGGCCTGGGTGATGCGGTGCATGCGGTGCCGCTGCAGCAGAAGAGCGGGCGCGAGGACTACGTCTATATCGATGACGAACGCGGCCTGCTGCAGCTGGTGCAGATGAACACCCTGGAACTGCATCCGTGGGGCGCGACGGTGGCCGATCCCGAACATCCCGACCGGTTGGTGTTCGATCTTGATCCGGGTGAGGGCGTGAGCTGGGCCGACGTGAAGCGCGGCGCGCGCGATGTGCGCGATCGACTGCAGCAAACCGGGCTGCAGAGCTTCGTGCGGCTGTCGGGCGGCAAGGGCGTGCATGTGGTGGTACCCCTGCAACCCGCAGCCGACTGGGACGACGCGAAAGCGTTCTGCGAAGCGTTCGCGCAGGCGATGGCCGAACAGGCGCCGGATCGCTACGTGGCGACGATGAGCAAGGCCAAACGCAGCGGGGTGATCTTCATCGACTGGCTGCGCAATACACGGGGAGCGACCAGCGTGTGCTCGTGGTCGCTGCGCGCGCGGGAGAGCGCGGGAGTCGCGGTGCCGCTGCGCTGGGAAGAACTGGCGCGCGTGAGCGCGGCCGATGCGTTTCCGATGGACAAGGCGTTGGCACGGGCGAAGCGCTTGAAGGCGGATCCGTGGCAGGGCATCGACGCGCTGAAGCAGACGCTGCCGACGCTGCAGCGGTAGTGCCGGCCGCTGGCCGGCAACTGCAGGTTTGCTGGGC
>NZ_JBYTEK010000039.1:0-43305 GCF_058783335.1 Stenotrophomonas sp. FW305-C-20-S1 | reverse complement strand
GCAGGACCGTTGGCGCCATGGATGGCGCCATCGAGCCCCCATGGACGGGTTTACGGCGTGTCCTGCAAGCCCACACCACCCCGCCAAACCACGGATCACCCCAGAGCCGGCTGTTGCTGTTGCTGTTGCTGTTGCCAGGGTTGCCGGCCAGCGGCCGGCACCGCAGCAGGTGCCGGGTGCAACCCGGCCGAACCCCCGCCGGGGTAAACTAGCTGGATGGCTTCCCGTCCCGCGCACGACCTGCTCCGCCGCGTCTTTGGTTACGACGATTTCCGTGGTCCGCAGCAGGACATCGTGGAGCATGTGGCTGCCGGTCACGATGCCCTGGTGCTGATGCCCACCGGCGGCGGCAAATCACTGTGCTACCAGGTGCCCGCCCTGCTGCGTGACGGCTGTGGCATCGTCATCTCGCCGCTGATCGCGCTGATGCAGGACCAGGTCGAAGCCCTGCGCCAGCTCGGCGTGCGCGCCGAATTCCTGAACTCGACCCTGGACGCCGAAACGGCCGGCCGGGTCGAACGCGAACTGCTCGCCGGTGAACTCGACATGCTCTATGTCGCTCCCGAACGCCTGCTGACCGGCCGCTTCCTGTCGCTGCTGTCGCGCAGCCGGATCGCCCTGTTCGCCATCGACGAAGCCCATTGCGTGTCGCAATGGGGCCACGACTTCCGCCCCGAATACCGGCAGCTGACCGTCCTGCACGAGCGCTGGCCGGAGATTCCGCGGATCGCCCTGACCGCCACCGCCGACCCGCCAACCCAGCGCGAGATCGCCGAGCGCCTGGACCTGGCCGAAGCACGTCACTTCGTCAGCTCCTTCGATCGCCCCAACATCCGCTACACCGTCGTGCAGAAGGACAACGCCCGCAAGCAGCTGAGCGATTTCCTGCGCAGCCATCGCAGCGAGGCCGGCATCGTCTACTGCATGTCACGGCGCAAGGTGGAGGAAACCGCCGAGTTCCTGTGCACGCAGGGGTTCAACGCCCTGCCCTACCACGCCGGCCTGCCCGCGGAAGTGCGCGCCAACAACCAGCGCCGTTTCCTGCGCGAAGACGGCATCGTCATGTGCGCGACCATCGCCTTCGGCATGGGCATCGACAAGCCGGACGTACGCTTTGTCGCCCATACCGACCTGCCCAAGTCGATGGAAGGCTACTACCAGGAAACCGGCCGCGCCGGGCGCGATGGCGAAGCCGCCGAGGCCTGGCTCTGCTACGGTCTGGGCGATGTGGTGCTGCTCAAGCAGATGATCGAGCAGTCCGAGGCCAGCGAGGAGCGCAAGCAGCTGGAGCGGTCCAAGCTCGACCACCTGCTGGGCTACTGCGAATCGATGCAGTGCCGCCGCCAGGTGCTGCTGGCCGGTTTCGGCGAGACCTATCCCAAGCCCTGCGGCAACTGCGACAACTGCCTGACTCCGCCGGCGGCCTGGGACGCCACCATCCCCGCGCAGAAGGCGTTGAGCTGTGTATACCGCAGTGGCCAGCGCTTCGGCGTCGGCCACCTGATCGACGTCCTGCGCGGCAGCGAGAACGAGAAGGTCAAGCAGCAGGGCCACGACAAGCTGAGCACCTACGCCATCGGCCGCGACCTGGACGCGCGCACCTGGCGCAGCGTGTTCCGCCAGCTGGTGGCCGCCAGCCTGCTGGAAGTGGACAGCGAGGGCCACGGTGGCCTGCGCCTGACCGATGCCAGCCGCGATGTGCTGACCGGTCGCCGCCAGATCAGCATGCGCCGCGATGCAGTCAGTGCCAGCGCCGGGCGCGAACGCAGCGCGCAACGCACCGGCCTGTCGGTGCTGCCGCAGGACCTGGCCCTGTTCAATGCGCTGCGCGGCCTGCGCGCCGAGCTGGCGCGCGAGCAGAACGTGCCGGCCTTCGTGATCTTCCACGACAGCACCCTGCGCAACATCGCCGAACAGCGCCCGACCTCGCTGGACGAGCTGGCCCGGGTCGGTGGCATCGGCGGCACCAAACTCAGCCGCTATGGCCCGAGGTTGGTCGAGATCGTGCGCGAAGAGGGATGACCCCGGTAGCGCCGGGCCGTGCCCGGCGGCCCGCATATCGACCGCGCTTCACGCTCGCCGGGCATGGCCCGGCGCTCCCGGGCTGCGCGATTGCGCACCCTCGCCCGGCTCAAACCTTGAACCACCCGTTCAGCCGGATGTGCATGTCCGCCCACTTGCCGCTAGATTAGCGCCATGTCCCTCGCCTCGACCCTGCTCCGTGTCGTGCTCATGCTCAGCCTGTTGCTCAATGGGCTGAACGCGGCCATGGCCAGCGGGCACGAGGACATGGGCCGCATGGCCCATGCGATGGCCTCGGCGATGACCGATGAAGGCGACGCTGACTGCCACCACCACGCCGGCATGACGGCCGACGAGGCGCCGCAGGCCAAGGCCCCCGCCCACGACGCACACTGCCAGATCAAGGACTGCGTGCGCAGCTGCGCCCAGCACCCGCTGCTGGCGGTGCAGGCACTGCCTTTCCTGGCGGGTCCCGGTCTTTCCCTGGCCCCGCAGCCGATGCCTGCCAATGGCCGCCCGGCACCGCCGCTGCCGCCGATCTCACGCCCTCCCATCGGCTGATCCAACACGCCTCGTGCGCGCTGCGCACTGAAGCCGGCCCTGCGCTGGCGTCTTTCCGTGTTTGGAGTCACCACCATGAGTACCCGTATTCCTCCCGGCCCGGGCGCTGTGCCCATGCCGTCGCGCCGTCTGTTCGTGCAGGGCATCGCTGCTGGCGGCGTGGTTGCCGGCATCGCCGCGGCCGGCATCCCGCAGCGCGCGCTCGCCGCCGCTTCTGCCGCGCCACGCCTGGCCGGTGCACCTTCGGTCATCAGCGATACCCGCGTCGAACTGGCGATCGGCGAGTCGCTGGCCAACTTCACCGGCCGCACCCGCCCGGCGATCACCGTCAACGGATCGCTGCCGGCACCGATCCTGCGCTGGCGCGAAGGCCAGACCGTGGACCTGTTCGTGCGCAACACGCTCGGCCAGCACCCTACTTCGATCCACTGGCACGGCATCCTGCTGCCGGCCAACATGGATGGCGTGCCGGGCCTGAGCTTCAACGGCATCGGCCCTGGCGAGACCTACCACTACCACTTCGACCTCAAGCAGTCCGGCACCTACTGGTATCACAGCCATTCGCTGTTCCAGGAACAGGCGGGGCTGTACGGCGCGCTGATCATCGACCCGGCCGAACCGGCGCCGTACCGGCATGACCGCGAGCACGTGATCATGCTGTCCGACTGGACCGACATGGATCCCGGCGCGTTGTTCCGGCGCATGAAGAAGCTCGCCGAGCACGACAACTACTACAAGCGCACCCTGCCCGACTTCCTGCGCGACGCCCGTCGCGATGGCTGGTCGGCCGCGCTGTCCGACCGCGGCATGTGGGGCCGGATGCGGATGACGCCCAGCGACATCTCCGACATCAACGCGCACACCTATACCTACCTGATGAACGGGACCGCGCCGGCCGGCAACTGGACCGGGCTGTTCCGCAGTGGCGAAAAGGTGCTGCTGCGTTTCATCAACGGTGCGTCGATGACCTACTTCGACGTGCGCATTCCCGGCCTGAAGATGACCGTGGTCGCCGCCGACGGCCAGTACATCCATCCGGTCAGCATCGACGAGTTCCGCATCGCCCCTGCCGAAACCTATGACGTACTGGTGGAGCCCAGCGGCCAGGATGCCTTCACCATCTTCTGCCAGGACATGGGCCGCACCGGCTATGCCGCGGGCACCCTCGCCGTGCGCCATGGACTGCAGGCACCGATTCCCGCGCGCGATCCGCGCCCGTTGCTGACGATGGGCGACATGGGTCACGACATGGGCGGCGGTGGCCACGGCGGCCACGACATGGCAGCAATGAAGGGCATGGAAGGCGGCTGCGGTGCCAGCATGGGCCACGGCGCACATGGCGGCGGCGAGACCGCCAGCAAAGCGCCAAAGCATCCGGCCAGCGAGCGCAACAATCCGCTGGTGGACATGCAGAGTTCGGCCACCGAGCCCAAGCTGGACGACCCCGGCATCGGCCTGCGCGACAACGGCCGCCAGGTGCTGACCTATGGTGCGATGCGCAGCCTGTTCGAAGACCCCGATGGCCGCGAGCCCGGCCGCGAGATCGAGCTGCACCTGACCGGCCACATGGAAAAGTTCTCCTGGTCGTTCGACGGCATTCCCTTCGCCGGTGCCGAACCGCTGCGCCTGAACTACGGCGAGCGCATGCGCATCGTGCTGGTCAACGACACCATGATGCAGCACCCGATCCACCTGCATGGCGTGTGGAGCGACCTGGAAAACGCGCAGGGTGAATTCCAGGTGCGCAAGCACACCATCGACATGCCGCCCGGTACACGCCGCACCTATCGCGTACGTGCCGATGCCCTCGGCCGCTGGGCCTACCACTGCCACCTGCTGTACCACATGGAAGCAGGCATGATGCGCGAAGTGAGGATCGAAGAATGAGCCGTTCCCTGCTTGCCCCAAGCCTGTTGACCCTCGGCCTGTTGGCCGCGCTGCCCACCTTCGCGCAGTCCCATGCCGGCCATGACATGACAGCACACGCGCCTCCTGCCGATGCCACGCCAGCGGCCGACGTGGATCATTCGAAGATGGACCATTCGAAGATGGATCACGGTGCGATGGACCATTCAACGATGGACCATGGCGCGATGGATCACGCGACAATGGGCCACGGCACGCCCGCGCCGACGCAGCCGCGCGAACCGATACCTGTCCCCACCGATGCCGATCGTGCGGCCGCGTTTCCACCCATCGCGCATGGTGCGATGGAGCACCCACCGGAAATCCACAGCCTGCTGCTGATCGATCGCCTGGAACACTGGGATGGAAAGAACGGCAACGGCCAGGCCTGGGAGGCCAGTGGCTGGATCGGCGGCAACATCAACCGCCTGTGGCTGCGCACCGATGGCGAACGCAGCGAAGGCCGCACGGAATCATCAGGCGTGGAAGCGCTGTACGGGCGTGCAATTTCGCCGTGGTGGGACGTGCTGGTCGGTGTACGCCAGGACTTCCGCCCCGCCGATTCACGCACCTGGGCGGCGATCGGCATCCAGGGCTTGGCGCCGTACAAGTTCGAAAGCTCGGCCACGCTGTATGCCGGTTCCGGTGGTCAGCTGATGGCCAAGGCCGAGATCGAATACGACGTGCTGTTGACCAACCGGTTGATCCTGCAGCCCCTGCTGGAAGCTACCGTGGCCAGCAAGGACGAACCGGAGCACGGCATCGGCCGCGGCCTCAACAAGGTCGAAGCCGGCCTGCGCCTGCGCTACGAGTTCAATCGCCGCTTCGCGCCGTACATCGGCATCAGCCACGAACGGGCTTTCGGCGATACCGCCGACTATGCGGGCGACCATGCACGCGACACACGCTGGGTCGCCGGCATCCGCATGTGGTTCTGAGCAGCGGATCATGAGCAGCAGCCAGCCCCGGCAACCGCCGGGGCCGGCTACACTGCCGCACGTTCCATTGCAGGCTGCACCATGTCGTTGTCTATCCGCCGCGCCACCCTGGCCGACGTCGACGCGTTGTCGGCGATCGCCATCGAGACCTATACCGAAACCTGGGGCGAGTCCTATCCGCCGCAGGACCTGCACACCTTCCTGCAGGATCACTACGGCACCGAGCCGCAGCGAACGGAACTGTCCGACCCGCGCAGCGCGGTGTGGCTGCTGCTGGAGGGTGAGACGGTGGTGGGCTATCTGGCCGCCGGTGCCAACACCCTGCCGCATGCCGAAGCACGCGAAGGCGACATCGAACTGAAACGGCTGTACATACTGGCCAGCCACCAGAACGGCGGCCACGGCGCGCGCCTGATGGATGCCTTCATGGCCTGGCTGGACCAACCACAGCGCCGCACCCTGTGGGTGGGCGTGTGGGAAGAGAACTTCGGCGCGCAGCGCTTTTACGCGCGCTACGGCTGCAGCAAGGCCGGCGAGTATGACTTCATCGTCGGCGACAGCCGCGACCGCGAGTTCATCCTGCGCCGGCCCTGAGCCGCGTCCCTGTAGCGTCGAGCCAGGCTCGACGCCTGTTCTGGTAGATGCCGACCTTGGTCGGCGCGGCCCCAAAGAGCAAAGCCGAGCAAGGCTCGACGCTGCTACTTAGAAGTCGAACAACTCCGAAAGGAAGCTTTCCTTCTTCTTTTTCTTGTAGCCCTGGCTGTACTGGCCACGGTTGTCATCATGGCGCTGGCCGAGATGACGAGTATCGCGATGCATCACCGGCGGCGGAGCGGCCTGCGGTTGCACCGGCGCGGGCCCTGGCGGCGGCATGGCGGCACCTGCACCGTCAGTGGCGCGCTCGATGATCTTGTCGAGTTCGCCACGATCCAGCCATACGCCACGGCAGCTCGGGCAGTAGTCGATCTCGATGCCATGGCGCTCGGCCATCTGCAGGGTCTGGGTCTTGCACACGGGGCACAGCATTCGCATTGCTCCTGTCGGTCTGGCCTCGACTGTACCTGTGTGCGGATGACTGTGCGGCAACGCATGACCGATGGCACAGGGACTTCCGGCGCGTGCCGCCACGTCCGCCGCCCTGCAGACTGCCTCGCGACCTCGCTGCAAGGAATGCATGTGACTGCCCGTGACTCGACTCCCTCCGGCATGCGCCTGTTGCTGGTGCTGCTTGGCGTTGGCCTCGGCCTGAACGTGCGCGACATCAGTGCCACGCTGGGCGCGCCGATTCCCGCCCTGCCCATGCCCTACGGTGGCAGCCTGCTGGACAACGCGCTGGCGGTGCTGGTCGCACTGCTGCTGGCCACGCTGCTGCGCCCCCGCGGAGTAGGCCTGCTGGCCAGCCTCGGCCTGCGCGGAAACGGCATGCGTGGCCCGTTGTGGGTGCTGCTGGCCAGCCTGCCGTGCTGGCTGGGGCTGGCCCTGCTGGGGACGCCCAACACGGCGCTGACGACGCTGGACGCCACGATGCTGGCCGTGCTGTTCCCGCTGGCCGAAGAAGTGCTGTTCCGCGGCCTCGGCTTCGTGCTGCTGGCGAAGATCGTGCGCGGCCCCTGGCCGTTGCTCGCACTGCCCCAGGCCCTGCTGTTCGGCGTGGTGCACTGGCTGGGCTTCGGCGGCTTCGACGGCGGCGGCATGGCCCTGTTCGTCGGCGTAGTGATCGCCTTCGGCGGTTTCATCTTCGCCTGGCTCGACCACCTCGACGGCAACACCCTGTGGTGCGGTCTGGCCCTGCACGTGTCGATGAACCTGGCCTGGAATGTGTTCAGCCTCGACGACGCCGTTGCGCTGGGCTGGCAGGCCACCAGCCTGCGCATCGGCACTACGCTGCTGGCAGTGGCAGCGCTGGCCTGGCATGTGTGGACCCAGCGCAACCGCGCGCTGTAACGCCGGCTTAGCCGATCCTGCACGCGGGGCTCACTGGGGGCTTGCGCATACTTGCGCGCCTTTCATGCCCTGCCGTCCGGAGTTGTTGCGTCATGCTGCTGTCCAAGCGCCACGTTGAACCACGCGTCCTGCTGATCGAAGACGCCGAGGAAACCCGTGAACTGAGCCGGATGGCGCTGGAGAGCCAGGCCTGCCACGTCGCAGGCGTCAGCAGCGCCGAAGCCGCGCTGGGCCTGCTGGCCGCCGGAGAGCGCTTCGACCTGATGTTCACCGACGTCAATCTCGGCCTGGTCAGCGGCATCGAGGCCGCCAACCGCGTGCGCAGCCTGTATCCGCAGCTGCCGATCCTGGTGACCTCTGGCATGGACCAGCATGCCGTGCTGCCGCAACTGCACGACGGCATTCATTTCCTGCCCAAGCCCTACAACATGAGCGAGCTGCTGGATGCGATCCGGCTGTGCTTCCGCCATGCCGCCGATGCCGCGCTGATGCCGGCGCCGCAGGCAAGCGCGGCCTGAGGCTGGCATCCACGCGTTGCGTGGATCTACTGCTCCATCCACGCGTTGCGTGGGTCTACTGGTGCATCCACGCATGGCGTGGATCTACGGGTGCATCCACGCATGGCGTGGATCTACTGCTCCATCCACGCGTTGCGTGGGTCTACTGGTGCATCCACACATGGCGTGGCTCTACTGGTGCATCCACGCATGGCATGGATCTACGGGTGCATCCACGCATGGCGTGGATCTACTGGTCCATCCACGCATGGCGTGGCTCTACGGGTGCATCCACGCATGGCGTGGCTCTACGGGTGCATCCACGCAAGGCGTGGATCTACGGGTCCATCCACGCATGGTGTGGATCTACTGCTCCATCCACGCATGGTGTGGATCTACTGCTCCATCCACGCATGGCGTGGATCTACGGGTGCATCCACGGATGGCGTGGATCTACTGGTGCATCCACGCATGGCGTGGCTCTACTGGTGCAGCCACGCATTGGCGTGGCTCTACTGGTGCAGCCACGCATTGGCGTGGCTCTACTGGTGCATCCACGCATGGCGTGGATCTACGGCGATGCGCACCGTTGCGTGAACGGAAAATGCTGCCAGTAGATCCACGCCATGCGTGGATGGAGCCGGCCGTCAGCCGCCGGTATACGGTCCTTCGCCCGGAAGTACCTCAAGCAGCGCGCGGGTGATCACGCGCGGATATACGGTGAGATGGTCTTCGCCATCAATCACGATGTTCTCCACCTGCAGCTTGCGACCACTGCGCTGCAGCTGGCCGGCGAAGTCGGCCGCCTGCCGCAGCATGTCGTTGCCCGTTGAATAGCGCGGGCCCGGCTTGACCGTCTCGTAGCCGCCCACCGACAGCAGCACGCGGATGGGCTGTGACGGCATCACGGCGGCATCCTGCATGCGCGGCAGCAGGCCCTGGTCGAACCACAGCGACGGACTGGACAGGATGTAGGTGCCGAACATGTCGGGCTGGGTCGTCAGCACGTAAGCACCCAACAGCGCGCCATAGGAATGACCCGCAAACACGCGCCGGGCCGGATCGGTACGGTAGCGCGCATCGATCATCGGCAGCGCGTGGTCAGCCAGGAAGTCGCGGTAATGGGCCGCGCCGCCATAGGTCACGTCATCGCTGTAGTAGCCGGCAGGGGTGCGCACAGGATCACTGGGGGTGTAGTCGCGCGAGCGGCTCTGTTTGGAGGTCAGGCCTTCCTGCGGCGGCAAACCGACCAGGATGAAATCCTCGATGTTGACGCCCTGCTGCCCCACCAGGTTGCGTATGCTGCGCACCAGCGGAAAGCTGTACAGCGCATCGGTCACGTACACCACCGGATAACGCTTCTGCGGATGCGCCGCGTAGCCGGCAGGCAACGCCACCCACAGGGCATAGTCGCGCCCGATCGGGTCATGCACGCGCAGTGACTCGGTATCGGGCAGCACAACGCCTGGCACGGCCGTCGCGCTTTCCCTGGCTTCCTTCTGCGTTGCCGGCGGCGCCACCGACATCGCGCACCCTGCCAAGGCCAGGCAGGCCAGCACACTCCATCCACGCACACGCTGCATCCGTTCGCTCTCCCGTTGCGGGCGGCGCGCGCAGATGGCGCCGCTACCGCATCCTCACACGCCGCGTTGCTGCACGCCAAGCCACTCTCAAGGCGAAGCCGGCGGCGGCGCCGGGAACAGCGTGCGTAGCGCCTGCAGCGCCGCTGGGTGGTAGATCGTTGCGTGGCTCTCTTCCGGCAGCGGCTGGTACTTCACCAGCGTTGCCGGTGATGCCTGCTGCAACACCGCCGCCAAGCGTGCGCTCGACGCGGCCAGTTCCGGCTGGCCACTGCTGGCCAGGAACAGCCGCGCACCGCTGCGGGCAACTGACGGCAACTGCTCGCCTGCGCCAGACAGCAAAGCGCCGCGGTTCCACCACAGGCTGGGGTCCAGCGCGATGTAGCTGTTGAACAGGGTGGGTTCCTGCAGCAGCGTCTCGATCACGAACAACCCGGCCAGCGATTCCCCGATCAGTGCCCGCTCGTCGGTGGTCGCATAGCGCTGGCGCACCTGCGGCATCAGTTCATCGCGCAGGAAATCACGGTACGCCGCCGAGCCACCGATGCGCGGCGCGATCTTCTGATCCTCAGGATCACGGCTCGGGCCGGTCATGTCGCGGCGGCGCTCGGTGTTCTCGATTCCAACCAGCAGGAACGGGCGCATGCTGCCGTTGCCGGTCAGCACCTGCACCAACCCGGCCACGTGCAGGAAGTCCTCGCCGATGCCGCCGTCGGGCATGTACAGCACCGGCAGTGGCGTCTTCGGGTCCAGACCCCACGGCTGCGGGCGGTAAACGTTGATGCGGCGGGTTTCGCCCAGCGCCTTGGACTGGAGGGTGAAGGTCTCGCCGATGACCAACGGCGAAGCGGCCGCCGTCTGCGCCGTCGGTTCGGCGGCCATCAGCGGCGCGGCGGAGACAGCGGACAACAACAGCGACAGCACGATCAAACGCATGGGGCGGCCATCCCGGGAAAGACGCTGAGCATAACGCCACACTGATCGCACGGCAGACTTCATATCGCCCGCTATTGCGAAGATCTGCTGGTGAACGCTCGTCATGGGTTACCGAAGGTCTGACCGCACCGCGACCCGCACGCCTTCAACGCCGGTCCAACGCGATCACCGCCTGGCAGCTCCTGAGCTGGTCGTCGGCGTCGCGTCCGATTCGAACAAGCGCTGCCGCAACCTCTGCTCGTAGTTGGGCGCCCGCATCACGTTCGCGGGCGCTGGCGGTGGCGTCGGACAAGCGACCGGTATGACAGGCGGCGAGGTCGTTGCGCAACCGGAGACTGCCAGCACGCAGGCCAGCAACCACCTCTGTTTCCACTTCGGCCGCACGCTCTCGATCTTGTTCATGCTGTTCTCCCAGCGAGGCCATCGCCCCGGTCTGTACCGCCTGCCGTTCGCGCGCTGCGCGCTCGGCCTGCATTGCCTCGGCATGCTGCAGCGACGCAACCTCTACCTTTGCGGCATCGCTGCGATCGCCACGCCAGCCCCAGCCTGCCGCGAACATCACCGACGACCACAGCACCAGCAGCGCAATCGCGATCAATGTGCGTGGCATCCCTCACTGCTCCGCCAGGCAGCGGGCATGACGCTGTTGCTGCCGTTGCCATACGCCCCAACACACCTTGTTGGGCTGTCCGTTGACCCGGGTCGAGCAGTCGTAGCCCCCTGCCCGCTTCCACAGCAGCAGCGCATCGCACGCTTGGCGGTACTCACCTCGCAGGAGATGCCGGCGCGTGGATGATCCATTCCAGTTGCCGATCCCATACTGGTAAAGGAAGTCGACATAGGTGTCGTACTCACCCTGTGTCAGCGCGACGCCCGGCAACGACGCGCGGAACTGCGATTCCTCGCGCGCTAGGTGCGCTTCCACGGTGCGCAGCGCACGGACGGGCGTAGTCCGGTCTCCGAGCCGGACCGGCGTGCCGTCCTCGCGCCGGGTCGAGCCAAAACCATAGGTAGGCCGATCATTGCGGGTCGGCACCACCGCCGCGTCGGTATAGCCCTCATGCTCGACAATGGCGATCAGGCCTGCGGCACTGAGGACCAGCGCGGCAACCAGGCGGCGCAGCGGCAACGCTGTGGGCGGCGTACTCATTCGCGTCCCTTCCGCCGCCACTCGCGCAGCCAGCGCCAGCACAGGTAAGCGATCTGTGCGGCGAGATAGATGATGGTCAGGACCACCACCAGGCGGTCCAGGGTGATGCCGGCGGCAAGTGCACCGGCAACGGTTACCGGCGGAGCCGATTTGGCCGCGGCTGCGCCCACTGCGCTGAAGATTTCTTCTTTCATGGAAAGTCCAGGATTTGATGCTGGCCACGACATACCGAGGTGGCCGGGAGAGGTGCCCGCCTCGCTGCCGGCTGGGCGCGAGGGTTCATCCGGTCGGGAGACGGGCGAAAGTTGAGCCCACCGCTCATGCGGCCTGGGCGATGCCTTCCATCCAGCCGCGCACGCGCTGGAAGCCCAGCTCGACCAGGTTCAGGTAATGCCGGTTGGAGACCGGTCGCTGCCCGCAGTTGGCGAGCAGCAGATTGGCGGTCTCGAAGCGCTCGACCTTGCGACGGCCGCGACCGCAGTAGTAGCCACGCAGTGCGCAGGCCATCGCCACGTTGTCACGGGCAACTGCGGTGATGATGTCTTCGATCTGCTGCGCCAGCAGGTCCGTCTCCAGTGGCTTGTACCCTTGCGCACGGCCGGGCATGTCGCCGCGATGCTCGATCAAGACAGCCAGCAGGTTGCGTGATTGGAAGCCCAGGTATTCGCAGTCGCGATGCAGGGCGTATTCCCCGCCCCAGTGCTCCAGACGGCTGCGGACGTATTCGCCGAACGTATCAAGCTGCATGATGGGCTTCTCCCTGGATGGACGACGGACCCGGCGCGAACACATCCGGGCGCAGGAATTCGCGACGGACCGCACCGGCCGTGGCCAGCTCGATGCGTCGGCACAGACGGGCGCCAGGCAACTTGTGGCCGCGGGCGATCATGTAGAGGGTCCGCAGCGCACAGCCGGTCTGGTGGGCCAGACGGCGCATCACGGGGCAACTGGGGGTGCCGTAGCCCCCTTGGGAGATGGCGTAGTCGATGAGGTTCATGGCCCCACATTACCGTTGCGGTAATGAAAAGTCAATACCGTTTTGGTCATTTGCTGGATTGGTAATGCAGAGCACCATTTGCAGATGGACGCCAGTACCGCCCGCACCCTCAACATGCGCCTCCGCGTTGCCGCTGCCGGCGGCCCGGCCGAATGGGCCCGCCTGTTCGGCGGCACCCGCTGGGCGCAGCCCCAGGTCAGCCAGTGGATTTCGGAGAGCAACCCGAAGAGCATCGGCCATCGTCTGGCACGCGATCTCGAGTCGGCAATGCAACTCCCGCACGGCACGCTTGATCGTGCCGATCAGGACGTTGAGATGTCGCTTCAGTCTCAATCTACGGGACTGGATTTCGAGAAGATGAGCGCTGCGGTCAAGGTGCTTTCGCACTACCTGGAGCTGGTCGGCGATCCACCGGAATGGATCTACGATCCTGTGCTGCTGGAGACCGCATTCATGGTCGTGGACGAGTTCGGTCAGCCTTCGGCCCCGGACAATGTGCTCGACCTGACGAAGCTTCTGGCAAAACGGATCAGGGAGGCGAAGGATGACTCACACGCGACTCGAGGAGCTCGCACAGCGGTTGGCCGCTAGGACGCAGGAACTGCGCGGCGGTCGCAACCCGACACCTGCCTTGCGGGTGGTGGCCGGTGAGGCACATGCAGCCCCGGGAGAACGGCGGATGGACGCCATCATGCGCGAGTGGCATTGCCGCATGATCCGCAACGTACGCCGGCGCTGGGGGGAGCCGATGCAGCATGTGATCGACCAGGCCTGTTGCGGGGTGGTGGACATCGACCAGCTCGCCGACGATGCGCTGATCCAGCTGCACAAGGATATGGAACGCGCCGAGGAGTGCATCCGCGAGGGGATTTCCTTCCACGATGCGGGGCTTCTACGCGCGCACTACGGTTGAAAGAGACCTGGCCGGTTGATTCTGACCGGCCAAAACCGCACGATCCATTACTTTTTATTCCCGAATTAATTACCTTAAAGGTAATTAATTGGCGTTGCTGGAAGATTTCCTGCGCCGGCGTCGCGGCATGCCGACCGTGGCTGCACGCGGGCAACAAAAAAGCGCCTCTCGGCGCTTTCTGGGTTGCCCGGCAGGTGATGCCGGCGCTGTCTGCGATGGTGGGCCGTGATGGATTCGAACCATCGACCAAAAGATTAAAAGTCTTCTGCTCTACCGACTGAGCTAACGGCCCATGCAACATCCCTGCCTGTCGGCGGGGTGGGCATTCTACCCTACTTTGTGCGGTAGAGAGAAATCGTCGCAGTATCGGCCTGCAGTTAAACCGTTCCATGCCGCGGACGCATCTCATGCAGAATCCTTCGTCCTTCGGAGCCACGGATGCGCCTGCCCTTCTTTCTGTTCGCCTGCCTGCTGCTGCCCTGCACCGTCACCCCGCTGCGGCCCCATCGGTACAGATAGATGACATCGCCCGATTCTGGAGTACCTACGATGCCGTGCTTGCCGAGCCCGATGCCGCGCAGAGGGTGGCCCTGGTCCGGCAGCACTACGTCGAGCCGGGCAGTGCCGGTCTGCACGCGCTGATGAAGGCGCGCAACTACACCGCCGCCGAATACGCACAAGCAATGCTCGCCTGGCCGCACTTCTGGGCCTCGGTGCGGCCGCTGACCGCCAACGCCCGGCAGGCCAGCGCTACGCTGGAGCGGGATCTGGCTGCGTTCCGCAGGCTTTACCCCGCCCTGCGCCCGGCCAGCATCACCTATGCGGTGGGCGTGCTGCGCACAGGCGGCACCACGCTGGGGGACCAGGTGCTGATCGGCGCGGAAATGGCACTCGGCGATGCAAGCGTGGATGTCAGCGAACTGCCGAAGCCGTTGCGCAGTCGCCTGCGGGTCTTCTACGACAGCGCGCCCGGCGCGAACAACGCGCAGAACTACCTGCATGAGTACGTGCACACCCAACAGCGCGAGACTACGGGATCGCTCGCACAGTACGCGGTGCGCGAAGGCGTGGCCGAGTACATCGCCGAGCGGATCAGCGGTCGCCGCCCGGCACTGCCGCTGTACACCTATGGCCCGTTGCACGAATCGGAGATCCACGCTCGCTTCAGCGCGGAGATGGATGGCGATGCGCTGGACAACTGGCTGTACAACAGCGCCCGCAATGCGTTCGGGGTGAGTGACGTGGGGTACTACGCTGGTTACCGCATCGCGCAGGAGTACATGCGGCAGCAGCCGGATGAGCAGGCGGCGATCGCACGGATGATCGAGCTGGATTACAGCGATCCGGTTGCGGTGCGCGGTTTCATTGAAGCATCGGGGTGGCTGCGGCAGCGGTAGCGCCGGGCCGCGCCCGGCGGACAGCGCCAACCAAGGTTGGCACCTACCAGAATCAGACCTGCCGGGGAGGCCGGCCAGCGGCCGGCACTACCGGAATCCCAACATTGGTAGCGCCGGGCCGCGCCCGGCGGGCAGGCAGTGCGAACCAACGGTTCGCACCCACCGGCCAGCGGCCGGCCCTACCAGAGTCGGTCAGGCGTACAGCGTCGGGTCGGGCACGCCGGCATCGGCGAAGCCCTGCGCGCGCAGGCGGCAGGCATCGCAATGCCCGCAGGCCGCGCCGCTGGCATCGGCGTTGTAGCAGGACACGGTCAGGCCGAAGTCCACGCCCAGTCGCACGCCTTCGCTGACGATCTGGCCCTTGCTGAGGAACTGCAGCGGCGCATGCACGGTGATGCCCGCGCCTTCCACGCCCGACTTGGTCGCCAGGTTGGCCAGCGCCTGGAAGGCGGCGATGAACTCGGGGCGGCAATCCGGGTAGCCGGAGTAGTCCACGGCGTTGACGCCGCAGAAGATGTCGTTGGCACCAAGCACTTCGGCCCAGCCCAGCGCCAGCGACAGCATGATGGTGTTGCGCGCCGGCACGTAGGTGACCGGGATGCCCTCGCCGCCCGCCTCGGGCACGTCGATGTCGTCGGTCAGCGCCGAGCCGCCGATACTGCGCAGGTCCACGTCCACGGTCTTGTGCACGATCACGCCCTGGGCCTTGGCCACGCGCGCGGCAGCATCCAGCTCGGAGGTGTGGCGCTGGCCGTAACGCACGCTGAGGGCATGCACGGCGAAGCCCTGTTCCTGGGCCATGGCGATGACGGCGGCTGAATCCATGCCGCCGGAGAGAAGCACGACTGCCTTCTTCATGGGTAAATCATCCGGTTGGGGGAGAAAGCCAGCACGCTGTCCCGCGCCGGAGCTACATCAGGAAACGCTGCGCCGGCTCATCGGCCCGGCTCGTCGTTCCACAGGATTTTATGCAACTGCATCTGGAAGCGCACCGGCAGCCGGTCTTCCACGATCCAGTCGGCCAGCTGGCGGGCAGTGATTTCGCCCTTGCTGGGTGAGAAGAACACCATCGTGCGCTGCACCAGCTGGTGTTCGGCGACCATGGCCTTGGCCCAGTCGTAGTCTTCGCGGTTGCAGATCACGAACTTGATCTGGTCACGCGTGGTCAGCAGCGGCAGGTTTTCCCAGCGGTTGCGCGCGACCTCGGCCGAGCCCGGGGTCTTGATGTCGACCACGCGCGACACGCGCGGATCGACGGCGCTGACGTCCAGCGCACCGGAGGTTTCCAGCGACACATCCAGGCCGGCGTCACACAGCTTCTGCAGCAGCACCAGGCAGCGCTTCTGCGCCAGCGGCTCGCCGCCGGTCACGCAGACGTGGCGCACGCCCTGCGCCTGCACGTGGGCCACGATATCGTCGATGTCCCACCAGGTGCCGCCGTGGAAGGCGTAGGCGGTGTCGCAGTACTGGCAACGCAGCGGGCAGCCGGTCAGGCGCACGAACACGGTCGGCCAACCGGCGGTATCGGCTTCGCCCTGCAGGGAGGTGAAGATCTCGGTGATCTTCAGGCGCGGCAGGGGCGACTGCACGATTTCGCTGGGCGTGGCGACGGCGGCGGACGGGGGAACGGCGGTCATGGCAGGGACTTCTTGATGGGACACGTGGCGGGTGGGCTACCGTGGCCGGTAACGAACGCAGCCGAGCATGGCTCGGCTCTACAACAGCAGCCGGTCGGGTATGGCCCGGCGGGTAATGCAAGCCGCCGGGCATGGCCCGGCGCTACCGGATCCGGACGGGTTTGCCGACCCGGAAACGAAAGCAGCCGAGCAAGGGCTCGGCGCTACGGGGAACACATTGTACGCCCGCTCAGCGGATCAGCGGATCTGATTGCCGAGGCGGATCGACTGCAGGCGGTCCTGCGCGGTACGCGCGGCATCCGAGCCCGGGTATTGCGCCACGACGGTCTCCAGCGTCTGCTGGGCCTGGTCGACCTTGCCCTCGCCGTACTGCGAGAGGCCGACCTTGAGCAGGCCGCCAGCGGCCTTGTCGTGGGTGGGATAGCGCGAGAGCAGTTCGCGGAACTGGGACTCGGCCATCGGGAAATTGCGGGTGGCGTAATAGCTTTCGCCCAGCCAGTACAAGGCATTGGGGGCGTAGACGCCGTTCGGGTACAGCTCCAGGAAGCTCAGGAACAGCTGCGCCGAATCATCGTACTTGCCCGCCTTCAATGCGTCGAAGGCCACGTTGTAGGACGTACGCTCGTCACCGGTGACGGCCAGGCTGCCCGGGTCACCATGGACGGAAGGCGGCCGCTCGGAAGTGGCCGCCGCTGCGGGTTTTGCCGGGGCTGCAGGAGCCTTCGGTGCGCTCGCCGGAACCGCAGGCAGGGCCGGGGCGGCAGAGCCCCCTTCCAACCGGTTCAGGCGGCTGTCCAGATCCAGGTACTGGTCCTGGGCGGTCTGCTTGAGCTGGGCGTTGTCGTGCTGGAGTTGCTCGATCGAGGCCTGCAGGCTGGTGACCTGCTGCCGCAGCTGATTGATCTGGTTCAACAGGTCCTGGTTGGCACTGTTGTTGTACATCTGCTGCTCGAGCGAACCGACGCGGTCGGCCAGGCTCTGACGTTGTGCATGCGCCGGTGCGGCAGCCACGAGGGCTGCCGCAACGACCAGCATCAGTTTGATGCCAAGGCGCATGGATTACTGCGCGGTGTAGACGATTTCGACGCGACGGTTCTGCGACCAGCAGGACTCGTTCGACTCGGTGCAGACCGGACGCTCTTCACCGTAGGAAACGACGGTCAGCTGCGAAGCCGAGCCACCGTTGGCCTGCAGTGCCGAGTTGACGCCGTTGCCACGACGCTCGCCCAGGGCCTGGTTGTACGCGCGCGAACCGCGCTCGTCGGTGTGGCCCTGCAGGGTGATGCGCGAGGACGGACGGT
This sequence comes from Stenotrophomonas sp. FW305-C-20-S1, assembly GCF_058783335.1. NCBI lineage: Bacteria > Pseudomonadati > Pseudomonadota > Gammaproteobacteria > Lysobacterales > Lysobacteraceae > Stenotrophomonas > Stenotrophomonas sp. FW305-C-20-S1. The sequence continues at coordinate 25,527 of NZ_JBYTEK010000039.1, read as the reverse complement.
CACGCAGGTACTTGGCGTGGCAAGCCATGATGGCCTGGAATTCCGGCTTCACGTCTTCCTTGTCCAGGTCGAAGTAGACAACGCGCTGGCGCAGGCAGGCATCGGTGTCCAGGTCGCCCGGGCCGTACAGGCCGGAGGTGGACGGACCGGTCGGGGTGGTGGTCGAGGTGCCGGTATCGACCGGAGCCGGGACTTCTTCCTTGACCTTCTTCGAGCAACCGGCCAGGACGGCCACAGACAGCAGGGAAACAAGCAGAACGCGGGTGGACTTGTTCATGGCGATACCTTTGTGGCTCCTAAGCCGATGAGGGGTTCAATACAGAGAAAATATTAACACTCTTTTAGCGCTGGGTACGGTATGGGGACCATGCCGGCTCGCGCACATCACCGTCTGCCAGAACCAGGCGCTGGCGCACGCGCGCATCGGCCGAGACGGCGTACAGCACACCACGACCACCCTCACGGGCGGCATACAGCACCATGCTCGCGTTGGGCGCGAAGCTCGGCGATTCGTCCAGCGAACCCGGCGACAGCGTGCTCCAGCGGGGCGAACCCAGCGAGCTGTCCATCAGGGCGATCTTGTAGCTGTTGCCCGAACCCTGGGCGACGGCGATCTTCTTGCCGTCGTAGGACACCGAGGGCTTGGCGTTGTAGTTGCCCTGGAAGGTCACGCGCTCGGCGCTGCCACCACCGGCACCGACCTTGTAGACCTGCGGACGGCCGCCGCGGTCGGAGGTGAAGTACACCGCGCTGCCGTCCGGCGCCCAGGTCGGCTCGGTATCGATGGCGAAGTGGTTGGTCAGCTGGGTCAGCTGCTTGCTGCCCAGATCCATCACGTAGATTTCCGGGTTGCCCGAACGCGACAGGGTCAGGGCCAGCTTGCGGCCGTCCGGCGAGAAGGCCGGGGCGCTGTTGATGCCGCGGAAGCTGGTGACCAGCTCACGGGCGCCGGTGGAGATGTTCTGGATGTAGATGGCCGAATTGCCACGCTCGAAGCTGACGTAGGCCAGCTTGTTGCCATCCGGGCTCCACGACGGCGACAGCAGCGGCTCGGCCGAACGCACGATGGTCTGCGGGTTGAAGCCGTCCGAATCGGCCACCATCAGCGCGTAGCGCATGGCGTCGCCCTTGCCGCTGGCGGTCACGTAGGCGATGCGGGTCCAGAAGGCACCACGGACACCGGTGATCTTCTCGTAGATGGCGTCGGCCATCTGGTGGGCAACGTCGCGCATGGCATTGCCACGTGCGGTCATCGCCAGGCCCAACAGGCGCTCGCCCTTGGGCACGTCGAACAGTTCGTACTCGACGCGGTAGGCGCCGGCACCGGCGTCCATGACCCGGCCGACGACGATGTAGTTCTGCTTCAGCGCGCGCCAGGTGGCGAACTGGATGTCACCGCCACGGATCGGCTTTTCGACGATCTGCGCTTCGGGCAGCGTGCGGAACTGGCCCGAACGTTCGAGGTCGGCACGGACCACGCCGGCGACGTCGGTCTGCGGAGCACCGGCTGCACCCTGGTAGGGCATCGGCACGATGGTGATCGGGAGGGCGGAGGCATTGCCGCCGATGATGTCGATATCCAGCCCCTTCTGCTGCGCGACGGCAGCAAAGGGCAGCAACAGGGCCGCAAACACGGCAAGCCAGCGAGGCATCTTCTTCATGGAGCGCTCAAATAGGGGGAACCGGAACGAGGGATAACAAAACGGCAGTGAACCGCTTCGCAATCATGAACCAAGGGTACGTGAATTCCTGGTCAGTGCCAGCCGGGTCTCTCACATGCCGTTAACGTCGCGGCCACCTTTCGTGCGAATGACGCGTCCCAAGCATGGCGTGGACGGGCCCGCACGATCCAGAGCTAAAAGCGTCATTGGATGACGGGACAGCCCCAAAGGGCTGCCCTGCCCCGCGCCTCAGCGATCCTGGGCGGTGAACGTGAAGTTGATCGTGCGTGCGAATACCTGCTCGAAACCGCGGTACGGCAGCGGCTGGGCGTTGAGCACGGCGGCCTCGATCGAGCGCTTGCCGGCTTCATCGAACGGGCAGCCGGCGCTGACCGTGGCGCTGCGGACGGTACCGCCCGGCAACTGGTTGATGGTGATCTGGCAGCGTTGGCCCAGCGGCACGCTGTCCGGACGCACCCACTGCGCCAGCACCTTGGCCTGGATGGCCGCCGCGTACTTGGCAGACAGATCATCACTGCTGCCACCACCACCGGCAGCCGGCTGTGCGGCACCACTGGCACCGGCAGCGGCCGTGCCTGCGGCATTGCGAGCAGCAGCGACCTCGCGCAGCTTCCGCTCGGCCAGCTTGGCTTCCTTCTCGGCCTGCTCGCGGCGGGCACGGATGTCGGCGATCTTCTTCTGCTTCTCGGCCTCGGCCTTGTCAGCGGCCAGGCGCTCCTGCTCGGCCTGCTTCTTCTTGGCGTCCGCTTCCTGCTGCTTGGCCAGGCGCAGCTTCTGCTCGGCCTCTTCCTGGCGCTTGCGCTCGGTGAGGTCGATCTGCTCCTGGCGGCGCTTGGCTTCCTGCTCCTGCTTGGCCTTTTCCTGCGAGATGGCCAACGCGCTGACCGCGTCCTGGTCCTTGGTATCGGGCTGCGCCACGCGCTCCTGCGCCTGTTGCTGCTGCGGCGTCGGTGCGTCCTGCGGGCGCGGCTCTTCAATCGGCTGCGGCGGCGGGATGGTGTCTTCCGGCACAGGGATCGGTTCGGCCACCGGCGGCGGCAGGTCTTCCAGCTTTTCCGACTGGCGCAGGGCCTGGCGGGCGGCGGCGGCTTCGGACGCAGACAGCGCCAGGCTGGCCTCGACCGAGGGATCACCTGCGGCGGCATCGGTATTGCGCTGCGGTGACCACAGCCAGGCGCCGATGAAGATCAACGCGACCAGCAGGTGCACCAGCACGGCCAGCACCATCGGCTGGCCCCAGCCGGGTTCCTGCTTGTGCGGTGGCGGCAGGGCGTCAGCGTGCATCGGTGGCCAGGCCTACCTTGTCCACGTTGGCGCGCTTGATCACGTCCATCGCCGCGATGACCTTCTCATAGGCCACGGCACGGTCGGCGGCGACGATCACGCGCACTCCCTTGTCCTGCGCGGCGATGCCGGACAGGTGGCCCTGCAGTTCCTCGGCAGTGACGGCCGTGGGTTCCTTGGCGTCGGGCAGCTTCAGGCTGAGCTGGCCGTCCTGGCGCACCGAGACGATCACCGGGTCCTGCTTGCTTTCCAGCGCCTTGGCGTTGGAATTGGGCAGGTCGACATCGAAGCTCAGGGTGAGCAGTGGCGCGGTGACCATGAAGATGATCAACAGCACCAGCATGACGTCGATATAGGGAACGACGTTGATTTCCGATTTCAGCTTGCGGCGCTTGCGGCGACCGATGGCAGCGGACATGGCTTGGACTCCCGGGTCTGGCGCTTACTCGTCGCCAGCGCTCTGGCGCTGCAGGATCGAGCTGAACTCGTCGGCGAAGGTCTCGAAACGCACCGACATGCGCTCCACGCGGGTGGTGAAGCGGTTGTAGGCCCATACCGCCGGGATCGCCACGAACAGGCCGATGGCAGTGGCGAACAGGGCTTCGGAGATGCCCGGGGCGACGGCGGCAATACCGGCCTGGGCGCCGCTGCTGATCATGTCGTGCATGGTCACCATGATGCCGAACACGGTACCGACCAGGCCCACGTACGGGGCGGTCGAGCCGATGTTGGCCAGCAGTTCCAGGTTGCGCTCGAGCTGGTCGACTTCGCGGGTGTAGGTCGTGCGCATGGCGCGCTGGGCACCTTCCAGCTGGGCACGGCCATCCAGCCGGCGCTTGTCGCGCAGGCGGGTGTACTCGCGGAAACCGGCTTCGAAGATGGCTTCCAGGCCGCCGACATTGCGGCTGCGGTCGGTGGCCGAGCTGTACAGCTTGCCCAGGTCGGCACCGGACCAGAAGCGGTTCTCGAACTCGTCGGCTTCGCGGGTGGCCTGCTTGAAGATGCGGGCCTTGCGGAAAATGATCACCCAGCTGACGAACGAGCCGACCAGCAGCGCCAGCACGATGATCTTCACCGGCAAGCTGGCCTTGGCCATCAGTTCGAGGTAGTTGATGCCGCCGCCGGTGGTGGCCTGGGCAAGGGTCTGGGTCGCGGCATTGCTGACGTCAGCCGGCAAAGCCTCGGTGACCGTGGCCTGCAGGGCCAGGAGCGTTGCGATCATCCGTTGTTCCTCAAGAGTTCTGTTCGGATTCGGGGTGGAGGTGGGGTTGCAGCGCGGCAAGGACGGCATCGTCCATGCCACGCGGGCGGAAACTGGCCGCGTCCAGTGCGGCGATGCGGACCTGTGCGGACAGCAGCAGCTGGCCGTCGCGCAGGACCTGCTGGTCGAAGACCATGCTGGCCTTCTTCAGCTGGACCAGGGTGGCGCTTACCTGCAGCTGGTCATCCAGCCGTGCCGGCTTGATGAAATCCATCTGCATGGAGCGCACCGCGAAGACCATGCCGTGCTCGGACCGCATGCACTCCTGGCCGTAGCCCAGCGCGCGCATCCATTCGGTCCGGGCCCGTTCCATGAAGGCCACGTAGCGGGCGTGGTAGACCACCCCGCCAGCGTCGGTATCTTCCCAGTAAATGCGTGTCGGCCAACTGAATCGCGGTTCAACCGACATCGGGGACCTCGGCAAACAGGTCCTGCGGCGGGTTCTTCGGCTTCAGGCCCATGTGCCGGTAGGCCTTGTGGGTCGCCATGCGGCCACGCGCGGTGCGCACCAGGAAGCCCTGCTGGATCAGGTACGGCTCGACCACGTCTTCCAGCGTGCCACGCTCTTCGGACAGCGCCGCGGCGAGCGACTCGATGCCCACCGGGCCACCGTCGAAGTAATCGACCATGGTCTTCAGCAGCCGGCGGTCAAGCTCGTCGAAGCCTTCCGGGTCGACCTTGAGCATCTGCATTGCGGCCTGGGCCACGGTCTGGTCGATGTGGCCACCGGCCTTGACCTGCGCGTAATCGCGCACGCGGCGCAGCAGGCGGTTGGCGATACGCGGGGTGCCACGCGCGCGGCGCGCGATCTCCCCTGCCCCGTCGGCGGTGCAGTCGATGGCCAGGATCGCGGCCGAGCGGCGCACGATGCGGGTCAGTTCTTCGACGCTGTAGAACTCCAGGCGCTGGACGATGCCGAAGCGGTCGCGCAGCGGTGCGGTCAGCAGGCCGGCGCGGGTGGTGGCGCCGATCAGGGTGAACGGCGGCAGGTCGATCTTGATCGAGCGCGCCGCAGGGCCCTCGCCGATCATGATGTCGATCTGGAAATCTTCCATCGCCGGATACAGCACTTCTTCCACCACCGGCGACAGGCGATGGATCTCGTCGATGAACAGCACATCGTGCGGCTGCAGGTTGGTCAGCAGCGCGGCCAGATCGCCGGCCTTCTCGATCACCGGGCCGGAGGTCACGCGCAGGGCCACGCCCAGTTCGTTGGCGATGACGTGGCTGAGGGTGGTCTTGCCCAGGCCGGGGGGGCCGAAGATCAGGACATGGTCCAACGCATCGCCACGACCCTTGGCGGCCTGGATGTAGATCTCCATCTGCTCGCGCACCGGCACCTGGCCGAGATAGTCGGCAAGTCGCTTGGGTCGGATGCTGGCGTCGGCGGCGTCATCCTCGCGGGTGGCGCCGGCGGCGATGATGCGGTCGTCGGTCATGTGCTGATTATGCGGTAAAAGCGGGGAGATTCGGCCGGGCTGCGCCCGGCACCCGCAGAAGCAACTGCAACTTCAACTGCCGAAGCGACAGCAGAAGCAGGTTTCCTGAGGGATGGCGGGGTGGGTCCGGTTGCGGGGGACGCTGCAAGTACGTCCATGTAAGCTCGGTCGCGCCTTGCTCGTGTGCGCTGTCCTGCGCACACGGCAAGACCAGGGTTGGGCGTCCTGCCCAACCCGCCCGAGGCATGCCTCGGGCCCATGGCGCTCACGCCCCAGCCATCTGCCCCCTCCCCGCCTCCGACAATTTCCCGCGGCTGTTGGCGGGTGTCGATCCCCGCTACTGGTGGGTGTCGACCTTGGTGGACACGTAGATCCACGCCATGCGTGGATGCTCTTCAAATTCAATTCGAAATATTCGATTCCGATGGAGATTCATCCACGCATGGTGTGAATCCATCAGACACCGGACAACTGTCGAAGGCGGGGCGGTGTCGGATTGCGGGGCATCCGCGCCATGGATGGCGCGGCTGAGCCTACAGGGACGTACTTGCGGCGTCCCCGCACTCCGACACCGCCCCGCCAACCCACGGATAGCCCGCTTTTGACGTTGATGTTGACGTTGATCCGGCAGGTGCAGGGCGCAGCCCTGCCGAAACACACTTACCGCACTTGCTCCTGCTTGCGCACGATCGCCATCGCGATCTCCAGCGACTGCTCGTAGTTCAGACGCGGGTCGACGGTCGAACGATAGGCGCGTTCCAGGTCACGTTCGGTCAGTTCGCGCGCACCGCCGGTGCATTCGGTCACATCCTCACCGGTCAGCTCCAGATGCACGCCGCCCAGGCGGGTGCCTGCGGCCCCATGCAGGTCGAAGGACATCTCGACCTCGCCGCGCACGTTGTCGAAGCGCCGCGTCTTGAAGCCGTTGGCGGTGCTTTCGGTATTGCCGTGCATCGCATCGCACACCCACAGCACGCGACGACCATCGCGCTTGACCGCATCCAGCAACGGCGGCAGCTTCTGCGCGATCTGCGCCGCTCCCATGCGGTGAATGAAGCTCAGGCGGCCCGGCTCGTCATCCGGGTTGAGCACATCGATCAGGCGCAGCAACTGGTCCGGCGTCACCGACGGGCCCACCTTGATCGCGATCGGATTGCGCACGCCGCGCAGGTACTCCACGTGCGCGCCATCCAGCGCGGCGGTACGCATGCCGATCCACGGGTAGTGCGTGCTCAGGTTCAACCAGCCCTGCTGGCGCGGCACCTGCCGGGTCAACGCCTGCTCGTAGGGCAGCAGCAGCGCTTCGTGCGAGGTGTAGAAATCGATGCGGTTGAGGTTGTGCACGCGGGCCCCGGCCAGGGTCTCCATGAAGTGCACGGCATCACCGATCGAGGCCACCATCTTCTGGTACTCGGCGGCCAACGGCGAATGGCTCACCCATTCCAGGTTCCAGTATTCGGGATGGTGCAGATCGGCGAAGCCACCATCGATCAGCGCCCGCACGAAGTTCATCGTCATCGCCGAATGCGCGTGGGCCTGCAGCATCCGCTTCGGGTCGGGCAGACGAGCCGCCTCGGTGAAGGCCGGCGCATTGATCACGTCGCCGCGGTAGCTGGGCAGGGTCACACCGTCGCGGGTCTCGGTATCGGCCGAGCGCGGCTTGGCGTACTGGCCGGCAAAACGGCCGACGCGGATCACCGGCTGGCGCAGGCCGTGCACCAGCACCAGGCTCATCTGCAGCAGCACCTTCAACCGGTTGGAGATCGTGCCCGATTCGCAGTCGCTGAAATTCTCCGCGCAGTCGCCGCCCTGCAACAGGAAACGCTTGCCTTCCTGGGCGTCGGCCAGCTGCTGCTTCAGCGCCAGGATCTCCCACGAGGTCACCAGCGGCGGCAGCCGCTTCAGCTCGTGCAGCGCGGCATCCAGTGCCACCGGATCGGGATAGGTCGGCATCTGCAGCGCGGTCTTGCCCCGCCAGCTCTCCGGTGACCAGGCGGCGCCAGCAGCGATGGCGGCAGGATCGGGGGCGGGCGGAACGGCGGACAGGCTCATCACGGACATCCGGGGGTGGGGGGCGGTCATGGTCGCAGAGCCAGCCGCTGGCGCAAAGGGCCGGGCCCGGTCATGACTGCCTGAACGGTGTGGAAAGGGGCCGTGTGATCGGCCAGAAACGGCATGGTCGGCATCGCCGGACAGGCGCATGATCGGCTCGCAGTTGTTACGGAGTAACACTCCCTCATGGACCGGCCCCCTCCCCCTTCCCTGCCCATTTCCCATGAAGCCCTCCCTGCTCACCACCGCCATCACCTTCGCCCTGATCCTCACCAGCCAACCCGTGCTTGCCGCCGACACTGATGCCAGCGCGGCTGCGGTCAAGGACCTCGACGTAGTCACCGTCAGTGCTCAGCTCGACCAGGCCCGCAACGCCCTGTCACCGGACATCGGCAGCAGTCAGTACCAGATCACCGCCGAGGACATCCAGAAGCAGCCGCTGGGCGCCTCCGCCCCGCTCAGCCAGGTGCTGCTGCAGGCCCCGGGCGTGGTCCAGGACTCCTACGGCGGCGTGCACGTGCGCGGCGACCACGCCAACCTGCAGTACCGCATCAACGGCGTACTGCTGCCCGAATCGATCTCCGGCTTCGGCCAGACCCTGGATGCCCGCACCATCAAGAGCATCCGCCTGATGGACGGCGCCCTGCCGGCGCAGTTCGGTGAACGCACCGCCGCGGTGGTCGATATCACCACCCGCAGTGGCGCCGAGCTGGGCAACGGCGGCAGCGCTGGCATCACCGCCGGTTCGTTCGGCAAGGTCAACCCGAACGCCTCCTGGTGGGGCAACCAGGGCCGCTGGAGCTGGTTCCTGACCGGCAACTACGACCAGAACGAGGTCGGGCTGGAGAACCCCACCAGCGCACGCAGGCCGCTGCATGACGACACCCACCAGGGGAAGGCCTTTGCCGACCTGACCTATCTGGTCAACGACAGCACCCGCCTGAGCGTGTTCGCCGGCTTTGCCAACAACCGCTTCCAGATCCCGGTCAACCCGGGGCAGACCCCGCAGTTCGGCTACCTGGACACCACCACCTTCGATTCCAGCCAGCTGGACGAAACCCAGCACGAGACCACCCGCTTCGGCATGCTGGTGCTGCAGGGCACGCTCGGCCAGACCGCGTACCAGCTCTCGGCCGGCCAGCGCTACAGTGATGTGGCCTTCAACCCGGACGTCGTGGGCGACCTGGTGTTCAGCGGCGTCGCCTCGCAGGTCCGGCGCAGCAACCGCGCCAACACCCTGCAGGCCGATTTCTCCACCCCCCTGGGCGATAACCACACCCTGCGTTATGGCCTGTATGGCAACTACGAACACGCCGCCGCCAACAACAGCAGCTGGGTCTTCCCGGTCGACGCCGATGGGCGGCAGACGAGCACCACGCCGCAGCTGATCCCGGACCGCAATGCCTTCCACGCCAGCACCGCAGCCTTGTACGTGCAGGACGAGTGGCGGATCGGCGATGACTGGACCGTCAATTACGGCCTGCGCGGCGACCGCTTCAAGGCCTTCGGTCACACCGAGGGCCAGCTCAGCCCACGCCTGGGCGTGGTCTGGAACGCCAGCGACAGCACCACCGTGCACGCCGGCTATTCGCGCTACTTCACCCCGCCCGCCAGCGAACTGGTTGCCGGCAGCGATCTTGCCCTGTTCGATGGCACCAGCAACCAGCAACCCGCCGATGGCAGCAACACGCCGTTGTCCGAGCGCAGTGACTACTACGATATCGGCGTGTCACAGCAGGTCGGCGACCACCTCACCCTCGGCCTGGATGCCTACGACCGACGCGTGCACCGCCTGCAGGACGAAGGCCAGTTCGGCGCCGCCTACATCTATTCCACCTTCAACTATCGCCGCGGCCACATCCACGGTCTGGAGTTCAGCGCCGACTACAGCAACGGGCCGATCAGCGCGTACTTCAACGCGGCCTACAACAAGGCCATGGGCACCCAGGTCATCACCAGCCAGTACAACCTCGATCCGGATGCACTGGCCTACGTGCAACAGAACTGGATCCATCTGGACCACGACCAGAAGCTGACGTCTTCCGGCGGCGTCAGCTATGCGTTCGCTGGCCACAATCGGGTCGGTGCGAACTACGTGTACGGCAGCGGCCTGCGTTCGGACATCGAGGGCGTGCCCAATGGCGGCGAATTACCGTCGTACCTGCAGGTCAATCTCAGCGCCGCGCATGACTTCAACGCCGACAGCGGTCATCCGCTGCATGTGCAACTGGCGGTGATCAACGCGCTGGATCGCAGCTACCAGCTGCGCGATGGCGGCGGCATCGGCGTGTTCGCACCGCAATGGGGACCACGTCGCGGCGCCTATCTGAGCCTGCAGCAGGATTTTTGAGGTAGCGCCGACTGCCGGCCAGCGGCCGGCACTACCGGAAAACAGTAGAGCCACGCCATGCGTGGCTCCGGACTGGCTCAGTGCTTGACCTTGCGCAGCGACACCACCAGCGCCCACAGCGCCAGCAGCACGAACCACACGCCCGACCACATCGGCATGGTCAGACCAAGGAACGTCCAGTCGATGTTGCCGCAGTTGCCGGTGCCGGTCAGCACGGTGCGGAACACTTCCAGCGGCCCCATGGTCTCGCGCAGGAAGGCCAGCGGCGGGCCACACGTCGCCCCCATTTCCGGCGGCAGCATCTGCACGTAGACATGGCGTGCGGCGATGCCCACGCCCACGGCGGCAGCGATGAACGCGAGGATGCCGTAGGTCGCCCGCCCCGGACGGTTGGACGGCCCATGCAGGGCGCCGATCAGGAACAGCAGGCCCAGGGCCGCGAACGCCAGGCGCTGGAAGATGCACAGCGGACACGGTTCCAGCCCCATCTTCAGCTGCAGGAAAATCGCGTAGCCCAGCAGGCCCGCGCAGATCAGGAAGCCCAACAGGAACTGGGCGCGGAAAGGCCAGCGCAGAGGATTCATCGGCAACGCTCGTGTAGTACGGACCGCAAGCGTAACCGAGAGTGCGCGCCGTTCGAACCGCCACAACGTCGCGCCCGTCGGAACACGCCGGCGCGCGCGCCGCAACATGCGGGATCATCCACGCCCGGCGTGGATCTCCATCCGTCGCCCAGAAACGGAAAAACCCGGCACGAGGCCGGGTTCTTCACCGAATGACGGGTGTCGCGCGTCGATTACTCTTCGACGGCTTCAGCCACGACCGGACGGTCAACCAGCTCAACGTAGGCCATCGGCGCGTTGTCGCCGGCGCGGAAGCCGCACTTCAGCAGGCGCAGGTAACCGCCCGGACGGTTCGCGTAGCGCGGGCCCAGGATGGTGAACAGGTTGCCGACGGCTTCGTTGTCGCGCAGGCGGGCAAAGGCCAGACGACGGTTGGCGACGGAGTCGACCTTGGCCAGGGTGATCAGCGGCTCGGCGACGCGGCGCAGTTCCTTGGCCTTCGGCAGGGTGGTCTTGATCAGCTCGTGCTTGAACAGCGAGGCGGCCATGTTCTTGAACATCGCTTCGCGGTGGGCGCTGGTACGGCTGAACTTACGGCCGGATTTCTGGTGACGCATGGTGATATTCCTTGGTTAATGATGTGGCTTTGCGGATCGTTGTCGCCTTCCTGGCGCTGCTGCTCGGACTGCGGTTGGTCCTGGCCATCCGTCCTGGACGACCTGCCCGCGAACCTTCGTTCGTCGTGGCGGTATTGCCTTGGTGCAATGGCCCCGTCGTTGCCGACGGGGCCATGCGGTCTTGCAGAAAGGCGGTATCAGCCCAGCATGCCGTGGCTGGCGACGCCGGCCGGCGGCCAGTTCTCCAGCTTCATGCCGAGCGACAGGCCACGCTGGGCCAGCACTTCCTTGATCTCGGTGAGCGACTTCTTACCCAGGTTCGGGGTCTTCAGCAGCTCGACTTCGGTCTTCTGGATCAGATCGCCGATGTAGTAGATGCTCTCGGCCTTGAGGCAGTTGGCCGAACGCACGGTCAGCTCCAGATCGTCGATCGGGCGCAGCAGCACCGGATCCACGCCGTTGTTGGCCGGCTTCGCCGCACCGCGGTCGCGATGGGTGAAGTCACCGAACACCGACAGCTGATCGCTGAGGATGTCGGCAGCGGTACGCACTGCTTCTTCGGCGTCGATGGTGCCGTTGGTCTCGATATCGATGACCAGCTTGTCCAGGTCGGTGCGCTGTTCGACACGAGCCGCTTCCACGGCATAGGCGACACGGCGGACCGGCGAGAACGAGGCATCCAGGACCAGACGGCCGATGGCACGGGTTTCTTCGTCCGGACGACGACGCGCAGCTGCCGGCTGATAGCCGAAACCACGCTCGATCTTCAGACGCATGTTCACTGCCGTGTCCTTGGTCAGGTGGCAGATCACGTGGTCGCCGTTCAGGATCTCCACATTGTGGTCGACCTTGATGTCGGCAGCGGTGACAACGCCCGGACCCTGCTTGGACAGGGACAGAGTCGCGTTGTCGCCGGAGTGCATACGGATGGCCACGTCCTTCAGGTTCAGCAGGACTTCCAGCACGTCCTCCTGCAGACCTTCGACCGTGGTGTACTCATGCAACACGCCGTCGATTTCGACTTCCGTGATGGCGAAGCCCGGGATGGACGACAGCAGCACGCGACGCAGGGCATTACCCAGCGTATGCCCGTAACCCCGCTCCAAAGGTTCGATAACGACCTTTGCACGGGTGTCGGTAATGCGTTCGATCTGCGGACCGCGAGGACGCAGAACCTGGTTGGCGGTAACCGTCATGTTGCGGGTTCTCCTAGTGAACCCCCGGCCGTCGCCGGGGGCTCTCCAATGTGAATTACTTCGAATACAGCTCGACGATCAGCGCTTCGTTGATGTCCGCAGGCAGATCCGAACGATCCGGAACAGCCTTGAAGATGCCGGAGAACTTGCCGGAATCCACTTCAACCCACGACGGGCTCAGGTCATGCTGGGCGGCGACGGTCAGGGCTTCCTGGACGCGCAGCTGCTTGGCAGCCTTTTCAGACAGGGCGATGGCGTCGCCAGCCTTGACCTGGTACGAGGCCAGGTTGACCGACTTGCCATTCACGGTGACGCCGCGGTGCGACACCAGCTGACGGGCAGCCGGACGGGTCACGGCGAAGCCCATGCGGTAGACAACGTTGTCCAGGCGGGTTTCCAGCAGCTGCAGGAGGTTCTCGCCGGTGTTGCCCTTCTTGGTCGAGGCCTTCTTGTAGTAGTTGCGGAACTGACGCTCCAGCAGACCGTAGATACGCTTGACCTTCTGCTTTTCACGCAGCTGGGTAGCGTAGTCGGACAGCTTGCCCTTGCGGGCAGTGGCGCCATGCTGGCCGGGCTTCTGCTCCAACTTGCACTTGGAGTCCAGCGCACGCGCCGGGCTCTTCAGGGACAGGTCGGCGCCTTCGCGACGGGCGAGCTTACAGGTAGGACCGATATAACGAGCCATTTCTTATCGCTCCCTTTAGACGCGACGCTTCTTCGGCGGACGGCACCCGTTGTGCGGGATAGGCGTCACGTCGATGATGTTGGTGATCTTGTAGCCGACGTTGTTCAACGAACGCACGGCCGACTCACGGCCCGGACCCGGACCCTTGATGCGGACTTCCAGCGACTTCACGCCGTAGTCCAGCGCAGCACGACCGGCCTTTTCGGCAGCCACCTGGGCTGCGAACGGGGTCGACTTGCGCGAACCGCGGAAGCCAGCGCCACCGGAGGTCGCCCACGACAGAGCGTTGCCCTGACGGTCGGTGATGGTCACGATGGTGTTGTTGAACGAAGCGTGGACGTGGGCAACGCCGTCGGTGACGACGCGCTTGATCTTCTTCTTGGTCTTAGCAGCAGGCTTAGCCATTTATATGTCCCTTACTTCCTGATCGCCTTGCGCGGGCCCTTGCGGGTGCGGGCGTTGGTACGGGTGCGCTGGCCACGCAGCGGCAGACCGCGACGGTGACGCAGGCCGCGGTAGCAGCCCAGGTCCATCAGGCGCTTGATCGCGATACCGATTTCACGGCGCAGATCGCCTTCCACGATGTACTTGCCGACTTCGGCGCGCAGGCGCTCGATTTCCGGCTCCGACAGATCGCGGATCTTGGTGGTCGAAGTGACGCCTGCGACTTCGCAGACCTTCTTCGAACGGGTACGGCCGATGCCGTAAATGCTTTGCAACCCGACCCAGACATGCTTCTGGGCTGGCAGGTTGACGCCTGCAATACGCGCCATGACGCGGTTCTCCAGCTGAGTGATGGCCGACAGCGCGCTCAAGGCACGCCGATCCGGCAGGATGGATCAAAAAAGTGAACCAGTGATACTAACAAGGTTCCGGTTTACTTGGAAGCCCGTGAAACCAGAGGTTTCATGAACCCGGCCCGGGGAGTGTGCCCAGGCTCCGGCGCCGGATGGGGTTGGACCTGGAGTTGCCTCCCGGGCCGCCCGCGCTACTCCAGCGCGGGACCACCTCATCACACCCCCACCCGGAACCGCTGCGGGGGCCGCCCTTCGTTTGTGTGGCCAGAGTCCGCGAAGCGGAGGACCATCACGTCAGGAAGACGAAAGTATAACAGGCTAATCAGCCGCGAGCAAAACCGCCGCGGTTGCCGCCCTTCAGGTTGGCCTTCTTCAGCAGGCTCTCGTACTGGTGGGACATGAGGTGCGCCTGCACCTGGGCGATGAAGTCCATCACCACCACCACCACGATCAACAGCGAAGTACCGCCGAAATAGAACGAGGCGTTCAGCTGCGTGCGCATCAGTTCCGGCAGCAGGCAGACGATCACCAGGTAAGCCGAACCGGCAGCAGTCAGTCGGGTCAGCACGCCGTCGATGTAGTCGGCGGTGGCCTTGCCCGGACGGATACCCGGAATCAGCGCGCCCGACTTCTTCAGGTTGTCGGCGGTTTCCTGCGAGTTGAACACCAGCGCGGTATAGAAGAACGCGAAACCGGTGATCAGCGCAGCGAACACGATCATGTGCAGCGGCTCGCCCGGACCCAGGGCATTGGCGACCTTCTGCAGGGTCTGGCCAAAGGTGCTCTGGTTGGCAGCCTGGCCGGACCACATGGCCAGGGTGGCCGGGAAGGCCAGCAGGCTCGAGGCGAAGATTGCCGGGATGACGCCGGCCATGTTCAGCTTCAGCGGCAGGAACGAGGTCTGGTTCATGTACGCGTTGCGACCGCCCTGGCGGCGCGCGTAGTTCACCGTGATCCGGCGCTGGCCGCGTTCGACGAACACCACGAAGAAGGTGAAGGCGAGCACGACGATGGCGATCAGCAGCAGCTGGATGAACTGGATGTTGCCGTCGCGGTAGGCGTCGAAGGTGTGGATGACCGCACCCGGCAGGCCCGCCACGATACCGGCGAAGATGATCAGCGAGACGCCGTTGCCGATGCCGCGCTCGGTCACCTGCTCACCAACCCACATCAGGAACATGGTGCCGGCGGTCAGTGCGACCACGGCAGTGAGCACGAAGCCCATGCCCGGCATGTACACGACCGGTGCGCCGGTCGGCGACACCTGGCCCTGCAGCGCCAGCGCGATCGAACCGCCCTGCACCACTGCGAGCAGCACAGCGCCGATGCGCGAATACTGGGTGATCTTGCGGCGGCCGGACTCACCTTCCTTCTGCATCGCCTTCAAGGCGGGGAAGATGTGCACAGCCAGCTGCATCACAATCGATGCCGAGATGTATGGCATCACGTTCAGCGCGAAAATGCTGAAACGGTGCAGGGCGCCGCCCGAGAACATGTTGAACATGTCCACGATGCCGCCGCCCTGCTGTTGCATCATGGCAAGCATGGCATCGGGATTGACGCCCGGCACCGGCACGTAGCAGCCGATGCGATAGACGATCAAAGCCCCGACGACGAACAGCAAACGTTGGCGAAGTTCAGTGAACTTGCCCATTCCGCCCGCGAGGTTACCGATGCCAGCTTGCGCCATGATTCTCTTACTCCGTTACGCTGCCGCCGGCAGCTTCGATCGCAGCCTTGGCACCGGCCGTGGCAGCAACACCCTTCAGGGTGAACGCCTTGGTCACTTCGCCCTTGACGACGACCTTGGCCTTCTTGGCAGTGCTCGGGACCAGCTTGGCCGCACGCAGGGCAGCGAAGTCGATCTCGCCGGCCGGCAGCTTGTCCAGCTGGTACAGCAGCACTTCAGCGGTGTCCTTGGCGATCGGCGAACGGAAGCCGATCTTCGGCAGACGACGCTGCATGGGGGTCTGGCCGCCTTCGAAGCCAGCCTTGATCTTGCCGCCACCCTTACGGGCGAACGAACCCTTGTGGCCGCGGCCACAGGTCTTGCCCAGGCCGGAGCCGATACCGCGACCGACGCGGGTACGTTCCTGACGGGCGCCCGGTGCCGGGCTCAGTTCATTGAGACGCAGAGTCATGATCGATTACTCCTCAATCTTGACGAGGTAGTGAACGGTGTTGATCAGACCGCGAACCTGCGGGCTGTCCTTCAGTTCACGGACATCGTTGAGCTTGTTCAGGCCCAGGGCACGCACCGACAGGCGGTGACGCGACTGAGTACCACGCAGGCCACGCACCAGGCGCACCTTCACAGTCTTGTTGGACTCATTAGCCATGGTTGAGTTCCTCCACCTTCTTGCCGCGCTTGGCCGCGATGCGAGCCGGCGACTGCGCTGCAGTCAGGCCCTTCACGGTGGCACGCACCAGGTTGATCGGGTTGCGCGAACCGGTGGCCTTGGCCAGCACGTTCTTCACGCCAACCGCTTCCAGGACGGCGCGCATGGCACCACCGGCGATGACGCCGGTACCTTCGGAAGCCGGCTGCATGAACACGCGCGCTGCGCCGTGACCATCCTTGATGGTGTGCCACAGGGTGCCGTTGTTCAGGTCAACGGTGACCAGGTTCTTGCGAGCCTGCTCCATCGACTTCTGGATGGCGACCGGCACTTCGCGGGCCTTGCCATAACCGAAACCGACCTTGCCTTCGCCGTCACCGACGACAGTCAGGGCGGTGAAGGTGAACTGACGGCCACCCTTGACGGTCTTGCTGACGCGGTTGACCGCGACCAGCTTTTCGATCATGCCGTCGTCGACTTTCTCTTCGCGGTTACGGTCGCGATCGCGACCCCGCTGCTGACGTTCTTCTGCCATGTTTATTCCTTGGTTGTTGGGTTATGTACGGCTCGAGGCCGCTTATGGTTGTGGAGTGGTGCGTTGTTGCGGTGGGCCGCTGCAGAAGAGCGGCGCCGCCCAGCCTCACTCAGGCTGGCGAGCAGGCGGACAGGGGGCATCAAGCCCCCTGCCCTTATCCCTTAGAACTGCAGGCCGGCTTCGCGGGCAGCGTCAGCCAGGGCCTTGATGCGGCCGTGGTAACGGTAACCCGAACGATCGAAGGCAACCTTCTCGACGCCAGCGGCCTTGGCGCGCTCAGCGACGATGCGGCCAACCTTGGCAGCGGCATCAGCGTTCTTGCCGTTCTTCAGGCCGTCCTTGACGTCGGCCTGGGTGGTGTTGGCGGCAGCCAGCACCTTCGAGCCGTCAGCGGTGAAGACCTGCGCGTACAGGTGCTGGCCGGTGCGCAGCACCGACAGGCGTGCAACGCCGAGCTCACGGATGTGGGCACGGGTCGACTTGGCGCGACGCAGGCGGGCGATGTTCTTGTTCATGATCTTTTTCCCTGGAAAGCGGAAGGTCCTAATTAGGCCTTCTTGGCTTCCTTGCGAATGATGACTTCGTCGGAGTACTTCACGCCCTTGCCCTTGTACGGTTCCGGCTTGCGGAACGCACGGATCTTGGCGGCAGCTTCACCGACGGCCTGCTTGTCAGCGCCCTGCACCAGGATTTCGGTCTGGGTCGGGGTGGTGATGGTGATGCCTTCCGGCGCCACGAACACAACCGGGTGCGAGAAGCCCAGCGACAGGCTGAGGTCCTTGCCCTGCATGGCGGCACGGTAACCCACGCCGACCAGCTCCAGCTTGCGCTCGAAGCCTTCGGAAACACCCTTGACCATGTTGGACAGGATGGCGCGGACGGTACCGGTCAGCGGGATCAGATCCACGTTGTCGGTGCTCAGGGTGGCAACGCCGTTCTCGACATTGATGTTGATACCAGCCGGCTTGGCCAGCGACAGGGTGCCCTTCGGGCCCTTGGCGGTGACGTTGTCGTTCTGGACGTTCAGTTCAACCTTACCCAGGTCGATCGGCTTCTTGGCTACGCGGGACATGGTCTACTCCTTTCGCCTTAGGCCACGAAGCACAGGACTTCGCCGCCGACGCCCAGCTGGCGCGCCTGCGCATCAGTCATGATGCCCTTGGAGGTGGAAATGATGGAAATACCCAGGCCGTTCATGACCTTCGGCAGTTCGCTCTTGCCGCGGTACTGGCGCAGGCCCGAACGCGAGAAGCGCTTCAGGGTCGCGATGACCGGCTTGCCTTCGAAATACTTCAGCACGATTTCCAGCTCGGACTTGTTGTTCTCGAGCGCGGTCACGCGCAGGTCGGCGATGTAACCCTCGTCCTTCAGGACCTGGGCGATCGCTACCTTGATCTTGGACGACGGGGCTTTCACCGTCTGCTTGCCCACCGCTGCCGCATTCTTGATGCGGACCAGCAGGTCGGCGATGGGATCAGTCATGCTCATATGAGTACCTTTGAGTGCACCGATATCCGCTTTCGCGAAAATCTGTTGTCTCCTGGAAACGGGCCAGGCCCCCTCCCCTTACGTCTTCGCGCAGGGCAAGACGCGGGAGTATACGCCAAAAGAGCCCGACTTGCGTCGGGCTCTTCGGGTTTTTTGCAGAGGGAAAGCTGAACGCCCCCCCTCCCCGGCTGCGAAGGCCCCCGGGGGAGCCCTCGCCGGCAGGACCGGCTGGGATTACCAGCTGGCCTTGCGCAGGCCCGGAACGTCACCACGCATGGTGGCTTCACGCAGCTTGTTGCGGCCCAGGCCGAACTTGCTGTAGACGCCACGCGGACGGCCCGACAGTTCGCAACGGTTGCGCTGGCGGCTCGGCGACGAATCGCGCGGCAGCTTGGCCAGCTTGGTTGCGGCGTCGATCTTCTCTTCGTAGCTCGCGTCCACCGAGGACACGATCTTCTTCAGAGCCGCACGCTTGTCAGCGTACTTCTTGGCCAGCTTTTCCCGCTTGATGTCGCGGTTGACCATGGAGGTCTTTGCCATTTCGGTTTCCTCGACGAATCAGTTACGGAACGGGAACTTGAACGCTGCCAGCAGCGCCTTCGCTTCCGCGTCGGTCTTCGCAGTGGTGGTGATGGCGATATCCATGCCGCGGATCGCGTCGACAGCGTCGAAGTCGATTTCCGGGAAGATGATCTGTTCCTTCACACCCATGTTGAAGTTGCCGCGACCGTCGAAGGAACGACCGGAAACACCACGGAAGTCGCGCACGCGCGGCAGCGAGATGTTGATCAGGCGGTCCAGGAACTCGTACATCTTGTGGCGACGCAGCGTGGTCTTGCAACCAATCGGCCAACCATCACGGATCTTGAACGACGCAACCGAGATACGCGACTTGGTGACAACCGGCTTCTGGCCGGAAATCTTGGTCATGTCGCCGACGGCGTTTTCCAGGATCTTCTTGTTGGTGGCCGCTTCGCCGACACCCATGTTCAGGGTGACCTTGACGAGCTTCGGCACTTCCATCGAATTGGTGTAGCCGAACTGCTTCATCAGCGCCGGCACCACTTCTTCCTTGTAAAACTTTTCGAGACGGGAAGTCATCTTCTCATTCCTCAGGCGTCAAGCGCCTCACCGCTGGAGCGGAACACACGCAGTTTGCGTCCATCCTCCAGCACCTTGAAGCCAACGCGTTCGCCCTTGCCCGAAGCCGGGTTCAGCACATTCACGTTGGAGATATGGATCGACGCTTCACGCTCGACCACGCCGCCGGCAACACCTGCCTGCGGGTTCGGCTTGGTGTGGCGCTTGACGATGTTCACGTTGGCGACGACCACACGGTCGCCGTCGACGCGGACGATTTCGCCCTGCTTACCCTTGTCCTTGCCGGCGTTGACGACAACCTGGTCGCCCTTCTTGATACGGTTAGCCATGATTATCTCCTGTCGCTCACAGCACTTCGGGAGCGAGCGAGACGATCTTCATGAACTTCTCCGAACGAAGTTCACGAGTCACCGGCCCGAAGATACGGGTGCCGATCGGCTCCTGCTTGTTGTTAAGCAGAACGGCAGCGTTGCCGTCGAAGCGGATCAGCGAGCCGTCGGCGCGACGCACACCCTTGCGGGTACGCACCACGACGGCGTCATACACTTCGCCCTTCTTGACCTTGCCGCGCGGGATCGCATCCTTCACGGTGACCTTGATGATGTCGCCGATGCCGGCGTAACGGCGCTTGGAACCACCCAGCACCTTGAAGCACATCACCTGCTTGGCACCAGAGTTGTCCGCGACGTCAAGGTAGCTCTGCATCTGGATCATGATTCAGACTCCTTATTCAGCCGCACGCGTGATGACTTCCACCACGCGCCAGTTCTTGGTCTTGGACATCGGAGCAATCTCGGTCACGCGGACGACATCGCCTTCCTTGCAGGCGTTGTCGGCATCGTGGGCGTGCAGCTTCGTCGAACGCTTGATGTACTTGCCGTACAGCGCGTGCTTGACCTGACGCTCAACCAGGACGGTAACCGTCTTGTCCATCTTGTTGCTGACGACACGGCCTTCGACCGTGCGCAGCGCCTTGTTTTCAGTATTGTCGCTCATAGCGGCCATCCTTACTTCGTGCTGCCGAGCAGAGTCTTGACGCGAGCAATCTCGCGACGGACCCGGCGGATGTCGTGTGTCTTCGGCAGCTGGCCGGTGACCTGCTGCATACGGACAGAGAACTGTTCCTTACGCAGGTCGATCAGGTGGGCCTTGAGGTCGTCAGCCGACTTTTCACGGAGAGTTTTGATATCCATCAGCGCACCGTCCGGGTCACGAAAGTGGTGGTGACCGAGAGCTTGGCCGCGGCCAGGCGGAACGCCTCGCGTGCCACTTCCTCGGTAACACCCTCGATTTCATAGATCATGCGGCCGGGCTGGATCTGGGCCACCCAGTATTCCACGTTGCCCTTACCGGAACCCATTCGAACTTCGATGGGCTTCTTGGTGATGGGCTTGTCGGGGAACACTCGGATCCACATCTTGCCGCCGCGCTTGACGTAGCGGCTGATCGAGCGGCGAGCCGCTTCGATCTGACGCGCGGTCAGCTGACCGTGGGCGGTTGCCTTCAGGCCGTACTCGCCAAAGCTGACAGCGTTTGCGCTCCAGCTGAGGCCTTCGTTACGGCCCTTGTGCACCTTGCGGTACTTGGTTCGCTTGGGTTGCAACATTGTCGTTACCTCGCTTCACGAGCCGGGCGCTGACGGTCACCGCGGTCGCCGCGATCATGACGATCGTTGCGCGACGGGGTGTCGTCCTGCTTTTCCTGGCCAACCTGGGAGAAATCGAAGACCTCGCCCTTGTAGATCCAGACCTTGATGCCGATGATGCCGTAGGTCGTCTTGGCTTCAGCGAAGCCATAGTCGATGTCGGCACGCAGGGTGTGCAGCGGCACGCGGCCTTCGCGGTACCACTCCGAACGGGCGATTTCTGCACCGTTGAGGCGGCCACCGACGTTGACCTTGATGCCCAGGGCACCCAGGCGCATCGCATTGCCGACCGAGCGCTTCATTGCACGGCGGAACATGATGCGACGCTCCAGCTGCTGGGCGATCGACTCGGCAACGAGCTGCGCGTCCAGTTCCGGCTTGCGCACTTCGGTGACGTTGATGTGCGCCGGGACGCCCATCATCTCGCTCACTTCCTTGCGCAGCTTCTCGATGTCCTCACCGCGCTTGCCGATCACCACGCCCGGACGGGCGGTGTGGATCGTCACGCGAGCGGTCTTGGCCGGACGCTCGATCAGGATCTTGCTGATGCCGGCCTGGGCCAGCTTCTTGCGCAGCATTTCGCGCACTTTCAGGTCGGCTGCCAGGTAACCAGCGAACTCGGCCTTGTTGGCGTACCACTTGGAGTTCCAGTCCTTGGAAATGCCGAGGCGGATACCAATCGGATGAACTTTATGACCCATGGTCTTTTCCTTATCCGCTTACTTGGCGGCGCCCACAACCACAGTGATGTGGCTGGTGCGCTTGAGGATGCGGGTACCGCGGCCTTTCGCCCGCGCCATGAAACGCTTCAGGGTCGGACCTTCATCTACCATGATGGTCTGAACCTTCAGCTCGTCGACGTCGGCGCCCTGGTTGTTCTCGGCATTTGCAATAGCCGACTCCACCACCTTCTTGATCAGGTGGGCAGCCTTCTTGTCCGAGAACTTCAGCAGGTTGACGGCACGCTCGGCCGGCAGACCGCGCACCTGGTCAGCGACCAGACGTGCCTTCTGCGGGGAGATGCGCGCGGTGCGCAGGATGGCTTTCGCTTCCATTGTCATCTCTCCTTACTTGCCCGACTTCTTGTCACCACCGTGACCCTTGAAGGTCCGGGTGATGGCA
Organism: Stenotrophomonas sp. FW305-C-20-S1; assembly: GCF_058783335.1. Taxonomy (NCBI): domain Bacteria; kingdom Pseudomonadati; phylum Pseudomonadota; class Gammaproteobacteria; order Lysobacterales; family Lysobacteraceae; genus Stenotrophomonas; species Stenotrophomonas sp. FW305-C-20-S1. The sequence goes on along the minus strand of NZ_JBYTEK010000039.1, from coordinate 3,371 downwards.
AATTCGCCGAGCTTGTGGCCGACCATGTTCTCGTTGACGAGAACCGGGATGTGGTTCTTGCCGTTATGCACGGCAATGGTGACGCCTACCATGTCAGGCAGGATCATCGAACGACGCGACCAGGTCTTGATCGGACGCTTGCTACCCGCAGCGGCAGCCACCTTAGCAACCAGGTGGTGATCGACAAACGGGCCCTTCTTGAGTGAACGTGCCATGGTCGATTAGCCCCTACGATCGCGGACGATGAACTGCTGAGTGCGCTTGTTATGGCGCGTCTTGTAACCCTTGGTCGGAACACCCCACGGGGTGACCGGATGCGGATTACCCTGGCCGGCCTTCGCCTCACCACCACCGTGCGGGTGGTCAACCGGGTTCATGGCAGCACCACGAACGGTCGGGCGGACACCGCGCCAACGCTTGGCACCGGCCTTGCCCAGCTTTTCAAGGCTGTGCTCGTCGTTGCCGACTTCGCCGATGGTCGCGCAGCACTCGACCGGAACCTTGCGCATTTCACCCGAGCGCAGGCGCAGGGTGGCGTAGATGCCTTCACGAGCAACCAGCTGCACGGCAGCACCTGCAGCGCGGGCGATCTGAGCGCCCTTGCCCGGCTTCAGCTCGATGCAGTGGATGGTGGTACCGACCGGGATGTTGCGCAGCGGCAGGGTGTTGCCCGCCTTGATCGGGGCGTCCGAACCAGCGATCACCTGATCACCAGCCTTCAGACCCTTCGGGGCGATGATGTAGCGACGCTCGCCGTCGACATAGCACAGCAGGGCGATGTGGGCGGTGCGGTTCGGATCGTATTCGATGCGTTCCACGCGCGCCGGGATGCCCAGCTTGTTGCGCTTGAAGTCAATCAGGCGGTAGTGCTGCTTGGCGCCACCACCGACGTGACGCACGGTGATGCGACCGTGGTGGTTACGACCACCCGAGCGGCTCTGCGACTCGACCAGCGCGGCGTGCGGAGCACCCTTGTGCAGGTCGGGAGTGACCACGCGCACGGCCGAACGGCGGCCGGGGGAGGTGGGCTTGAATTTCATCAATGGCATGGGATGTACCTCAGGCCTTGGCCGTTACATCGATCGACTGGCCGTCGGCCAGGCGAACGTACGCCTTGCGCCAATCGCCGCGGCGGCCAGCACGGTTACGGAAGGACTTGTTCTTGCCCTTGACGTTGACCACGTTGACAGCTTCGACCTTGACGTCGAACAGCTGCTCAACCGCGGCCTTTACATCGGCTTTGGTGGCTTCGTTCGAAATTTCGAAGACGTACTGGTTGGAGAGTTCCTGCAGGCGCGCGGTCTTTTCGGAGACACGCGGGGCACGCAGCACGCTGAAGATTTTTTCGTTGCTGTTCATGCCAGCCACTCCTCGACCTTCTTGACCGCGTCAGCGGTGATGACGACCGTGTCGGCACCGACCAGCGACACCGGGTCCAGACCCTGCACGTCACGCACCTGCACATACGGCAGATTGCGAGCGGACAGGTACAGGTGCTCGGAGGCTTCCTCAGTGACGATCAGCGGGCGCTTGCCCACTTCCAGGCCGGCCAGCTTGGCGATCAGACCCTTCGTGTTGGTCGCTTCGACATCGAAGGACTCCACGATGGTCAGACGGCCCTGACGGTTCAGCTCGGACAGGATCGCGCACATGGCGGCACGGTACTGCTTACGATTGACCTTCTGCTCGAAGCTGCGCGGCTTTGCCGCGAAGGTGACACCGCCGCCGACGAAGATCGGAGCCGTCAGTGCGCCATGACGCGCGCCGCCGCCCTTCTGCTTCTTCGACTTCTTGGTGGTACCTGCCACTTCGGAGCGAGTCTTCTGCGCCTTGGTGCCGGCGCGACCGGCGTTGCGGTAAGCAACGACGACCTGGTGGACCAGATCTTCGCTGAAATCGCGACCGAACACGGCGTCGGAGACCGAGACCTTGTTGTTGCTACCCGTGATAACGAGTTCCATCGTCATCTCTCCTTATGCCTTGCTCGCCGGACGGACGATCACGTCGCCACCCGCCGCGCCCGGAACGGCGCCGCGAACCGCGATCAGACCGCGTTCGACGTCGACCTTGACAACTTCCAGGTTCTGGGTGCTCTGCTGCACCGAGCCCATGTGACCGGACATCTTCTTGCCCGGGAACACGCGACCGGGCGTCTGGCGCTGACCCAGCGAACCCGGCGCGCGATGCGACAGCGAGTTGCCGTGGGTAGCGTCACCCATACGGAAGTTGTAGCGCTTGATGGTGCCCTGGAAGCCCTTACCCTTGGTGACACCCTGGACGTCGACGATCTGGCCGACTTCAAAGATGTCCGCCTTGACTTCGCCACCGACGGCGAAATCGCCGAGCTGGGCGTCTTCAACGCGGAATTCCCACAGGCCACGACCCGCTTCCACCTTCGCCTTGGCGAAGTGGCCGGCTTCCGGCTTGTTGACCAGGGCAGCGCGACGCGCACCGACGGTCACCTGCACGGCGCTGTAGCCGTCAGTTTCGACGGTCTTGATCTGCGCGATACGGTTGGGGGTTGCTTCGATCAGGGTCACCGGGATGGAACGGCCATCTTCGGTGAACACGCGGCTCATGCCAGCCTTGCGGCCCACGAAGCCCAACGAATACTTCTTCGTCATGGTCGTAGTCCTCAGGTCAGCTTGATCTGAACGTCGACGCCGGCAGCCAGTTCGAGCTTCATCAGCGCGTCCACGGTCTTGTCATTCGGGTCAACGATATCGAGCACGCGCTTGTGCGTGCGGGTCTCGTACTGGTCACGCGCGTCCTTGTCGACGTGCGGGGAGACGAGGATGGTGTAACGCTCGATCTTGGTCGGCAGCGGGATCGGGCCACGCACTTGCGCGCCGGTCCGCTTGGCCGTCTCAACGATCTCGCTGGCCGAACGGTCGATCAGACGATGATCGAACGCTTTCAGCCGGATCCGGATCTTTTGGTCCGCCATGGCGGTAGGTTCCTTCGTTAAAAGAGCGACAGACAAAGCCTCTGGGTTGCTTTGCCCCATGAAATCCCTGAATACAGACGGCCTGCATTCCCGCAGGCCGACAAGGTCAATCCGTAGACCCCAAAAACGTAGGCAGACCCGTTACCCGGCCTGCCCAGACGGAGAAGCATAATGGCACGCAAGGCAGCTGTCAACAGTCTCCTGTTGACGCCGCCTGAATGGCATTGACCCTTCCTGGTCCGGGGAACACAAGGCACATCCTGTGCCTACTTTCCCGTTTTGATACGCCCCGATGCCCTACCCAGGCAACATCGGGGCGCAGAGTCTAGCAGATTACTCGAGGATGGTGGCAACCACGCCAGCACCGACGGTACGGCCACCTTCGCGGATTGCGAAGCGCAGGCCGGCGTCCATGGCGACCGGG
>NZ_JBYTEK010000038.1:0-43516 GCF_058783335.1 Stenotrophomonas sp. FW305-C-20-S1 | reverse complement strand
GGTGGGTCCGGTTGCGGGGGCGTGAGCGCCATGGATGGCGCGACCGAGCTTACATGGACGTACTTGCAGCGTCCCCCGCAACCGGGCCCACCCCGCCATCCCTCAGGAAACCCGCTTCTGCCGTTGCTTCGGCTGTTGCCGTTGCTTCTGCGGGTGCAGGGCGCAGCCCTGCCGAACACCCCTTACTTGACCGCAGTCACCTGTACGTCGATCACGCCGTCGCCGACCCGGGCCTGCAGTGCGTCACCCGGTTGCACCTGCTCGATCCGGCGCACCAACGCGCCATCCTCTGCACGGGTCACGATGCTGTAGCCACGCGCGACGGTCGCCAGCGGACTGACCGCTTCCAGCGAACGTGCAAGGCCACGCAGGCGCAGCGCATCACGCTGCAGCAGGCGCTGCAGCGCCGCTTGTGGGCGCCCGCCCAACGCGGCAAGGCGACGTCGCAGCGCCTCCATCTGCCGCTGCGGATGATGGCCCCGCAACACTGCGGCAGCGTGGCGCAAACGGGCCGCGCGACGCTCCTGCTGCTGGTTGTGCGCCGCATGCAAGCGACGTCCGAGGTCCAGCTGACGACGGCGCAGCAGATCCAGTCGTGCCTGCGGACTCTGTGCGTTCAAGCGCAGCAGGGCGCGATCAGCGCGCTGCATGGCCTGCTGCATGGCGTGGCGTTGCAGCTGCACCATGCGAGCCGCGTTGCGGCGCAGGCGCAGGGCCAGGTCGCGCTGATCGGGTACCAGCAGTTCCGCGGCCACCGATGGCGTAGGCGCGCGCAGGTCAGCAGCGAAATCGCTGAGACTGAAGTCGGTTTCGTGACCCACCGCCGAGACCACCGGCGTGCTGCTGGCGGCGATTGCGCGGGCCAGCGCTTCATCGTTGAAGGCCCACAGGTCTTCCAGCGAGCCACCACCACGGGTCAGCAGGATCACGTCGTAGCGGCCGCTGGCATCGGCGGCCTGCAGCAGGCGGGTGATCTGCGCGGCAGCGGTTGCGCCCTGCACCAGGGTCGGCAGCAGATCCACTTCCAGCAACGGGAAGCGGCGGCCGAGCACGCTCAGCACATCGCGCACGGCGGCACCGGTGGGCGAGGTGATCACCGCCAGGCGCTGCATGTGGGCCGGCATCTGCCGCTTGCGGGCCGGGTCGAACAGTCCCTCGGCCTCCAGCCGCGCCTTCAGTTCCTCGAACGCGCGACGCAGTGCGCCTTCGCCGGCTTCCTCCATGTGGTCCAGCACCATCTGGTACTCGCCACGGGCGTCGTACAGGGTCACCTTGCCGCGCACCAGCACGCGCATGCCCTCGCGCGGAACGAACTTCAGGTACTGCGCCTTCATCCTGAACATCGCAGCGCGCAACTGTGCACGCGCGTCCTTCAGGGTGAAATACAGATGGCCGGACGCCGGCCGCGCCACGCTGCCCAGTTCGGCTTCCACCCAGATCGCCGGGAAGCTGCCTTCCAGCAGGTCGCGCGCCAGGGTGTTGAGCTGGCTGGGGGTGAAGACGTCGTTGTTGCGTGGCTGCATGGTGACGGCGTGGGGCAGATGGAGCAGGGGGCTCAGGATCGCACGTCAGCGCTGGCCGTGCTGGGCCAGTGCCCATTGCACGTGTTCGCGGACTACGGGTGAAGCAGCCTCGGCGCGCGTCTGCAGCGCCGACAGCGTCTCCGCCGTGGTTGGCGCATTGCCCAGTGCCACGGCGATGTTGCGCAGCCAGCGCTCATGGCCACTGCGGCGGATCGGGCTGCCTTCGGTACGGCGCAGGAATTCAGCTTCGTCCCAGGCGAACAACTGGTCCAGGCGTGCGGTGTCCAGGTTGTTGCGGGCGCGGAAGTCAGCTTCGTCGGTGCGCTTGGCGAACTTGTTCCAGGGGCAGACCAGCTGGCAGTCGTCGCAGCCATAGATGCGGTTGCCGATCAGCGGTCGCATCTCCACTGGAATCGCACCGTCATGCTCGATGGTCAGGTAGGAGATGCAGCGGCGCGCATCCAGCCGCTGCGGGGCGGTGATGGCCTGGGTCGGGCAGACGTCGATGCAGCGCGTACAGGTGCCGCAGTGCGCGCTGGCCGGCGTGTCGATCGGCAGCGGCAGGTCGATGTAGATCTCGCCGATGAAGAACCACGAGCCGCCGTGGCGGTCGATCAGGCAGGTGTGCTTGCCGATCCAGCCCAGCCCCGCGTTGCGTGCCAGCGCGCGTTCCAGCACTGGCGCCGAATCGACGAAGACGCGGTAGCCCAGCGGCGCCACTTCATCGTTGATCTGCGTGGCCAGCTTCTGCAGGCGGTTGCGCATCAGCTTGTGGTAATCGCGGCCGAGCGCGTAGCGGGCGACGTAGGCGCGCCCCGGATCGGCCAGGGTCGCCCACGCTTCGGTGTCGTCCCTGTGGCTGTAGTCCATGCCCACCGAGATCACCCGCACGGTGCCGGGAAGCAGCTCTGCCGGGCGCGCGCGCAGGGTGCCGTGGCGTGCCATCCAGTCCATCGTGCCGTACAGGCCCTGGCCCAGCCAGTCGGCCAGGTGCGCCTCGTCCTCGCCCAGTTCGATGCCGGCGATACCGCAGCGCTGGAAGCCATGCGCGCGCGCCAGATCGCGGATGCGCTGTACGGCCAGGGCCGGATCGAGGGGGGCAGGGACGGGGGACATGTGCACCAGTATAAAATCCCCGCATGGCCAACCTCGCCGATCTGTTCGATTCCCGTGCCGCACGCATACTCGATGCCCAGGCCTCCGCGCTGGCGGGCGATGGTGGCTGGGGCCTGATGGCCCAGGCGGGCCAGGCGGCCTGGCAGAGCCTGCTGCAGCACTGGCCGCAGGCGCGGCGGATCGGCGTGGTGGTTGGCAGCGGCAACAATGGCGGCGATGGCTATGTGCTGGCCTGTCATGCGCTGGAGGCCGGGCGGCAGGTGCAGCTGATCGCGCTGCCGGGCAGCCCACCTTCCACGGCGTTGGCGCAGCGCGCCGCAGCGGATTTCAGGTCCGCCGGCGGCACTGTCACTGATTTCAACGGCGAACTGGCCCAGGCCGATCTATGGGTCGATGCCCTGTTCGGCCTTGGCTTCTCCCGGGCACCAGAGGGCGCGGCACTGGCCTTGATCGAGGCGCTGAACGCGCAGCAGGCGCCGGTGTTGGCGTTGGACGTACCAAGCGGTGTCAACGCCGACCATGGCTGCGTGCCGGGCGCAGCCGTACGCGCGGCCCTGACAGTGCAGTTCATCGTCGCCCACCGCGGCCTGTACACCGGCGATGCACTGGAATACACCGGGCGCAGGCACCTGGCACCACTGGCGCTGGCCGATGCGGCCTGGCAGGGTGTCGTCGCTGCTGCAGAGTGCTGGACGCAGTCGCGCCTGCCGGATCTGCTGCCGCCGCGCCGTGCCAACAGCCACAAGGGTGAATCCGGCCACGTGCTGTGCGTGGGCGGCAACCATGGCAGCGGCGGTGCCATCGCGATGGCCGCCGAAGCTGCGCTGCGTGCTGGCGCGGGCCTGCTGAGCATCGGCACCCGCCGCGACCATGTCGGCCCGCTGCTGGCGAGGTTGCCTGAAGCGATGGCGCACGCGCTGGAAGATGGCTCAGCGCTGCCGGCGTTGCTGGCAAAAGCCAGGGTGGTGGCGATCGGCCCGGGCCTGGGCCAGGACGAATGGGCGCGCGCGCTGTATGCGCGTGTGCTGCAGTCAGGCCTGCCGCTGGTGATCGACGCCGATGCGTTGAACCTGCTGGCGCAGGATGCACATGCGCTGCCCGATGCGATCCTGACCCCGCACCCCGGCGAAGCCGCGCGCCTGCTGGAAACCACCACGGCGGCAGTCCAGGCCGATCGCTATGCCAGCGCGCAGGCGCTGGCCGAGCGCTATCACGCAGTGGTGGTGCTGAAGGGGGCAGGCAGCATCGTCGCCGCGCCCGGCCATGCACCGCGACTGATTGCGGCCGGCAACCCGGGAATGGCGGTGGGTGGCATGGGCGACCTGTTGACCGGCATCATCGCCAGCCTGCGCGCGCAGGGCCTGCCTGCGTTCGATGCGGCGGCAGGCGGTGCGCTGCTGCATGCCCTGGCCGGCGATGTCGCCGCCGCCGACGGTGCCCGCGGCCTGCTTCCCACTGATCTGCTGGCGCCCCTGCGGCGGCTGGCCAACCCGGAATGTTCCCGATGACCGAATTCTTCCTTGCCGACAGCAACGCCACCGAACTGCTGGGGCAATGGCTGGCAGCTACCCGTCCGCCGCAGGCGCTGGTCGAGTTGCGCGGCGATCTTGGCGCCGGCAAATCGACCACGGCGCGCGCGCTGTTGCGGGCGCTGGGCGTGCAGGGGGCGATCCGCAGCCCCACCTATACCCTGGTCGAGCGCTATCCGTTGTCCAGTGGCGGCGAGGCCTGGCACATGGACCTGTATCGCATCGGCCAGGCCGGCGAGCTGGATTTCCTCGGGCTGGACGAGGGCAGTGCCGTGCTGTGGCTGGTCGAATGGCCAGAGCGCGGTGCCGGTGCGCTGCCGCCAACCGATCTGGTGGTCGCACTGGAGATTGAAGGTCAGGGGCGTCGCGTGCGTCTCACTGGCATCAGCGACACGGGACGTGAATGGCTGCAGCGGCTTCCCGAAGGTGGCGACTTGCAGGCCCTTTCTGTCGGCTGACGAGAACAAACACCGGCAGGTTACGGATTATTAAGGAAAAAGGTGTTGCATTCCGTTCAGTGCGGTGATTGAATCCTGAGTCATGCGCCCGGGGAATCGACTCATTGCCATCTGTGCCGCCGTCGGACTTGGTCTGGCGAGCGTCAGTGCGTGGGCCGGTGAGGTCCGCCAGGTGCTGCTCAATACCGGTGCGACCGGAACCCGCGCGGAAATCGCGCTGGTCGGCAGTGGTGGCTACAAGACCCTGTCGCTGGCCGGTCCGAACCGGCTGGTGGTCGATTTCCCTGATTCCAGCGCGGTGCGCAACCTGAAGATGCCGTCGCCGCAGGGCGTGGTGACTGCGGTGCGCACCGGGCAGCCGGTGCCGGGCACTTTCCGCGTCGTATTCGACCTGGCCGAGACGGTCGCCCCCTTCCGCCCGCAGATGCAGCGCGAAGGCAATGAATCCAAGCTGGTGATCGAGTGGCCCGGCGATGGCCCGGCCGTGGCCGCCAGTCGCCCCGCGCCGACGCCTGCGCAGCCGCCAGCGGCAGCTTCGGTGAGTCCGGCTCCGGTCCCGGGCCCGACCCCGGCACAAACCGCACAGTCCCGTGGTGATGCCGCGCGAGCCACTGCGCTGTTGACCGCGCAGGTCCAGCAGCAGGCCAGTGCCAGCGCAGCGGCACCCGCCGCGCCGACGCCGGCGCCGAGCACCACCCCGGTGCAGATGGCGGCAGCAGGTACCACCGCCAGCAGCACCCCGACGTCGTCGCCGGCAGCCATCCTGGCTGGTCAGGCCACCACTGCAGTTGTGGCCACCCAGCCGAAGCCGGTGCCGACACCTGTTGCGCCGACCGAGTCGCCGCGTCCGACCATGCCCAGCGATGCCTCGCGCATCCGCATGCAGCCGGGCATGCGTCACTTGGTGGTGGCGATCGATCCGGGCCATGGCGGCCAGGATCCGGGCGCCATCGGCCCGACCGGCAAGCGCGAGAAGGATGTCACCCTGGCGGTGGCGCGTGAACTGGCTCGCCAGGTCAACGCTACGCCTGGCCTGAAAGCCTTCCTCACCCGCGACAGCGATGTGTTCATCCCGCTGCCGATGCGTGCGCAGAAGGCGCGTGCGAACAAGGCCGACATCTTCATTTCGATCCATGCCGACGCCGCCGAAAACCGCTCGGCCACCGGTTCGTCGGTGTATGTGCTGTCGACCAAGGGCGCGTCTTCGCAGCGTGCACGCTGGCTGGCGGACAAGGAAAACGCCGCCGATCTGGTCGGTGGCGTGCGCCTGCAGCAGACCGAAGGCACGCTGGCCAACGTCCTGCTGGACCTGGCCCAGAGCGGTTACATGAAATCCTCCGAGGACGCAGCCGGGCACGTGCTGGGCGGCCTGAAGCGTATCGGCAACAACCACAAGCCGAACATCGAGCGCGCCAACTTCGCCGTGCTGCGCACTTCGGACATGCCGGCGATGCTGGTGGAAACCGCGTTCATCTCCAACCCGGATGAAGAGCGCCGCCTGATCGACCCGGCCTACCAGCGCAAGGTCGCCGGTGCGGTGCTGGATGGCGTGCACACCTTCTTCAGCCGCCAACCGCCGCCGGGCACGTTGTACGCCGCGCGCGCGCAGGCCGAGATCGACGCTGCAAGCACCGTGGCCGGCGGCAGCAAGTAACCCGCTGGAGATCGCCCGCGTCCGCTGGAGCCAGGCCACGCCTGGCTGGCGCCGCGTACGCTGCATCTCGACTCTACTTGGCGCCGCTCCGCTATCATCGTGGCATGACGTCTGCCTGCCTTGCCTGCCCATGAACGCGCCCGATCCGCGTCCGATCCGGCCGCTGCCGGAAATCCTGATCAACCAGATTGCCGCCGGTGAAGTGGTCGAACGACCCGCATCGGTGGTCAAGGAACTGGTAGAGAACGCGATCGATGCCGGCGCCAGCCGCGTCGATATCGAGCTGGAAGAAGGCGGTGTGCGCCTGATCCGTATCCGCGACAACGGCAGCGGCATTGCCGCAGAACAGTTGCCGCTGGCGGTTTCGCGGCACGCCACCAGCAAGATCGCCAACCTGGATGAGCTGGAAGCGGTGGCCACGCTGGGTTTCCGTGGCGAAGCGCTGCCGTCGATCGCCTCGGTCAGTCGTTTCACCCTGGCCTCGCGCCGTGCCCATGATGAGCACGGTTCGGCACTGCAGATCGAAGGCGGCAAGATCGGCGAGGTGACCCCGCGCGCGCATGCGCCCGGCACCACGGTGGAAGTGCGCGAGCTGTTCTACAACGTGCCGGCGCGGCGCAAGTTCCTGCGCGCCGAGCGCACCGAACTGGGGCATATCGAAGAGTGGCTGCGTTCGTTGGCGCTGGCCCGTCCCGATGTCGAGCTGCGCGTCTCGCACAACGGCAAGGCCTCGCGTCGCTACAAGCCGGGCGACTTGTATTCGGACGTGCGCCTGGCCGAGACCCTGGGCGAGGACTTCGCCAACCAGGCCGTGCGCGTGGACCACAGCAGTGCCGGCCTGCGCCTGCATGGCTGGATCGCGCAGCCGCATTATTCGCGCGCCAGCACCGATCAGCAGTACCTGTACGTCAACGGCCGTTCGGTACGTGACCGCAGTGTCGCCCATGCAGTGAAGATGGCCTACGGCGACGTGCTGTATCACGGCCGCCAGCCAGCGTATGTGCTGTTCCTGGAGCTGGACCCGACGCGCGTTGATGTGAACGTGCATCCGGCCAAGCATGAGGTGCGCTTCCGCGATTCGCGGCTGGTGCATGACTTCGTCTACCGCACCCTGAAGGATGCACTGGCCGACACCCGTGCTGGCATGACCGCGCAGGAGATCGGTGCCGGCGCGGCGCATCCGGCCGAAGGCGACCCTGCGGCGGCGATGCCGGGCGCGACGGCGTCCAGCTTCGGCTACGTACGCGGCCCGGCGCCCGGTGCCGGGCAGGGCGGCGGTGGTGGTGGCTTCTCTGGCTGGCGCCCGCAGCAGCCGCTGGGCCTGCAGGTGGCCGACGCACCCGCCGCCTATGCTGCGTTGTATGCGTCGCCAGCGGGTGCCGAGCGCGGTGCGGCACTGCCGCCGATGCCGATGGAGAACGGATTGCCGGTCACCAGTGCCGACGCCGGCGTACCTCCGCTGGGTTACGCCGTTGCCCAGCTGCATGGCATCTACATCCTGGCCGAGAACGCCGAAGGCCTGATCGTGGTCGACATGCATGCGGCGCACGAACGCATCGGCTACGAGCGGTTGAAGAATGCGCACGATGGCATCGGCCTGCAGTCGCAGCCGTTGCTGGTGCCGATCACCCTGGCGGTGGGCGAGCGCGAGGCCGATACCGCCGAGGCGGAGGCCGATACGCTGGCTGCGCTCGGGTTCGAGATCACCCGTGCCGGACCGGGCGCGCTGCACGTGCGCAGCATCCCGGCGCTGCTGGCCCATGCCGAACCCGAAGGCCTGCTGCGCGATGTGCTGACCGACCTGCGCGAGCACGGCCAGAGCCGTCGCATCGCCACTGCGCGCGATGAGCTGCTGTCGACCATGGCCTGCCATGGCGCGGTGCGTGCGAACCGGCGCCTGACCGTGCCGGAAATGAACGCGCTGCTGCGCGACATGGAAATCACCGAGCGGTCCGGCCAGTGCAACCACGGCCGACCGACCTGGGCCCGTTTTTCGCTGGCGGAGATCGACCGCTGGTTCCTGCGCGGACGTTGAGGGGAGCACCGATGCGATTTTGCCGAATGGGCAGCCTGCTGGCGGCCCTGTTGTTGGTGGCCTGCAGCCCGGCACCCACGCCGGCACCGGCTGCCGTTGAGGATCCGGCCTTCGCCGCACAGCAACAGCAATGGCGGGTGCTGCGCTACCAGGACCTGACCCGGCCCGATGGCTGGACCGCGCTGGTCGGCCTGCACTGGTTGCAGAACCGATCGCACTTCGTCGGCAGCGGCGACACCAGCGGCATCCGCCTGGCGGTGGGGCCGGCCAAGCTGGGCCTGCTGCGCCGTGACGGCGACCAGTGGTGGTTCACGCCGGAGTCCGGCACGGATGTCACCCTTGATGGACAGCCCGTGCGCGGGCGTGTGCGCATGGATACCGACAAGGATCCGCAGCCGACCCTGCTGGCCTTCGATGGTGGCAAGGGCCAGCTCAGCCTGATCCGTCGCGGCCCGCGCGATGCACTGCGGGTCAAGCATGCCGATGCACCGGCGCGCCGCGATTTCGCCGGCCTGCAGTATTGGCCCGGTGGCCCGCAATGGCAGGTGCAGGCGCGCTTCATCGCGCATCCGCCAGGCAAGACCCTGCCGATCGTGGACATCACCGGCCTGACCACCGAGATGCCCAACGCCGGTGCCGTGGAATTCGATCGCGACGGTCGCAGCTGGCGGCTGGAAGCGATCGGCGAACCGGGGCAGCCGCTGTTCCTGATCTTTGCCGACCGTACCAGTGGCCACGGCAGCTACCCTGCCGGCCGCTATCTGGATACCGATGCGCCCACGGCCGACGGCCACGTGACGATCGACTTCAACCACGCCCACAACCCACCGTGCGCGTTCACCGCCTATGCGACCTGTCCGTTGGCACCGCCGGAAAACCGCCTGGACCTGCGCGTGGAAGCGGGTGAGAAGACGTATCACCTGCCTGAAGGAGAGGGTTGAACATGTTGATGAAACTGTTGCTGCGCAGTGCCGTTTTTCTCGTTGCCTGCGCCGTCGGTCCGTTGGCCGTCGCGCGCGATGCGCCGGCCGAAGCCACGGCCGGCAAGCCGCCGGTGCCGCTGCTGTGGAAGGTCACCGGGCAGGGAGACGCACGCCTGTACCTGCTGGGTTCCTTCCATCTGTTGAAGCCGCAGGACTATCCACTGTCGACCGAGGTCGAGCAGGCATTCGAAGCCTCGCAGCGTGTGCTGTTCGAAGTGACCCCTGAGGAACTGCAGTCGCCGCAGATGGCCAGCCAGATGGTGCAGGTGGCTACCCGCAAGGACGGCAGCGAACTCAAGCGTGACCTGGATGCGCCGACCTGGCAGAAGCTGCAGGCCTATGCGACGCAGAACAAATTGCCATTGGCGCAGTTGCAGGGCATGAAAGCGTGGTTCGTCGGCCTGACCATCACCGTCGGGCAGATGCAGAAACTGGGCCTGGACCCCGAGCTGGGGCTGGACCGGCACTTCATGCAGCGGGCGCAGAAGGCCGGCAAGAAGACCGCAGGCCTGGAAGACATGTCCAGCCAGATCAACCTGCTTGATGGCATGAGCGTGCAGGAGCAGCGGCAGATGCTGTCCGAGGCGCTGGACGAAGCGGGCAAGGGTGATGCCCAGGCGCAGATGCTGCATGAGGCCTGGCGCCGCGGCGACGATCGCCTGCTGTGGAGCCGGATGGGCGTGGAGATGCGCCAGAAGTATCCGCAGCTGTACCAGCGCATCAATACCGACCGCAACGATGCGTGGGTGCCCAAGCTGCTGCCGTACCTGCAGGCCGGGCAGGGCGGCACGCTGGTGGTGGTGGGCGGCCTGCACCTGCTGGGCAACGACGGCGTGGTCGAGAAGCTGCGGGCGAAGGGGTACAAGGTCGAGCGGGTCTGCAAGGGCTGCAGGAAGTAGAACCACGCCCCGCGTAGAGGCGTTCAAAACAGAACGGCGCGCCCATGGCGCGCCGTTTTCGTATCCGCCGGGGCGGGGGGGGCTCAGCGGCGGGTCTTGCCGCCGGTGCCGGTGCCGCCGGTCGGATCGTTCGGCTTGCCGGCCGTACCGGCGCCGGTGCCCGTTCCGGTGCCACCCGGACGCGGGCCACCGAAACCGCTGCCCATGTTGCGCTGGAATTCCTGCCACAACTCCAGGTTGCGCTCGGTCAGCTGGTTCATCATCGCCCACGGCGTCTGCCCCAGCAGGTTGCCCATCTGCTGGCGGAACTGCTGCTGCTGGTCGAGGAAGACCTGCATGCTGCGCTCCAGGTAGTTGCCCATGAAGCCCTGCAGGGAATCGCCGTAGAAGCGGATCAGCTGGCTCAGCAGCTGGGTGGAGAGCATCGGTTCACCGTCCTGCTCCTGGTCGGCGATGATCTGCAGCAGGACCGATCGGGTCAGGTCGTCGCCGCTCTTGGCGTCGCGGACTTCGAAGTCTTCGCCGTCGAGGATCAGCTGGCGCACGTCCTCGATGGTGATGTAGCTGGAGATCTCGGTGTCGTACAGACGGCGGTTCGGATACTTCTTGATGATGCGGGTCGCAGCCATGAAGCGGTACTCGTCACAGTAGACGCGCAGCATGGCGCAGTGCAGCAGCGGTTGCAACCGCCCCAGCCCCCGCCAGGCTTGGCTTTCCGTCGCCGGAATGTTGCGCAGCAAGGCTTTGCGTGCTGCGCAGCATGACCAACGGCAGGGTGCAGCACGGGCTTTCAGGCCCTGGCGCCGTTTACCAGCCCATGTGATGGCCGCCGTTGATGTCCAGGTTGCTGCCGGTGATCCACGAGGCCTCTTCGGCCACCAGGAAGGACACGCCGTAGGCGATTTCTTCCGGCTTGCCCAGGCGCCCGGTCGGGATGTCGGCAATGATCTTGGCGCGCACTTCCTCGGGCACCGCCATCACCATGTCGGTGGCCACGTAACCGGGCGAGATCGTGTTCACGGTGATGCCGAAGCCTGCATTCTCGCGCGCCAGCGAGATGGTGAAGCCATGCATGCCGGCCTTGGCGGCGGCGTAGTTGGCCTGCCCGTACTGGCCCTTCAGGCCGTTGATCGAGCTGATCTGGATGACCCGGCCCCAGCCGCGTCGACGCATGCCCTCGATGACCGGGCGGGTGACGTTGAACACCGAGTTGAGGTTGGTGTTGATCACATCGTGCCACTGCTCCGCGCGCATGCGGTGGAAGGTGGTGTCGCGGGTGATGCCGGCGTTGTTGACCAGGATCTCGACCGGGCCCAGTTCGGCCTCGACCGCGCGGATCAGGCCTTCGGCGCTGGCAGAGTCGGAGACATCGCCCGGGAAGATCGCCACGTGGTAGCCGCGTTCGGTCATCGCCTGCTGCCAGGCGCGGGCCTTGGTCTCATCGCGGTAGTTGGTGGCGACCCGGTGGCCCTGGTCGGCCAGGCGTTGGCAGATGGCGGTACCGATGCCGCCGGTTCCGCCGGTGACCAGTGCGACGCGAGATGTCATGGAAAGCTGTCCGGATGTCAGGTGGGGGAAGGGGGATTCTGCAACATCGGCGCGGAAAGTGCGCCGGCCGGCAGCAGAATGTCCGCGCGCGGCAGCAGGCCGGGGTTGAAGCTGCGCTGCGCGGCGGCCAACAGCGCGTCGCGGTCGTCGATGCCGTCCAGTGCGGTGCCCGGCTGGCCCAGCAGTTCCCACAACCGGCGCAGCACCGGTACCGGCGCGCCGGCATCCACCGGCAGCGCGGCCAGTGACTTGGACAGTTTGTGGCCCGGTGCATCCAGCAGCAGCGGCAGGTGCCAGTAGCGCGGCGTCGGCAGGTCCAGCGCCTGCTGCAGCAGGATCTGCCTGGCGGTGGAATCGAGCAGGTCGGCGCCGCGCACGACTTCGTTCACGCCCTGCGCGGCATCGTCGACGACCACCGCCAACTGGTAGGCCCAGCAGCCATCGGCGCGGCGCAGTACGAAGTC
Source organism: Stenotrophomonas sp. FW305-C-20-S1 (assembly GCF_058783335.1). NCBI lineage: Bacteria > Pseudomonadati > Pseudomonadota > Gammaproteobacteria > Lysobacterales > Lysobacteraceae > Stenotrophomonas > Stenotrophomonas sp. FW305-C-20-S1. The sequence continues at coordinate 31,307 of NZ_JBYTEK010000038.1, read as the reverse complement.
ACCGACCTCGGCATGGACATCCTGTTGCTGCGGGCCGCGCAGGCCATCCTCGAAGCGCACGATGCTGCCGGGCGGCACGCGGAAGCGGACGGCCGGGTCCGGTCGTGCCTGCCGCGCGACGCAGCGATGGTGGGTGCCGCCATTGGCGGCCAGGTCGCTCCGACTGCAGTGGCAGACGAACGCGTGGCCATCGGCCAACAGGCGGTCCAGCGCGGTCTGGTAGGCGTCGCTACGCGCGCTCTGCCAGATCACCGGCCCGTCATGAAGCAGGCCGAAGGCGGCCAGCGCCTGCAGTTGCGCCTGTGCGGCGCCGGCCACCGTGCGGGGTGGATCGACGTCTTCGATGCGCAACCGCCACAGGCCGCCATGGTGGCGCGCAAGCAGCCAGCTGCCGAAGGCGGCAAGCAGCGAGCCGGGATGCAGCAGGCCGGTGGGCGAGGGCGCGAAGCGGCCGCAGGAGAGGGAGGAGGTCATGCAGCTGAATCGTCGGTCAGGTTGGCGCTTGAATTCAAGCTGACTGCACCGCAGATTGACGGATATCGACCCCTTCCGAGCCGGAATTTCCCATGTTCACCCGTATTGCCCTCTTTCTAGCGACCAACCTCGCGGTGCTGATCCTCGCGAGCATCGTGATGTCAATCCTGGGCGTGGACTCCCGTTCGATGAGCGGCCTGCTGGTCATGGCTGCCATCTTCGGTTTTGGTGGTTCGCTCATCTCGCTGCTGCTGTCCAAGTGGATGGCCAAGCGCTCCACCGGTGCGGTGGTGATCACCGAGCCGCGCAACCAGACCGAGCGCTGGCTGCTGGCCACCGTCGAGCGCCAGGCCAAGGCAGCCGGTATCGGCATGCCGGAAGTGGCGGTGTATGACGGCCCGGAGATCAACGCGTTCGCCACCGGTGCCAACCGCAACAACGCGCTGGTGGCGGTGTCCACCGGCCTGCTGCACAACATGAGCGAGGATGAAGCCGAAGCCGTGCTCGGCCACGAGATCGCCCACGTCGCCAACGGAGACATGATCACCATGGCACTGCTGCAGGGCGTGCTGAACACCTTCGTGATCGTGCTGGCCCGCGTAGTCGGCGGGGTGATCGACAGCGCGCTGTCGGGCAACCGCGAAGGTGGTGGCCGTGGCTTTGCGTATTACATCATCGTGTTCGTGCTGGAGATGGTGTTCGGCCTGTTCGCCACGATGATCTCGATGTGGTTCTCGCGTCACCGCGAATTCCGTGCCGATGCCGGCGGTGCATCGCTGGCCGGTCGCCAGAAGATGATCTCGGCGCTGGAGCGGCTGCAGCTCAACCACGGCCAGAGCACCCTGCCGACGCAGATCGCCGCGTTCGGTATTGCCGGGTCGACGGCGAAGAAGCTGTTCATGAGCCACCCGCCGCTGGAAGAGCGCATCGCCGCGCTGCGGGCGTCGACGGTGGCATAAGCCTCCGTTTGTAGAGCAGTGCAGGAACGCCTGGCCTCGCGCCGGGCGTTTTTGTTTGCGCGCCCACGCGTCGGTAGCGCCGGGCCATGCCCGGCGGATCATTTCCGCGACCGCGGAGGGGTGTCACTTTCTTTGCTCGTGCAAAGAAAGTAACCAAAGAAACACGCCGCCGGCCGCGAGCCGACGTGCTGCGCACGCCGGTACCCTGCGCTTCTCGGTCCGCCGAGGGACGGTGCGGGAACTCGCTGCGCTCAGACACCCGCGCCTCTTCGCCCTCGCCGGACCTGCGGTGCTCGGCTCGCTGTAAGGCGGGCCGGAAGATCAAGATCAACGGCAAGAGCATCCACGCATGGCGTGGATCTACTGGGTGCAGCTGTGGCGTTTGATCTTGGGTCCGCCTTGCAGCGAGCCGAGCATCGCAGGGGAATCAGGGGCGCAGAGGCGCCGATGTCTGAGCGCAGCGAGTTCGGCGCCGTCCCCTGGTTCGCCGAGAAGCGCAGGGGACCGGTGCGTAGCACCGGCTTGCGTACTGGCGGCGTGTTTCTTTGGTTACTTTCTTTGCACGAGCAAAGAAAGTGACAAGCACGATCACTGCGGATACGAAAACGGCACCTTCGCAGGTGCCGTCTCCATGAACCGCTTTACGCGCGAACTCAGAACTTCGCGTCGAACTCGGCAGCGTAACCCGTGTTGACCAGCACCTTCTGCAGCGACTCGGCAACCTTCAGGTTGCCGGCCACGATCTGCTGGGTGTCCGGGCCACGGTTGTCCATGCGGGCCGGGGTCGCGCCCTTGAAGTCGCAGACCTTGCCACCGGCTTCGCGCACCAGCAGCACGCCGGCAGCGATGTCCCAGGCCTTCACGCCGGCCTCGAAGTAGGCGTCGGCGCGGCCACAGGCCACGTAGGCCAGGTCCAGCGCGGCCGAACCCGAGCGGCGGATGTCCTCGGCGTGCACCAGCAGGGCGTCCAGCGACTTCAGCTGCGCACTGGCGCGGGCACGCTCGCGCGGGGCAAAACCGGTGTGGATCATGGTGCCTTCCAGATCCTTGCGGTCGGCCACGCGGATACGGCGGTCGTTGAGCACGGCGCCGGCACCACGGCTGGCGGTGAACAGTTCATTGCGCAGCGGGTCGAAGATCACCGCGTCGGTCGGCTCGCCGTTCTCGACCAGGGCGATCGACACGCAGTAGTGCGGCACGCCGCGCAGGTAGTTGCTGGTGCCGTCCAGCGGGTCGATGACCCACATGTGGCGACGCTCGCTCTGCACGCCACCTTCTTCACCGAAGATGCCGTACTCGGGGTAAGCGCGCTTGAGTTCCTTGACGATCACCTTTTCCGCGTCCGCGTCGACTTCGCTGGCGTAGTCCATGCGGCCCTTCTGGACTACATTCAGTGCCTCGAGCTTGTTGATGTTGCGCAAGAGGACGTTGCCGGCGAGGCGGGCGGCCTTGACCATGACGGTGACGGCGGGTTTCTGCATGGCATGGGCTCCCGGAAGGGCAGAAGAGAAGGGCTGGCGGGGGAAAAGAGCGGGTCCGGCGCAGTGGCCGGCCGCACAGTTTACCATTGGTCTTCGTCCAGCTCGACATTTTCCCTGTTCATGTCCCAGTTTCCTGTCGCCACCCGCCTCCGATTCGTCCTTGTCGGGACCCAACACCCCGGCAACATGGGGGCCGCCGCCCGTGCCCTGAAGACCATGGGCCTGGCCCGCCTGGTCCTGGTGGCGCCGGAGAAGCCGCTTGATGAAGAGGCCTTCCGGCGCTCGGCCGGCGCCGAGGACGTGCTCGGCGACGCGCCGGTGGTGGCCACGCTGGCCGAAGCCGTGGCCGACTGCCGCTTCGTGCTGGGGTGCACCGCACGTGCGCGCCGAGTCCAGCTGGAGGAGTTCCTGCCGGCAGATGCCGCCGCCCGTGCAGTGGCCAAGGCCAGCGAGGGTGCCGAGGTGGCGCTGGTGTTCGGTCGCGAGCGTACCGGCCTGACCAACGAGGAGCTGCAGCTGTGCCATGCCGCCGTGCACATTCCGTCCGACCCGGAGTTCAGCTCGCTCAACCTGGCCGCCGCAGTGCAGGTGCTGGCCTATGAAGTGCGCATGCAGCTGCTCGGCGCACAGCCGGTGGCCGCGACCGAGCCGGACAACCGCGAGCAGGCTGCCAGCCACGATCAGATGGAGAGCTTCTTCGCCCAACTTGGCGAGACTCTGGACGAGATCGATTTCCACAAGGGTCGCGCGCCCGAGTCGGCGATGCGCAAGCTGCGCCGCCTGTTCCTGCGCAGCGAGCCCAGCGAGCAGGAAGTGCGCCTGCTGCGCGGCATCCTGGCCGATACCCAGCGCATGGCGCGGCTGGCGCAGAAGAACGGCAAGGACAGCTGACGACGGTCTCATTTTTTCGGGTAGTCTGTCCGGATACCCCGGGGGGGATGATGCTTGTGTCGGGTCTGCGTAGGGCAATGCAGGGGGAACTGCTGCGCCTGGCCTTGGCCCTGCTGGCCGGGACGGCGCATGCTGCGCCCGGTTCACAGAAGGGGCGTTGGGCAGCGATGAGGGGCAACTCGCGATGACGCAGGATCATGCGCTTGGCAGTGTGGACCGGCAGGGTGCCGGACCGGCGCCGGGGGTATCAGGCCGGGCGTCCGCCGGGTTGTCGCGTGTCGTCTGTCTTCGGCGGGTGCAGGGTGCGTTGCAGGGGTTGTTGGGGGCTGCCGGTTTCCGCCGCGTCGATGCGCATGCGCAGCCGTGGCGGGATGATTTGAAACAAGGGTCGACGCGCGTGCGGATGGAAGTGGAATGAAGTTGCTCGGCTCGGGGATGCAGGCCCGATTCCTGCTTGCGATGGGCGGGGCGATGCTGGTGGTGGTGGCGATCCTGGCCGTGCTGCTGGGGCGGCAGGCTGCGATGCAGGGCGAGGTGAGGTCGCTCAGCAACGGCGTCATCCACGAACTGTTCGACCGCAGCGTGCGCAGCCGTGGCGAGGCCATGGTGCGCGAGCTGTCCGATGCGCTTGCCGGTCCGCTCCACAACAACGACCTGGACCAGGTCGGGGCGCTGGTGCGCAGCATTTCGCGGCAGCCGGTGGTGCGCTACGTACTGGTGTTCGACGACCGCGGGCGGCTGGTCCACGACGGCTCGGCCGGAGTGCCCGGATCCGGGCGGCCGATGACCGATCCGTTGGCGGCCGGGGCGGTTGCCGCGCAGTCGCTGGTGGTGCAGCAGTCGCCCACGGTGCTCGACAACGCGATGCCGATCAGGATGGGCAAACAGCGCATCGGTGGTGTCCGCGTCGGCATGGCACTGGATGAAGTGCTGCAGCGTGAGCAGGCGGCCAACGCGACACTCGGTGAGCGGCTGCAGCAGATGGGAAGCCGGCATCTGGGCTGGCTGCTGCTGATGCTTGGCCTGCTGGTGGTGATCGGCGTGGTGGTGATCCTGTACGTACAGCGCACGCTGGTGGCGCCGATCCGCGAGCTGGCCGCGGCCGCCCGGCGCATCGAAGCGGGCGACTACCAGGCGCCGCTGCGTGAAAACACCCGCGACGACGAAGTCGGGGAACTGGTGCGCGGCTTTGCCCGCATGCGTGATGCGATCGCCCGCCACGACCGCGAAGTGCGGCGCATGGCCTACACCGACGCCTTGACCGGGCTCACCAACCGCCTGGCGTTCCGCGAGGCGCTGGACCATCGATTGATGGCCGCACGTGCGTCCAATCACCGGTTGGGTCTGCTGTTTGCCGATATCGATGATTTCAAGCGGGTCAATGACACGCTGGGCCATGAGGCCGGCGACGAGGCGTTGCTGCAGTTCGCCCAGCGCATCGGCCGCGCAGTGACCGAGGCCGGCGGCGACGATGCCGTGCTGGCGCGGTTCGGCGGCGACGAATTCGTGATCCTCGTTGGTGATGGCGATGTTGCGGCCAATGCGCGGTTGCTGGCCGAAGTGCTGGTGCGCGAGCTGGGCAAGCCGCTGGTGGTGCAGGGCAGGGAACTGTTCCTGGGCACCTCGATCGGCGTGACCCTGTTCCCCGACGATGCCGCAGATGCGACGACGCTGCTGAAGAACGGCGACATCGCGATGTACCAGGCAAAGATGGCCGGCAAGAACTGCTATCGCTACTACAGCCGGGCCATGGATCACGCGGTCGAGCGGCGCGTGCACATGGAACAGGAACTGCGCGGTGCCTGGGAGCGCGGTGAGCTGCGGCTGGCCTACCAGCCGATCTTCCGCATGCGTGACCGCCGCATGGTCGGTGTCGAAGTGCTGCTGCGCTGGCAGCACCCGACGCTGGGCACGATTCCGCCATCGGTGTTCATCGAGGTGGCCGAGCAGAGTGGCCTGATCGAGATCATCGGCCCGAAGGTGCTGCGTGCCGCCTGCATGGAAGCGGTGCAGTGGCCGCGGGGCGTGGCCGGTGACGAGTTGTTCGTCTCGGTCAATGTGTCGCCACGGCAGTTGCGCGGCGGGGAGCTGCCGGCGTTGGTTGCGCAGTGCCTGCAGGAGTCGGGCCTGCCGGCCTCGCGCCTGCACCTGGAGCTGACCGAGACGGCGGTGATCGGCGATGAGATGCTGGCCGCGCAGCTGCTGGATCGCCTGCACCGGGCCGGGGTGAAGGTGTGGCTGGACGACTTCGGTACCGGTTTCTCCGGTCTCAGCCACCTGCGGCAGGTGCCGGTGGACGGCGTCAAGATCGACAAAAGCTTCGTCGCCGACATGCAGCGCGACCCGGACGACCTGGCCCTGACCACGGCGATCATCGCCATGGCCCACGCACTGGGCATCACGGTGGTGGCCGAGGGCATCGAACAGGAGGCCCAGTTCGAGCTGCTGGCCCAGCGTGGCTGCGACCTGGGTCAAGGCTACCGGCTGAGCCACCCGGTCACCGCCACCGAAGTGGTGCGGATGATCGAATCGGGCGCGTGAGGCGCTACAGCGGGCGCTTGCTCGGGTCGCCGGGCAGTTCGCGGACCAGCTTGGGGACCAGGTAGCCGGACAGCCGGGCAGTGAGGCCGGCAATCAGGGCCTTGGCCTGGATGTCGTCCACTTCGAAGTGGGCCACGCCCTCGACGCGATCCAACTGGTGCAGGTAATACGGCAGCACGCCGGCGGCGAAGCTGCGTTCGCTCAGGTCCTGCAGCGCCTGCACGCTGTCGTTGACTCCGCGCAGCAGCACCGCCTGGTTCAGCAGCTGGGCGCCGATGCCACGCAGACGGGCCATCGCGGTATCGACGCTGGCGTCGAATTCATTGGCGTGGTTGGCATGGACCACGATCGCCAATGGCCACGGCAGGCTGCCCAGCCAGGCCAGCAGTTCCTCGTCCACGCGCTCGGGCAGCACGATCGGCAGGCGCGTGTGGATGCGCAACCGGCGGATGTGCGGGATCTGGCGCAGCGCATCGGTCAGCTCGGCCAGCTTGTGCGTGGCCAGCGACAGCGGGTCGCCGCCGGACAGGATCACCTCATCGATGTCCGGGTCTGCGGCGATGGCCTCCACGGCCTCCTGCCAGCCCCCCTTGGCGGCGTTCTCGGCGCCATAGTCGAAATGCCGGCGGAAGCAGTAGCGGCAGTTGATGGCACAGCTGCCGGTGGCCACCAGCAGGGCCCGGCCACGGTATTTCTGGATGACCCCGGTGGCCTTTTTGGCCGCGCCGTCGCCCACCGCGTCAAAGCTGAACCCGGGCGCCGGGCGCATCTCCGCGTCGATCGGCAGTACCTGCCGCAGCAGCGGATCGTGGGCGTCGCCACGGCGCATGCGGGCGACGAAACCCTCCGGCACGCGCAGCGCGAACTGGGCGATGGCCGCCTCCGATACGCCCAGCGCCGCGGCATCCAGATCCAGACGGGCCAGCAGCGTCTGCGGATCGCGCAGGGCCTGCCGCCACAGCTGCTGCCAGCGCGCGGGCGCGCTTGGCGACTGGGTCCGGGGGAAGGCGGAAAGCTGCATGGAGAGGGGGCCTGCGGTTATCATGGACACATAAACAGTTGCCCGCCGGGGTTCCGGTGGGCTTTCCATTCTATCCGGCTCGCCGCACGCGCGGCGGTTTCGCCATTTGAGGAGCTTGAGCATGGCCACTGCGGGCATGAACGATGTCAAGAACGGGATGAAGATCCTGGTCAACAATGAACCGGCCGTCATCTCCGAGACCGAGTTCATCAAGCCGGGCAAGGGCCAGGCCTTCACCCGCGTGCGCTATCGCTTCATCAAGTCAGGCCGCACGGTCGAAATGACCATGAAGGCGACCGACGACGTGGAAGTGGCCGATGTTGTCGATACCAACATGGACTACATGTACAGCGACGGCGAGTACTGGCATTTCATGGACCCGGAGACCTTCGAGCAGGTGCAGGCCGACAAGGCCGGCATGGGCGGCGCCGAGAAGTGGCTGAAGGGCGAGGAGTCCTGCATCGTGACCCTGTTCAATGGTTCGCCGATCTTCGTGCAGCCGCCGAATTTCGTTGAACTGAAGATCACCGAGACCGATCCGGGCGTCCGCGGTGACACCTCGGGCGGCGGCGGCAAGCCGGCCACCCTGGAAACCGGCGCCGTAGTGCGCGTGCCGCTGTTCGTCAACCAGGATGAAATCATCAAGGTCGACACCCGTTCGGGCGAGTACTCCTCGCGCGTCAAGTAATCCGGGTAGGCGCCATCGCATTCGCGCTGGCGCTCCCACGATCCGCCATGGCGGATCGTGGGCCCCCACTCACCAGCATCCACACCCCGCCGCTTCGCGGCCGCCCCTGACTCAGGGGCTTGCCTTCCAGAAGCCCAGCGGTAGCCGTTTGACCGGTGATCAGTCGCCAGGTCGGAGCCAAGGCTACGTATGGTCCTTCCCCCAGCCAGTGAGCCCGCATGAGCGATAGCCCGCACCTCCCCGAAGCCTGCGACCTGCTCATCGAAGCCGGTTATGTCGTTCCGATCGAGCCGCATGCGGTGGTGCTGGAAGACCATGCCGTGGCCATCCGTGGCAGCGAGATCGTGGCCGTCCTGCCGCGCGCCGAAGCGCGTGCGCGGTTCCGCGCCACCCAGGTTGTCAGCCGCCCAGAGGCGGCGCTGATGCCGGGCCTGGTCAACGCACATACGCACAACCCGATGACCCTGCTGCGCGGAGTCGCCGACGACCTGCCGCTGATGACCTGGCTGCAGCAGCACATCTGGCCGGTGGAAGCGGCGGTGATCGGTCCCGAATTCGTGGCCGACGGCACCACCCTTGCCATCGCCGAGATGCTGCGTGGCGGCACCACCTGCGCCAACGAGAACTATTTCTTCGGTGACGTGCAGGCTGCTGTCTACAAGAAGCACGGTTTCCGCGCGCTGGTCGGCGCGGTCATCATCGATTTCCCCACCGCCTGGGCCAAGACCGACGACGAGTACTTCGCCAAGGCCGGTGAACTGCATGACCAGTGGCGCACCGACCCGCTGATCGGCACCGCATTCGCGCCGCATGCGCCGTACACGGTCAACGATGCCAATTTCGAGCGGGTGCGGATGCTGTCCGACCAGCTGGACATGCAGGTGCATCTGCATACCCATGAAACCGCGCAGGAAATCACCGATTCGATCAAGCTGCACGGCCAGCGTCCGCTGGCGCGGCTGGATCGCCTCGGCCTGGTCAACGACCGCCTGATCGCGGTGCACATGACCCAGCTGACCGAGGCCGAGATCCACCTGTGTGCCGAGCGCGGCGTCAGCGTGGTGCACTGCCCGGAGTCGAACCTGAAGCTGGCCTCTGGTTTCTGCCCGGCCTGCGCCCTGCAGCGCGCCGGCGTGAACCTGGCCATCGGCACCGACGGCTGCGCCAGCAACAACGACCTGGACATGTTCAGCGAGAACCGCACGGCGGCGATCCTGGCCAAGGCCGTGGCCGACGATGCCACCGCGCTGGACGCGGCGACCACGTTGCGCGCCTCCACCCTCGGCGGCGCCCGCGCCCTGGGCTTCGGCGAGCGCATCGGCTCGATCGAGGTCGGCAAGCAGGCCGACCTGGTCTGCGTTGATCTGTCCGCGCTGGAGACCCAGCCGCTGCACAACGTGCTGTCGCAGCTGGTGTACGCCACCGGCCGCCAGCAGGTCAGCGACGTCTGGATCGCCGGCAAGCCCAAGCTGGTGCAGCGCGAGCTGGTCGGCATGGACCTGCCGGGCATCATCGCCAACGCGCGCCAGTGGCGCGAGCGCATCCGTCATATCCGCGCCTGAGTGCAGGCGCCGCAAGGACAACCGTCATGACTGCCCCCCACGCTTCTTCCAATTTCGATCAGGCCGAGCTGGACAAGTTCGCTGCGCTGGCCAACCGCTGGTGGGACGCCGACGGCCCGCAGAAGCCGCTGCACGCACTGAATCCGGTGCGCCTGCAGTACGTTGCCGACCGCGCGCCGCTGCGAGGTGCGCGTGTGCTCGACATCGGCTGCGGTGGCGGGCTGCTGAGTGAAGCGCTGGCCCACGCCGGTGCCGAAGTGACCGCCATCGACCTGGCACCGGAGCTGGTCAAGGTTGCGCGTCTGCATGCCCTGGAAAGCGGCGTCAGCGTCGACTACCGGGTGCAGGCCGCCGAGGACCTGGCCGCGGAACAGCCGGGCAGCTTTGATGTGGTGACCTGCATGGAAATGCTCGAGCACGTGCCCGATCCGGGCGCGATCATCGAGGCCTGCAAGCGTCTGCTGAAGCCGGGTGGCCATCTGTTCCTGTCCACCATCAACCGCACCGCAGCCGCATTCGCCGTGGCCATCGTCGGTGCCGAGTACGTGGCACGGCTGCTGCCCAAGGGCACCCACCACTACCAGGAATTCATCAAGCCGGCCGAGCTGGCGCGTTGGCTGCGCGAGGCCGACCTGCAGCTGGCCGATGTCAGCGGCATGGCCTATGAGCCGTGGCGCAACCGCGCCCGCCTGAGCAGCCGCACCGACATCAACTACCTGGCCCACGCGGTCAAGGCGCCGTGACCGCCGCCGTGTTCCCGCGTGCGGTGCTGTTCGACCTGGACGGTACGCTGCTGGACAGCGCCCCGGATTTCGTCGCCACCCTTGATGCGATGCTGGCCGAGCGCGGTCGCGCACCGATCGATCCTGCGCAGTTGCGGCCAGTGGTGTCCAAGGGTTCACGGGCGATGGTGTCGGCCGCGTTTCCAGAGCTGGAAGCAACCGAGCGCGATGCACTGATTCCCGAGTTCCTGCAGCGCTACGAAGCCTCGATCGGCCAGCATGCCGTGCTGTTCGACGGCGTCGCCGGCATGCTCGGTGCGCTGGACGAAGCCGGCACGGTGTGGGGCATCGTCACCAACAAGCCCGAATACCTGGCGCGGCTGATCGTGCCGCAGTACGGCTGGCAGCAGCGCTGCGCCGTGCTGGTCGGGGGGGACACCCTGGCCGAACGCAAGCCGCATCCGTTGCCGTTGCTGCACGCCGCGCAGCTGATCGGCATCGCAGCGGAAGACTGCGTGTACGTCGGCGACGATGAGCGCGACATCATCGCCGCGCGTGCTGCCGGCATGCCGTCGGTGGCGGCGCTGTGGGGCTACCGCCTGCACAGCGATGACCCGTTGGCCTGGCAGGCCGATGTGCTGGTCGAGAACGCCGGACTTCTGCAACTGGCCAGTCTCTGGCCGAGCCGGCCGGCGACCCCGGCCCAGCCGTAAGGAACAACGTAGTGAGCAGTACCGCGCTGGATAGTTTCCTCGACAAGTGGCGCAGCCGCTGGCCGGAATGGTCGGTGGCCGAGCCGTTCGTGGCCGAACCGCAGCGCCATGTGGCGCTGGCGTGGTTCGCGCTGCTGCAGGAATTCGACGACATGCTCAACACCGCTGGCGACCCGCTGCCGGCGGACGCCAAACTGGCGTGGTGGGGCGAGGAACTGCGCAGCTGGGCCGCGCAGCGTTCGCGGCATCCGCTGGGCCGCGTGCTGGAGCCGGTGCGGGCACCGTGGGTGCAGCTGGCCGAGGCGCTGCCGGATCTGGTCGAGGCGCGCACCGTAGCGCTGGACGCTGCCGGCGCCGAACGCGCACTGGGCAACTATGCCGACGCGGTGGCTGCGGTCGAGGTCGTGGTGTTTGCCGACAAGCCGCGCAAGGGGGCTGGCCATGCCGTGCTGCTGCAGACCCTGGCCCAGCGCCTGCAGGACGCTGGCGTGGCCGGGGTTCCGCGCAGCCTGCTGGACGAAGATGCCGGCAACGCTGCACAGCGTTGGGCGCGGCAGTTGCTGAAAGGGTGGGGCACCCGCGTGCCCGGTCCACGCGCACGCCGGGTATGGTCGAGCCTGGCGCGTGCACGTCTGGCGGCGCAGGCCGCCGGCAAACCGATTGAAGCCACGCCCGTGCGCACGTTGCTGCGCGTGTGGTGGGCCGCGCGCGGCTGAACCATCACATGGTAGTGCCGGCCGCTGGCCGGCAATCCGCATAGGTCGCTGAACACCATGAGGTTGCCGGCCAGCGGCCGGCACTACCGTTACTTGCGCTCCAGCACCAGCAGCGGATCGATGCGGGTGTCGAACCAGTTCATGCCCCAGTGCAGGTGCGGCCCGGTGGCACGGCCGGTGGCGCCGACGGCGGCGATCACCTGGCCCTGTTCGACGCGATCACCGACCTTCACGTCGATGCGCGACAGGTGCAGGAAGTTCGAACTGACGCCGAAGCCGTGGTCGAGCAGCAGCGTGCCACCGGTCAGGTACAGGTCCGGCCCAGCGAACGTCACCACACCGGCCGCCGGTGCCTTCACCGGGGTGCCGGTCGGCACTGCGATGTCCATGCCGGAGTGGCCGGCACCGGGCTGGCCGTTGTACACGCGGGCGTTGCCGAAGCGGCCGCTGATGCGGCCCTGCACCGGCCAGATGAAGGTCTGGGTGAAATCGGTGCGGTTGTCGTCGCGCGCACGCGCAGCGGTGACCTGCGCCTGTTCGCGCTTGATCCGCTCGGCGATGGCCGGCGGCGGATTGACCGTCTTCGGCGGTACGCCGTTCACCCGCTCGGTCGGCCAGTCGCGCGCGGTCACGGCGATGGCGGCCGTCTCGCTGCTGCCATCCGGTCGGCGGATCTGCACCTGCAGCGGGCCCTTCTCATCGCGACCGATGCCGAACACCACGCTGCCGTAGCTGCTCACGCGCAGGTCGCGGCCTGCATAGCGCACGCTGCTGCCGGCGGGAACCTTGCCGATCACCAGCGCGCCCTGCGACGCGCTGGCCGGGAACACCACGCGGCTGTCGATCAGGTCGCCGATGCCGTCCTGTGCCTGGGCTGCGGGAGCGGAGAGCAGGGGCGCTGCCAGCAGCAGCGCCGCGAACATGAGTGCCGGACGCATCAGCGGTCGTAGGTCATGCGCTGGCCGGCGGGCTTGCCCACCAGCGTGCTGCCGTCCCACACCAGCTGGCCGTTGACCCAGGTGGAGGCCACGCGCGAACGGAACGTGGTGCCCTCGAACGGCGACCAGCCGCACTTGGACAGCACGTCCTCGCGCTTGACCGTGAACGGCACATCTTCCACCAGCACCAGGTCGGCGAAGTAACCTTCGCGCAGGAAGCCTCGCTCTTCCACATCGAACAACTGGGCCGGGGCATGGGCGAATTTCTGCACGACCTGCTCGCGGGTCAGCTTGCCTTCGTGCACGCGTTCCAGTGCGGCGACCAGCGCGTACTGCACCAGCGGCAGGCCGGACGGCGCCTGCGCATAGGGCTTCTGCTTCTCTTCCCAGGTATGCGGGGCGTGGTCGGTGGCCAGCACGTCCAGCACGTCGTCAGCCAACGCGGCGGTGATCGCCTCGCGATCGGCCACGTCCTTGATCGCCGGATTGCACTTGATCAGATTGCCCTTGGTCGCATAATCCGGGCGGGCGAAGTGCAGGAAGTGCACGCAGGTCTCGGCGGTGATCTGCTTGCGGCTGCCGTCGGCGCGGATCAGCGGGCCCTTCTCGAACAGGGCCAGTTCGTCGGCGGTGGAGATGTGCAGCACGTGCAGGCGGGTGCCGTGCTTGCGCGCCAGCGACATGGCCAGCCGCGTCGACTTGATGCAGGCTTCACGCGAACGGATGTCCGGGTGCATCTCCGGGGTCAGTGCGTCGCCGTACTTTTCCTGGAACGCTTTCAGGTTGGCATCGATCATCGGTGTGTCTTCGCAGTGCGTGATGATCGGGGTGGGGCACTCGCGAAAGATCGCGTCCAGGGTTTCGGGGTTGTCGACCAGCATGTTGCCGGTGGACGCGCCCATGAACACCTTCACGCCCGGCGCCTTCTTCGGATCGAGCGCACGGATGGCGTCGAGGTTGTCGTTGCTGGCACCGTGGTAGAAACCGTAGTTGGCCCAGGCACGGCCGCGCGCCAGCTCGTACTTGGCTTCCAGGATGGTTGAATCCAGGGTCGGCGGGTTGGTGTTGGGCATGTCCATGAAGCTGGTCAGGCCACCGGCCACGGCCGCGGCCGATTCGCTGGCGATGTCACCCTTGTGGGTCAGGCCGGGTTCGCGGAAATGCACCTGGTCGTCGATCATCCCGGGCAGCAGCCAGCGCCCGGCCGCATCCACCACCTGTTCGCCATCACGCGGAGTCAAACCCTTGCCGATCTGCGCGATGCGGTCGTTCTCGATACGCAGGTCGCCTTCGAAGGTGCGGCCTTCGTTGACCAGGCGGGCATTGGTGATGAGCGTGGAGGACATGTCAGTGTTTTCCTGTGCAACGGCAAGAGGGGGCGTTGGGAGAGTCGGGCACTGGATCGAAGCCGCCGGGATGGAACGGATGGCAGCGGCCCAGCCGTCGCGCCGCCAGCCAGCTGCCGCGCAGCGGGCCGTGCCGGGAGATGGCATCCATGGCGTATTCAGAGCAGCTCGGCACGAAACGGCAGCGAGGCCCCAGCAGCGGGCTGATGAAGCGCTTGTAGAAGCGCAGCACGGCGATGAGCAGGCGCGAGATCACGCAGTCATCTTAAGCCAGTTGGCATGAAGGCCGCATTTGTGCAGGATGGGCCGTTGGTCGCATGTCGTAGATGGCCTGCGACCGCTAGCGGCACCCCTCCAGGTGCCGGACAGGTTCCGTACCGCGCAAGGCGGTCCGTGTTCGTCGGACCGCACCTTGGACCCGTTGACTCCTGGACTGAATGGAGCGGGCCCCCAAGGTTGCTGCTGCGGGTCGGGTAGGCTATAAAGGCCCGCTTTCCCGGGCCCCGGGGAATCCAAGGAAGAGCGTTTCGTGGCTGCTAAAAAAACTGCAAAGAAGGCCGTCAAGGCCGCCAAGAAAACCGCCAAGCCTGTTGTGAAGAAGTTGGCGGCCAAGCCCGTTGCCAAGAAGCCGGCCAGCAAGCCGGCGACCAAGGCGGCATCCTCACAGCCGGCGGCCAGGAAGGCCACCGCAAAGAAAGCGCCGGTGAAATCCGGCAAGCCGGCAGTGGCGAAGAAGCCCGCTGCGCCGGTCAAGGCCAAACCTGCCGCTGCCAGCAAGAAGGCGCCGGTGGTGAAGAAGGTTGCCAGCAAGGCTGCGCCGGTGAAGAAGGCCGCTGCCAAGCCGGCACCGAAGAAGGCAGCAGCCAAGCCAACGCCGAAGGCGGTGGTGAAGAAGGTTGCCGCCGCGCCTGCTGCCAAGCCGGCAGCAAAGAAGGTGGCGCCTGCCAAGCCGGCACCGGCCAAGAAGGTTGCCAAGAATGTCGCCCCGCCGGCTGCCAAGCCGACGCCGGCCCCTGTAGTGAAGTCCGCACCGAAGCCAGCTGCGAAGCCGGCCCCGGCCAAGTCTGTCCCGGCCAAGACCGCGGCAGTGGCGGCAGCCAAACCGGCCCCCAAGCCGGCCCCGGCCGCCGCTTCTGCAGCATCGACCGCCCCGCAATCCAAGAATCCCGTGCCCGTTTCGAAATCGCCTGCCAAAACCGCCGTGAAATCCGATTCCGCTCCGAAGACCGTGACCCGCCCCGTGGGCAAGGTCGCCGTGGCCGTTGCCGCCCGTTCGACGGCACCTGCGCCGCGCAGCAAGTACAAGGTCGTCGAATACAAGACCGACGAGGCCACTGGCCGCCCGATCCTGCCGGCAGGCTACAAGCCGGCCTCGGACGAGGAGTACATGAGCCCGCTGCAGCAGGAGTACTTCCGTCAGCGCCTGCAGAACTGGCGCGCCGACCTGGTGGAAGAGTCCAAGCAGACCATCGAGAACCTGCGTGAGGAAGTGCGTGACATCGGCGATGAAGCCGAGCGCGCGACCCGCGAAACCGAGAACTCGCTGGAGCTGCGCACCCGTGACCGTTACCGCAAGCTGATCGGCAAGATCGACAGCACCCTCAAGCGCCTGGAAGCAGGTGATTACGGGTACTGCGTGGACACCGGTGAAGAGATCGGCCTCGAGCGCCTTGAAGCGCGCTTGACCGCCGAGCGCACCATCGACGCCCAGGAGCGTTGGGAGCACCTGCAGAAGCAGCAGGGCGACTGATTCCGGTTCGTTGTGATGTCATGCAAAAAGCCCGGCTTCGGCCGGGTTTTTTGTTGGGTGATGGTTGGCTGCGTAGAGCGGCGCCTTGGTTGTTCCGTGAGCGAGCGGGCGGGTCACCCGGGCCAGGACACGCCGTAAACCCATCCCTGGGGGCTCGGCCGCGCCATCCATAGCGCGAACGGTCCTGGCCCGGGTGACCCGCCCGCTCCAGACAGTTCCCGAGTGCGGCTGCTGTAGAGCCGAGCCCACGCTCGGCTCAGGCCGAAGCCGGCGGGTAGGGAAGAGCAAGAGCAAGAGCAAGAGCAAGAGCAAGAGCAGCTAAGCATGGCTTGGCTCTACCAGGAGCGGCCATGCGTATGCTCGCGGCTGTTGGGTCCGCCTTGTAGCGAGCCGAGCACCGCAGGGGAATCAGGGGCGAAGAGGCGCCGCTGTTTGAGCGCAGCGAGTTCGGTGCCGTCCCCTGATTCACCGAGGAGCGCAGGGCACCGGTGCGCAGCACCGGCTCGCGGATGGCGGCGCGTTTCTTTGGTTACTTTCTTTGCGCGCGCAAAGAAAGTGACACCCCGCCGCGGTCGCGGAAAGCGCCCGCCGGGCATGGCCCGGCGCTACCGGCGCGTGTGCGCACGGAAATCCGCTCTATTGCAGATCGCGCAGATTCAATTTCCGCAGCGTCGGGTTCTTCCATGCGGTGACACCGGCCACGCTCAGTACCGCGAATCCGCCCAGTACCACCGCCGGTACCAGCCCCAGCACCTTGGCCATGGTGCCGGCATAGAACGCGCCCAGTTCGTTGGACGAACTGATGAAGATGCCGTTGATCGACGATACCCGGCCGCGCATCTCTTCCGGCGTGGCCAGCTGCAGGATGGTGGAGCGGATCACCACCGACACGCCGTCGAAGGCGCCGTAGAACAGCAGGATCAACGCCGACAGCCAGAAGTGCTGGGACAGGCCGAAGCCGATCACGCACAGGCCGAAGCCGGCGACCGCGAACAGCAGCACCCGACCGGCATTACGGTGCAGGGGGTGGCGCGCCAGCCACAGGCCAACGCACACCGAACCCAGTGCCGGCGCCGCGCGCAGGATGCCCAGGCCCTCCGGGCCGTGATGCAGGATCTCGTGCAGGAACGCCGGCAGCATCGCCACCACACCGCCCAGCAGTACCGAGAACATGTCCAGCGCCATGGCGCCGACCATGATCCGGTTGCCGACCACGAAGCGCGCGCCTTCGGCAATGCTCTTGAAGATCGGGGCGGCTGGGCCGGCATGCACCGGCTCTTCCACCTTCAGCGTGGCCAGGCAGCCCATCGCCACCAGCGCGAAGGCCGTGGCCACCGCATAGGACAGGCCCTTGCCACCGAAGCCGACCAGCACGCCACCCAGTGCCGGGCCGGCGATCATGCCAGCCTGGAACACCACGGCGCCAAGGCCGGCGCCACGGGCGAAGTGCTCGCGTGCCAGCACGCGGGCGAACAACGCGTTGTAGATCGGCGACAGGAAGGCACGGACCATGCCGGTCAGTGCGATCGCCGCATAGATCGGCCACACGCCCTCAACCGGCAGCCAGCCCTTGGCCACGCTGGTCAGCACCAGCGCGGTGGCGACCAGGCCGGAACAGGCGACCATGCCCAGCCGGCGGCGCGGCAGATGATCCACCAGGTAACCGGCGAACGGCGCCACGCAGAAGAACGGCAGCACCTCGGCCAGGCCGATCAGGCCCAGCGAGAACGGATTGCGGGTGACTTCGTAGATGTGCCAACCGACGGTGACCGCGACCACCTGGTAGGACAGCATCGCGAAGATGCGATACGCCAGCAGCCTGGCGAAACCGGGCCGGGACAGCAGGCCCAGCGCGGTGTCTTCGGCCGTGGCGGGCTCGCTCACGACGGATCGCGCTGCAGCTGGGCCTGCGCGGTCTCGCGGATGAACGCCAGCATCGCCGCCACGCCGTTGCTGCGGGTCGGCGACAGGTGGCGGGCCAGGCCGATATCCTGGATATAGCTGGGTTCGGTGGCCAGGATCTCCTGCGCGGTGCGCCCGGAGTACACGCGCAGCGCCAGGAAGATCAGGCCGGAGACGATGGCCGAATCGCTGATGGCGTGGAAGCGCAGCGACTGCGCGTTGCCTTCCGGCACGATCCAGACCATCGACTGGCAACCGAGCAGGCGGTGCTCTTCGGTCTTCCACGCGTCCGGGAAGGCGGGCAGCTTGCGGCCGAGGTCGATCAGGTACTGGTAGCGCTCGGACCAGTCGCCGAAGAAACCGAATTCCTCGGCGATGGCCGTCTGTGCCTCGGCGGCGGTGGGTTCAAGCGGGAACGGGGAGTCGATCACAACAGTCTCTACAGTAGGGAGCGTGGCCGGCGGACCGGCCACGGGGCAGGGCAGGTCAGCCGCGCTTGCGCGACCAGCGCACGCCCTGCGGGGTGTCTTCCAGCACGATGCCTTCGGCGGCCAGCTGGTCGCGGATGGCGTCGGAACGGGCGAAGTCACGTGCCTGCTTGGCTGCCGCGCGTTCGTCGATCAAGCCCTGGATACGCGCATCGTCGTCGCTGTCGCCGGCGGCGTTGCCGAACCATTGCGCCGGATCGGCCTGCAGCAGGCCCAGGGCGAGGCCGGCGCCAAGCAGTTCACTCTTCAGGCGTGTGCGTTCGCCAGGATCGGTGGCGCGGCGCGCTTCACCGGCGATACGGGCCACTTCGGCCAGCGCCTGCGGCGTATTGAGATCGTCATCCAATGCCGCTTCGATCTCTGCCGGGATCACTGCGGTGGCGGCAACGTCGGCCAGCTCGCGCAGGGTGCCGTACAGGCGGTCGAGGGTGCGGCCGGACTGTTCGATCAGCGCATCGGACCAGTCCAGCGGCTGCCGGTAGTGGGCCGACAGCAACGCCAGGCGCAGCGCCTCGGGGGCATGCCTGCGCACCAGGTCGTGGACGCGCTCGATGTTGCCGATCGACTTGCTCATCTTGGCGCCGCCGAAGTTGAGCATGCCGTTGTGCAGCCAGAAGCGCGCGAACACCTTGCCGCCGTGCGCGCACTCGCTCTGTGCGATCTCGTTTTCGTGGTGCGGGAACTGCAGGTCGACGCCGCCGGCATGGATGTCGATGGTCTCGCCCAGGTGCGCGGCGGCCATCGCCGAGCATTCGATGTGCCAGCCCGGACGGCCGCGGCCCCAGGGCGATTCCCAGCCCGGCAGGTCGTCGCTGGACGGCTTCCACAGCACGAAGTCGCCGGGGGCGCGCTTGTAGGGAGCGACCTCGACCCGGGCGCCGGCCAGCATCTCGTCCGGATCGCGGCGCGACAGCTTGCCGTAGCCCTCGAAACTGCCGACGGCGAACAGCACGTGTCCCTCGGCGGCGTAGGCATGCCCGCTGCTGACCAGCTGCTCGATCATGGTGATGATCTGCGCCATGTGCGCGGTCACTTCCGGCTCGATGTCCGGCGGCACCACGCCCAGCGCGGCCATGTCTTCACGGTAGGCAGCAGCGAAACGGTCGGTGATGGTGCTGATCGGCACGCCCTGCTCGCGCGCGGCGGTGTTGATCTTGTCGTCCACGTCGGTGATGTTGCGGGCGTAGCGCAGGGCACCGAAGCGCCGCCGCAGCAGGTCGGCCAGCACCCCGAACACCACCGGCCCACGGGCGTTGCCGATGTGCACGTAGTTGTAGACCGTCGGGCCGCACACATACAGGGTCGGACAGGCCGGATCGAGCGGAGTGAACGGTTCGAGCTGGCGAGTCAGGTTGTTGTGCAGGCGCAGGGTCATGGGTCTGTGACTGGGGGACAAGCCTGTGATTTTAGAACGTGTCGGGGCCCTTTGGGGGGACCGTTGCCACCGGTGGACGTCACCGGCGGCCGGGGTGGGGTGGGCAGGAACGGCGCGGACGGGTAATGTTCAGCCCCTTGCGGTCACCACTGCCTACACTATTGCCGTGTCCCTGCTCCCTTCGCCAATGAAAACCACCGCGTTGCTGACCCTGGCCTGCCTGTCGGCGCTGCCCGCCGTGGTCCTGGCCCAGGAGGCCGAGCCCCGCAACCGGGTGGTGATCGTGGAGAACGTGAAGTTCGACTACGCCCAGGTGCTCAACGTGGAGCCGGTGTTCCAGACCCTGCGTGCCACCCGCACCGAGGAGCACTGCGAGCCGGTCTCGACCCGTACCCTGGCCCCGGTCAATGTCACCGGCGAGGAGCCAGTGGAGGACAAGGGCCGCATCGGCCGCCTCTGGGATTCGGTTCGCTCGATGTTCAAGCGCAGCGACGAGGAGGTGCTGGAGGAACTGCCGGCCGAAGCCCCCGCCCCGGCGCCGGCCAACACGGGCCCGATGCTGACCCGGGACTGTCGTATCGTGCCCGTCGGACGCGAGTTCCGCCGCCCCATCGCCTATGACGTGGACTATGTCTACAAGGGCACCAAGTACCGTTCACGGCTGCCGGAAGACCCGGGCAACCGGCTGAAGATCCGGGTTTCGATCACCCCCTGGGTGGGCCCGGAGCAGGCTGCCGCCGGCACCCCCTGATTCTGCGACGCCGGCCTCTTGCGCCGGCCCCGGCCGCATGTAAAGATTGCCGACCAATGAAGCTCACCGACTTCCAGCACGACAGCAGCGCCGCCCGCCAGGCCACTGGCATGACGTCGCGTGCCCGTCGACCGGAACCCCACATTCTCGCTGGGTAATCCGGAGCTTTCTGCTGTTCGTCCGAAAAAAACCCAGCCCGCCGGCTGGGTTTTTTCGTTTCCGCGTTCTGAAAGCTTCATCTGCAACCTTTTCGTACCACCCTGGTTCCCGGTTTTCCCTTCCACCTTCCACCGCGTCGACCCTCGGCGCCGCTCATGCAAGGAATGATGATGTCCCCCAAGCACTTCCTGAACACCCAGGACTGGCGCCGCAGCGAACTTGACGCGCTGCTGACCCAGGCTGCGCTGTTCAAGCGCAACAAGCTCGGCGACCAGCTCAAGGGCAAGTCGATCGCGCTGGTGTTCTTCAATCCGTCCATGCGCACCCGCACCAGTTTCGAGCTGGGCGCGTTCCAGCTCGGTGCCCACGCAGTGGTGCTGCAGCCGGGCAAGGATGCATGGCCGATCGAGTTCAACCTCGGCACGGTGATGGACGGCGATACCGAAGAGCACATCGCTGAAGTAGCCAAGGTGCTCGGCCGCTACTGCGACATCATTGCCGTGCGCGCGTTCCCGAAGTTCGTCGACTGGGCCTACGACCGCCAGGACGTCGTGCTCGAGAGTTTCGCCAGATACTCGCCGGTGCCGGTGATCAACATGGAGACCATCACCCATCCGTGCCAGGAACTGGCGCACGTGATGGCCCTGCAGGAGCATTTCGGTACCCAGGACCTGCGCGGTAAGAAGTACGTGCTGACCTGGACCTACCACCCCAAGCCGCTGAACACCGCAGTGGCCAACTCGGCGCTGACCATCGCCACCCGCATGGGCATGGACGTGACGCTGCTGTGCCCGACCGCCGACTACATCCTCGACGAGCGCTACATGGGCTGGGCCGAGCAGAACGTGGCCGAGAGCGGTGGTTCGCTGAAGATCAGCCATGACATCGACAGTGCCTATGCCGGTGCCGACGTGGTCTACGCCAAGAGCTGGGGCGCGCTGCCGTTCTTCGGCAACTGGGAGCCGGAGAAGCCGATCCGCGACCAGTTCAAGCACTTCATCGTCGACGAGCGGAAGATGGCCCTGACCAACAACGGCGTGTTCAGCCACTGCCTGCCGCTGCGCCGCAACGTCAAGGCGACCGACGGCGTGATGGATTCGCCGCAGTGCATCGCCATCAACGAAGCCGAGAATCGCCTGCATGTGCAGAAGGCGATCATGGCTGCTGTTGCCGGCCGCTGATTTTCGTACGTCGTTCACGCATTCCAGACAATCCGCCGGGCATGGCCCGGCGCTACCAGGACATACCCCCCCATGAGCAACAAAGACGTCGTTCTCGCCTTCTCCGGCGGCCTTGATACCAGCTTCTGCGTGCCGTACCTGCAGGAGCGCGGCTACAACGTGCATACCGTGTTCGCCGATACCGGCGGCGTGGATGACGAAGAGCGCGATTTCATCGAGAAGCGTGCCGCCGAGCTGGGTGTCACCAGCCACCAGACCGTCGATGGCGGTCCGGCCATCTGGTCCGGCTTCGTCAAGCCATTCGTGTGGGCCGGCGAGGGCTACCAGGGCCAGTACCCGCTGCTGGTGTCGGACCGTTACCTGATCGTCGATGCCGCGCTCAAGCGCGCTGCCGAACTGGGCACCAACATCATCGCCCACGGCTGCACCGGCATGGGCAACGACCAGGTGCGCTTCGACCTGGCAGTGAAGGCCCTGGGCGACTACCAGATCATCGCGCCGATCCGCGAGATCCAGAAGGAACACACCCAGACCCGCGCCTACGAGCAGAAGTACCTGGAAGAGCGTGGCTTCGGCGTGCGCGCCAAGCAGCAGGCCTACACCATCAACGAGAACCTGCTGGGCCTGACCATGTCCGGCGGCGAGATCGATCGTTGGGAAGCACCGGGCGAGGGCGCCCGTGGCTGGTGCGCACCGCGCGCCGAGTGGCCGGAACAGGCGCTGACCGTCACCCTGAAGTTCGTCGAAGGCGAAGCCGTCGAGCTCAATGGCAAGGCACTGCCGGGCGAGCAGATCCTGGCCCAGCTCAACAAGCTGTTCGCCCCCTACGGCGTCGGCCGTGGCGTGTACACCGGCGACACCGTGATCGGCCTGAAGGGCCGCATCGTGTTCGAGGCACCGGGCCTGGTCTCGCTGCTGGCCGCGCACCGCGCGCTGGAAGATGCGGTGCTGACCAAGCAGCAGAACCGCTTCAAGCCGGACGTGGCGCGCAAGTGGGTGGAGCTGGTGTACGAAGGCTTCTACCACGACCCGCTGAAGACGGACATCGAAGCCTTCCTGAAGTCCTCGCAGGCCAAGGTCAACGGCGAAGTGGTGCTGGAAACCCGCGGCGGCCGCGTCGATGCCGTTGCGGTGAAGTCGCCGCACCTGCTCAACACCAAGGGCGCCACCTATGCGCAGTCGGCCGACTGGGGCGTGGAGGAGGCCGAGGGCTTCATCAAGCTGTTCGGCATGAGCTCGACCCTGTACGCGCAGGTCAACCGCTGAGCGGTTGACCACGCATTCCACCTCAACCCCGCGCCGTTGGCGCGCCCCCTTCAACAAGAAGGGGGCTCTCCACCAGACGCGTTCCGGTAGCGCCGGGCCATGCCCGGCGGAATTCCACAGGAACTGTTGATTCATGCTTGAACAGACGCTCGATCACCTGCAGGCACTGGTGTCCTTCGACACCCGCAACCCGCCGCGTGCGATCACCACCGGTGGCATCTTCGATTACCTGCGCGACAACCTGCCCGGGTTCAATGTGGAGGTGATCGACCATGGCGCCGGCGCGGTCAGCCTGTATGCCGTGCGCGGCACGCCGAAGTACCTGTTCAACGTGCATCTGGACACCGTGCCGGACTCGCCGCACTGGAGTGCCGACCCGCACGTGATGCGCCGCCTGGACGACCGCGTGGTCGGCCTTGGTGTGTGTGACATCAAGGGCGCGGCTGCGGCGCTGGTGGCGGCCGCCAATGCCAGTGATGGCGACGCGGCCTTCCTTTTCTCCAGCGATGAAGAAGCCAACGATCCGCGCTGCATCGCCGCGTTCCTGGCCCGGGGCATTGCGTACGAAGCGGTGCTGGTGGCCGAACCGACCATGAGCGAAGCGGTGCTCGCGCATCGTGGCATCAGCTCGGTACTGATGCAGTTCGCCGGCCGTGCCGGCCATGCGTCGGGCAAGCAGGACGCGGCCGCCAGTGCGCTGCACCAGGCGATGCGCTGGGGCAACCGCGCGCTGGACCATGTCCAATCGCTGGCCTCGGCACGCTTCGGTGGATTGACCGGCCTGCGCTTCAACATCGGGCGCGTGGAAGGTGGCATCAAGGCCAACATGATCGCGCCGGCGGCGGAAGTGCGTTTTGGTTTCCGGCCGCTGCCGTCGATGGATATCGATGCGCTGCTGGCGACCTTCGCCGGCTTCGCCGAACCGGAAGCGGCGCTGTTCACCGAAACCTTCCGTGGCCCCAGCCTGCCGGCAGGGGATATCGCCGAAGCCGAGCACCGCCGCCTGCTGGCGCGCGACGTGGCCGACGCGCTGGACCTGCCGATCGGCAACGCGGTGGACTTCTGGACCGAGGCGTCGCTGTTCTCGGCCGGTGGCTACACCACGATGGTGTTCGGTCCGGGCGACATCGCCCAGGCCCACACCGCCGATGAGTTCGTGACGCTGGAGCAGCTGCAGCGCTACACCGATGCCGTACACCGGATCATCGCCGCCGGCGCCTGATCGACCCACAACGCCGCTGCGCTTCTGCGCGGCGGAACTGCAACGCGGCGACCGCCGCCTGTGACGAAACCGAAATGTCTCCTGCCCTCCAGCCCCACCGCCAGACCCGCCAGACCATCGTGCGCCTGCTCTCGAGCATGGCCAGCGCGAAGGAGATCAGCCAGTACCTCAAGCGCTTTTCGCAGCTGGACGCCAAGCGCTTCGCCGTGGTCAAGGTCGGCGGCGCGGTGCTGCGCGACGATCTCGACGCGCTGACCTCCTCGCTGTCGTTCCTGCAGGAAGTCGGCCTGACCCCGATCGTGCTGCATGGCGCCGGCCCGCAGCTGGATGCGGAACTGTCGGCCGCCGGCATTGAAAAGCAGACGGTCAACGGCCTGCGGGTGACCTCGCCGGAAGCGCTGGCGATCGTGCGCCGGGTGTTCCAGCAATCCAACCTGCGCCTGGTCGAAGCGCTGCAGCAGAACGGCGCGCGCGCCACCTCCATCACCGGCGGCGTGTTCGAGGCGGAGTACCTGGGCCTGGACACCTACGGCCTGGTCGGCGAGGTGAAGAAGGTCAACCTGGCGCCGATCGAGGCCAGCCTGCGTGCCGGCTCGATCCCGGTCATCACCAGCCTGGGCGAGACCGCCGGTGGGCAGATCCTCAACGTCAATGCCGACTTCGCCGCCAACGAACTGGTGCAGGAGCTGCAGCCGTACAAGATCATCTTCCTGACCGGTACCGGCGGCCTGCTGGACGAGCAGGGCAGCGTGATCGATTCGATCAACCTGTCCACCGAGTACGACCACCTGATCGCGCAACCGTGGATCCACGGTGGCATGAAGGTGAAGATCGAACAGATCAAGTCCCTGCTGGACCGGTTGCCGTTGGAATCGTCGGTGTCGATCACCCGGCCGGCCGATCTGGCCAAGGAACTGTTCACCCACAAGGGCTCGGGAACGCTGGTGCGCAAGGGCGAGAAGGTGCTGCGTGCAACCGCCTGGAGCGAGCTGGACCTGCCGCGCCTGAAGGGCCTGATCGAATCCAGTTTCGGCCGCACCCTGGTGCCGGACTATTTCGAGAGGACCACGTTGCTGCGCGCGTACGTCAGCGAGAACTACCGCACGGCGGTGATCCTCACCGACGAGGCCGAGGGCGTGTACCTGGACAAGTTCGCCGTGCTCGATGATGCGCAGGGCGAAGGCCTTGGCCGCGCGGTCTGGAACGTGATGCGCGAGGAAACCCCGCAGCTGTTCTGGCGCTCGCGCAACGGCAACCCGATCAACCACTTCTACTACGCCGAGTCCGATGGCTGCTACAAGCAGGGTCATTGGAAGGTGTTCTGGTACGGTGCCGATGGCATCGACCGGATCAGGACCTATGTCGACCACTGCGCGGTGCGTGCGCCGAGCCTGGAGGGCTGAGCGCGATGAACCATGCAGACTGGACCCGGGTACCCACGTTGACCGGCACGCATGCGCGGCTGGAACCGCTGCAGATGAGCCACATCGACGGCCTGCGCGGCGCGTTGGGCGAAGGCGCGCTGTCCAGGCTCTGGTACACCCAGGTGCCCGATGCGAAGGCCATGACCGGCTATGTGCAGGCGGCGCTGCAGGCACAGGCCGAAGGCAAGGTGCTGCCGTTCGTGGTGTTCGATGCCAACGACCAGATCGTCGGCACCACCCGTTACTACGATCTGCAGCCGGACGTACCGCGGCTGAGCATCGGCTACACCTGGTATGGCGAATCGGTGCAGCGCACCGGGGTCAACTCCGAAACCAAGCTGATGCTGCTCAGCCATGCCTTCGAGCGGCTGGAATGCCTGAGCGTGGTGTTTGAAACCAGCTGGTTCAACTTCACCTCGCGCACCGCGATCGCACGCCTGGGCGCCAAGCAGGATGGCGTGCTGCGCAATCACCGCCGGCATCCCGACGGCACGCCGCGCGACACCGTCATCTTCTCCATCATCGATGCGGAATGGCAGGGCGTGAAACGCCACCTGCAGCACCGCCTCGATTCGCACGCATGAGCACGCACGCATGAGCACTTCCTCCTCGTTCACCGTCGGCATCGTCGGCGCCCGCGGCCATACCGGCGCCGAGCTGATCCGCCTGGTGGCAGCGCATCCGAACCTGCAGCTGGGTTTCGTGTCCTCGCGCGAACTGGCCGGGCAGCGCGTGTCCGACCACTACCCGCAATGGCAGGGCGAACTGCAGTTCGAGAATCTCGACGCCGACGCCGTTGCCGCCAAGGGCGTGGACGCGGTGATCCTGGCCCTGCCCAACGGCCTGGCCGCGCCGTTCGTGGCGGCGCTGGAAACGGCGAAGCCGGACACGGTGATCGTCGACCTGTCGGCCGACTACCGTTTCGACAACACCTGGTACTACGGCCTGCCCGAGCTTACCCGCAGCCGTTACCGCGGACAGAAGCACATCAGCAACCCCGGCTGCTATGCCACCGCGATGCAGCTGGCGATCCATCCGCTGCTGGATCTGCTGGCTGGTCCGCCGCAGTGCTTCGGCGTGTCCGGCTACTCGGGTGCGGGCACCTCGCCGTCGGACAAGAACAACGTTGAACTGCTGGCCGACAACCTGATGCCGTACGCGCTGACCAACCACGTGCATGAGCGCGAGGTTTCCGTGCAGCTGGGCGTGGCGGTCGAATTCATGCCGCACGTCGCGCCGCATTTCCGTGGCATCACCCTCACCGCCAACCTGTGGTTGAACCGCGTGCAGACCCGCGAGCAGATCGTCGAGCGCTTCCAGCAGGCCTACGCCGGTGAAGCACTCATCGAGGTCGTGGACGAGGCGCCGTGGGTGAGCCGCATCGCTGGCCGCCACGGTGCCCAGGTCGGCGGCTTCACGCTCGCCCCGGGCGGCAAGCGGGTGGTGGTGGTGGCGACCCTGGACAACCTGCTCAAGGGCGCGGCCACCCAGGCCATGCAGAACCTCAATCTTGCGCTGGGCATCGACGAACTGACGTCGATCCCGCACTGAAACCGTACAGGAGCTCCCCATGGCAGACCTTCTTTGGCAGAAGCCAGGCGTCGCTGTCGATGCCCAGATCCAGACCTTCCTCGCCGGCGACGACGTGATCCTCGATCGCGAGTTCTTCCTGCATGACATTGCTGCCAGCGCCGCGCATGCGCAGGGCCTGCAGCACATCGGCATCCTCAGCGCCGACGAACTGGCCGGGTTGCTGCGTGAACTTGAGGTGCTGGCGCAGGACTTCCGCGAAGGCCGCTTCGTGCTGGATACGCAGTATGAGGATGGCCATTCGGCGATCGAGGCACGGTTGACCGAACGCCTGGGTGATGCCGGCCGCAAGATCCACACCGGCCGCAGCCGCAACGACCAGATCCTGGTCGCCACCCGGTTGTGGTTGAAGGAAAAGCTGCAGCGCGTGGCGCAGGTCAGCGCCGAAGTGGCAAAGGTTGCACTTGACCGTGCGCAGGCCGAGCAGCATCTGCCGATTCCCGGTTACACCCACATCCAGCGTGCCGTGGTGTCTTCGGCCGGCATGTGGTGGGCCGGTTGGGCCGAAGCCTTCATCGACAACGCCGTGCGCGCCCGCGATACCCATGCACTGGTCGATGCCAATCCGCTTGGCACCGCCGCCGGTTACGGCGTGAACCTGCCGCTGGATCGCGAGCACACCACCGCCGCGCTCGGCTTTGCGCGCATGCAGATTTCGCCGATCTACGCGCAGCTGTCGCGTGGCAAGTTCGAACTGGCTGCGCTGGAAGCGCTGGGCGGCGCGACCCTGGACCTGCGCCGCATTGCCTGGGACCTGTCGCTGTTCACCAGCGCCGAATTCGGTTTCGTCGCGTTGCCGGCGCAGTACACCACCGGCAGTTCGATCATGCCCAACAAGCGCAATCCGGACGTGATCGAGCTGATGCGGGCGACCCATGCCAGCGTCGCCGCTGCACGCACCGAAATCGAGCAGCTGCTGTCGCTGCCGTCGGGCTACCACCGCGACCTGCAGTCGTCCAAGGGCGCCATCTTCCACGGCTTCGGGCGCGGCCTGGCCGCGCTTGAACTGCTGCCGGCGCTGCTGGCCAACCTGGAATGGCGCGATGACAAGCTGCGTGCAGCGATCGATTCGGGCATGTACGCCACCGATGTCGCGGTGGAAGCTGCGGTAGCGGGCGTACCGTTCCGCGAGGCCTACAAGGCTGCTGCTGCCGGTGCCGACAGTGCAGGGCAGGGGCGCACGCCGGAAGGCAGCCTGGCGGCGCGCGTATCGCCGGGTTCGGCGTCGGACCTGCGCCTGGATGAACTGCGCGCGCGCTGGCAGGCGCTGTCCTGATGGCCGGCACCGTCTACCTGGTGCTGGCGATGCGCCTGCCGGGCTTCAACGACGCCGTGGTGCAGCCGCACCGCGACTTCCTCGATGCGTTGCAGGCCGAGGGCAGGCTGCAGCTGACCGGCGGCTTTGCCGACGGCAGCGGTGGCGCCTATGTGCTGTGCAACCTCGACAGCCTCGCGCAGGCGCAGGCCATCGTCGCCACCGATCCGCTGGTGACGATGCAGGCATCGGCGCTGAGCGTCCATGAATGGAATACCCGCTGAGGCGCCCCTGATGACTGTCCACGCCGCCCACGTTGCATCGCCGTTCCCCGAACAAGCGCTGCCGTCGTGGCGGCGCGCCGTGCTCAAGGTCGGCAGCAGCCTGCTGGCCGCCGACGGTGGTGGCCTGTCGCCGCGCCACGCGCTGGGCCTGGCCCAGTTCGTTTCGGCCAACGTGCTGGCCGGGCGCGAGGTCGTCATCGTCTCCTCCGGCGCGGTCGCTGCCGGCCGCGCGATCCTGCCCCGGGCCGATGAACCCGGTGCGGCGATGGCGGCGCGGCAGGCGTTGGCGGCCTTGGGCCAGGCGCAGCTGATCGGTCTGTGGCAGCGCTTCTTCGAGCGCCCGGTGGCGCAGGTGCTGCTGACCCATGACGATCTGCGCAACCGCCGCCGCTACCTCAATGCGCGGGCAACCCTCAACGAGCTGCTGCGGCTGGGCGCGCTGCCGGTGGTCAACGAGAACGACACCGTTTCGGTGGATGAGCTCAAGCTCGGTGACAACGACAACCTGGCCGCGACGGTGGCAGCGCTGGTCGATGCCGATGCACTGTTCATCGCCACCGACATCGACGGTCTCTACAGTGCAGATCCGCGCACGCATGCCGATGCCCGGCCACTGCATGAAGTGGCCGAGTTGAACGATGCCGTGCTGGCGATGGCTGGCGGCGCCGGTTCGGTCGCCGGTACCGGCGGCATGCGCACCAAGCTGGAGGCCGCAGCCAAGGCCGGCCGTGTCGGCATCGAAACCTATCTGTTCAATGGCCGCAGCGGCGAGGTGGTGCGCGCGCTGGCGCAGGATCGCCTGTTCGGCACCCGTATCCATGCAGCACGCAGCCGCGAGGCGGCCCGCAAGCACTGGCTGCGCCACGCTCCGCTCGCCGAAGGCGCGATCCTGATCGATGCCGGCGCCGCCCAGGCGATGCGCGAGAAGGGGGCATCGCTGTTGCCCGGTGGCATCACCGGTGCCGACGGCGCGTTCCGGCGCGGTGACATGGTGCAGGTATGCTGGAACACCGACGCCGGCCGGGTGTGCGTGGCCCGTGGTGTAAGCCAGTACGCCGCCGATGACGTGCGCCGCATTGCCGGCCGCCACACCCGCGACATCCAGACCGTGCTCGGCTACAACTACGGCGGTACCGTCGTTCATCGCGACGATCTGGTGCTGCCATGAACCCACTGCAGGATATGCCGATGAGTGAGATCGAATCGCAGGCCCATGCCTGCCGCGACGCGGCCCAGGTGGTTGCCGGCCTGGACAGCGATGCACGCAGGACACTGCTGCAGGCGATGGCGCAGGCGCTGGAGGTCAATGCCGGACAGATTCTTGCAGGCAATGCACGCGACCTGGCCGCCGCCCGCGACAAAGGTGTGGGCAGCGCGATGCTCGACCGCCTGGCACTGGATCCGGCGCGCCTGCTGGCGATGGCCGACGCCGTGCGCGAGGTGGCCGGCCTGCCGGACCCGGTCGGGCAGGTGACCCGCGACGACGTGCGCCCGAACGGCATCCGCGTACAGAAGGTGCGCGTGCCGCTGGGGGTGATCGCGATGATCTACGAAGCACGCCCGAACGTGACCGCCGAAGCCGCCGCGCTGTGCCTGAAGGCGGGCAACGGCGTGATCCTGCGTGGCGGCTCGGAGGCGATCCATTCCAATACCGCCATCGCTCAGGCGTTGGCGGGGGCATTGAAGGCCAACGGCGTGCCCCCTGCCGCTGTGACGGTGCTGACCGACCTGCGTCGCGAAGCAATGCTGGAACTGCTGCAGCTGCACGAACTGATCGACCTGGCCATCCCGCGCGGTGGCGAAGGCCTGATCCGCTTCGTCGCCGAGCACGCACGGGTACCGGTGATCAAGCACTACAAGGGCGTCTGCCACCTGTTCGTCGATGCCAGTGCCCATCTCGACAAGTCAGTCGATCTGCTGGTGGACGGCAAGTGCAGTCGCCCGTCCGCGTGCAATTCACTGGAAACCCTGCTGGTGCACCGGGACATTGCCGCAGCGTTCCTGCCGCGTGCTGCACAGGCGCTGGCCGAACGTGGCGTGCAGCTGCGCGCAGACGAGCGCGCGCAGCCATTGCTGCCGGGGAGCACCGCGGCCAGCGAAGACGACTATGCCGCCGAATTCCTTGATCTGATACTGGCGGTCCGCGTGGTCGACGATCTTGATGCAGCGATCGCGCACATCCGTACCTATACCTCCGACCACACCGAAGTGATCGCCACTGAAGACGTAGCCAGTGCCGAGCGTTTCGTCAGCGCATTGCGCTCGGCGGTGGTGATGGTCAACGCGTCTTCGCGTTTTTCCGATGGTGGCCAGCTTGGTCTCGGCAGCGAGATCGGCATCTCCACCACGCGCCTGCACGCCTATGGCCCGATGGGGCTGGAAGCGCTGACAGTCGAACGGTTCGTGGTGCGCGGCGAAGGCCAGGTCCGAAGGTAGGGTCACAGCCGGGCTGCGCCCGGCACCCGCAGAGGCCGCGGCAACAGCCGAAGCAACAGCAACGGCAACAGCCGAAGCAACAGCGGGGTTCCTGCGGGATGGCGGGGTGGGTCCGGTTGCGGGGGACGCTGCAAGTACGTCCCTGTAAGCTCGGTCGCGCCATCCATGGCGC
>NZ_JBYTEK010000037.1:7125-43646 GCF_058783335.1 Stenotrophomonas sp. FW305-C-20-S1 | reverse complement strand
AACCCATCCATGGGGGCTTGGCCGCGGCATCTATGCCGCGGACACCCCCGCAACCGGACCCACCCCGCCTTCGACAGATCTTCGGTGACGGATGGTCTATCCACGCTTTGCGATGGATCAAATCCATCGGAATCGAATATTTCGACAATTCATCGAAAAGCATCCACGCATGGCGTGGATCTACGTGTCGACCAAGGTCGACAGCTACCAACAGCAGCCCAACAGCGGCGGGAAATTGTCGAAGGCGGGGTGGGTCCGGTTGCGGGGGCGTGAGCGCCATGGATGGCGCGACCGAGCCTACATGGACGTATTCACGGCGTCCCCCGCAATCGGACCCACCCCGCCATCCCAAGGAATGCACGCTGTTGCTGTTGCCGTTGCCGTTGCTTCTGCGGGTGCAGGGCGCAGCCCTGCCGGCAACACACCCCCTACCAAGGTAGGGCGGCCCACGCGCCAGCGCCGGACTATGCTCGAAGCCATGACTTTGTCTGGGAGGGCTGCGTCATGAACTACGAGGAAACCTACCGCCGTTCGATCGACGAGCCGGAGGCATTCTGGGGCGAGGAAGCCAAGCGCATCCATTGGCACACGCCGCCGCAACAGGTGCTCGACTACAGCAACCCGCCGTTCCGGCGCTGGTTCGTGGGTGGTGAAACCAACCTCTGCTACAACGCCGTCGACCGGCATCTGGCCGACCGCGCGGACCAGCTCGCACTCGTCGCCATCTCCACCGAAACCAACAGCACCCGCGAAATCACCTATCGCCAGCTGTATCGCGAAGTGAACGACTTCGCCGCCGTGCTGAAGCACCTTGGCGTCGGCCACGGCGACCGCGTGGTGATCTACATGCCGAACATGGCCGAGGCCGTGTTCGCCATGCTTGCCTGTGCACGTATCGGTGCGGTGCACTCGGTGGTGTTCGGTGGCTTCGCTGCGCACAACCTCGCGCTGCGCATTGACGATGCCAAGCCGAAGCTGCTGATCGCTGCCGATGCCGGCATGCGTGGCGGCAAGCTCATTCCGTACAAGGCGATGGTCGATGCCGCCTGCGCCGAAGCCAGCAGTCCGCCGCCGCACGTGCTGATCGTTTCGCGCGGGCTGGACCCGGCCGAGCCACGCATCGAAGGGCGCGACGTCGAGTACGCCACCCTGCGTGCGCAGATCGGGCAGACCGATGTGCCGGTGCAATGGCTGGAATCGAGCGAGCCCAGCTACCTGCTGTACACCTCCGGCACCACCGGCAAGCCGAAGGGCGTGCAGCGCGATGTCGGTGGCTATGCGGTGGCGATGGCACAGTCGATGCAGACCGTGTTCGACTGCAAGCCGGGACAGGTGATGTTCTCCACCTCCGATGTCGGCTGGGCCGTGGGCCATTCCTACAACGTGTATGGCCCGTTGATCGGCGGTTGCACCTCGCTGCTGTACGAAGGGCTGCCGACCAACCCCGATCCGGGCATCTGGTGGGCGCTGTGCGAGCAGTACAACGTGCGCACGATGTTCTCTTCGCCGACGGCGATCCGCGTGCTGAAGAAGCACGATGCCGATTTCATCCACCGCCACGACCTGGATGCGCTGAAGTATCTGTTCCTGGCCGGCGAGCCGCTGGACGAGCCGACCGCGCACTGGATCAGCGACGCGCTGGGCAAGCCGATCATCGACAACTACTGGCAGACCGAAACCGGTTGGCCGGCATTGACCCTGCTGCCTGGGCTGGACATGAAGCCAGTGCGGTTCGGCTCGCCCGGGTTCCCCAATCTCGGCTACCGGATGAAGGTGATCGACGAGAACACCGGTGAAGAGGTGGCTGCCGGGCAGAAGGGTGTGCTGGTGATGACGCCGCCGTTGCCGCCGGGCTGCATGAGCACGGTCTGGAATGACGACAGCCGCTTCCTGCAGAGCTACTTCAGCCACTTCAAGGAACTGCTGTACAGCTCGCTGGACTGGGCCATCCGCGATGACGATGGCTATACCTTCATCCTCGGCCGCACCGACGATGTGATCAACGTGGCCGGGCACCGTCTGGGCACGCGTGAGATCGAAGAGGCCATCTCCAGTCACCCGCGCGTGGCCGAGGCGGCGGTGATCGGGGTGAAGGACGAATTGAAGGGGCAGGTGCCGCTGGTGTTCGTCACCCTCAAGCAGGGGCTCGATGGCGAAGACCCGGCCGCAGTGGTGGCCGAGATGATGGCCACGGTGACCACCTCGCTGGGGGCGGTGGCGCGACCGGCGCACATCCATGTGGTCAACGCGCTGCCCAAGACCCGTTCGGGCAAGCTGCTGCGTCGCTCGCTGCAGGCATTGGCCGAGCAGCGCGACCCCGGCGACCTGTCGACGCTGGACGACCCGGGCGCGCTGGAAGAGATCCGCCGCGCGCTGGGACGCTGATCGGGGTGGTAGCGCCGGGCCATGCCCGGCGAGCGCAAAGCGCGGAAAAGCCGCCAGGGATGGCCTGGCGCTACCCAGGCCTGCCAGGACATGCGCTAAGCTCCGCCTGTCATCGACCTGCAACACGCGGCACGCGCCGGGGAACGCGCGTGCCACCCGGGGATGGCGAACAGGGGGGCGCGCCCGCAAGGGCGTGCATGCGTATCGCATCGTGGGAAGGGGGAGCTATGGCACTGCTGCATGCCAAGACGGCCGCTGGCCGCCAGGAAATCGAAGATCGTGCCCGGCGCCTGCCGGCGGCGCTGCGTTCGATCCTGTTGATGGTTGACGGCCAGCGTGATGAAAGCGAACTGCGCGGCTTGTTTGAAGGACTGCGCGCGCCGCCGGATGCGCTGCAGCAGCTGGCTGCACTGGGCCTGATCGAAGTGGTCGGCGGCAGGGCCGAACCTGTACCGCAGCGCGGGCTGTGCAGCGGCCGTGAGCAGGATCCGGCGCTGTACCAGCAGTTGTACGACGCGATGAGCGATGCCGTGCGCCGCCATCTGGGCCTGAAAGGCTACTTCATGCAGTTGAAGATCGAGCGCTGTCCCGACGCGGTCGCCCTGGAAAAACTGTGCCCGGAAATGATCGCCGCGATCGGCAAGGCACGCAGCCCGGCGCTGGCCCAGCGCTGGTGGCAGGAGATCCAGATCTCGATGGCACCGGTCACTGCCGAGGTCGTGCCCGGCTGACGCGCGGGGTAAAGTGGTCCGCTCTTTTTCCGCCCAGGAGCCCCGCATGCAGGACGACACCGATACCCCCGGTTGGGATGCGATCAATGCCGCGCTGGCACCGCTGTACGCCGGCCAGGAGCCGCGTCACTTCGGTACCGCGCTGCCGTACACGCTGGGTGGCCAGGATCCGCTCGACGGCATCAGCGTCTACTGGGCCGAATCACCGGTTCCGCATTGGCACTACGTCACCTACGGTCTGTCAGAACTGTATGCAAAAGAGAGCAGTGATGCGGCCACCAGTGGCTATGGTTTCGAGCTGACGCTCCGCCTGGCTGCGGACGAGGGGGAGGATGCAGGCAGCACGCCGCCTGCGTGGCCGATGAACCTGCTGCAGAATCTGGCGCGCTATGTGTTCAGCAGCGGCAATGTGTTCGAGGATGGCCACCACCTCAACGCCAATGGCCCGATCGCGCTGGAGACCGACACCCGTCTCTGCCATCTGGCATTCGTTGCCGATCCGCAGTTGCCACCGCGCGACACCGCCAATGGACATTTGCAGTTCCTGCAGGTGGTGGGGCTGACCGACGAGGAAATGGACGCGATCAAGCGCTGGTCCACGCGCGGTGTCCTGCAGGTGCTTGAGGAAGCGATGCCGCTGTGGATCACCGATCTGCATCGCGGCAATCTGCTGGACGATCCGGCGCTGGCCGAGCGGGTGGAGGCCGGCAGCGAGCGTGAGGGGTCCAGTACCGGCATGTTGTTCATCGAGACGCTGGACTGGCGGCAGACGGCGGGTATCACCACGCTGGTGCTGGGGGCCGGGCAGGTCGGCAGTGTGGGTGAGCTGCTGCCACTGCGCCTGCGCCACGGCAAGGCACTGACGCTGGTCAGCCGCGAACGGCAATGGGAGTTCATGCCGGCCACCGATGGCGCGGTCGCGGTCGAGGACGACAACGTGCGCTGGATACTGGATGAGGCGGCGTTGCAGGCCTGGCATGGCGTGCGGCCGCAACGCGGGACCTACCCGGTGTCGAGTACGTTGCAGGTTGAAGTGGTGCCGACGTTCCTGCGCGATGCGAAGGGCGAAGTGATCCGCGAAATCGGCTGACCGCGCCGATGGCACCAATGGGGTCGGAGCCGCCTGCTGCGCAGACGGATCCGACCCCGGTTCCATCAGGTCAGCCCTTCGGCCTTCAGCACCGCCTGCACGCCCGGATCGGCGTCCATGCGCGCCTTGTAGGCGGCCAGGTTGTCCAGGCCCGACAGGTCGACCTTGGTGCCGGCCGCCCAGCGCAGGGTGATGTAGAAGTAGGGATCGGCGAAGCTGCGGAAGCCGGCCAGCCACGGCTTGTCGGCCAGCTGCCTGTCGGCGGTCTCGAACAGGGCGCGCAGGCGCTTGTGCGCGGCGGCGCGGATCGCATCGTACTGGCCTTCATCGGCGATGAACTTGCCCGGCGCGAACAGCGGCGAGAACGCCGGGTGCACGTCGGAGTTGACGAAGGCCAGCCAGCGGGTGGCTTCAGCGCGCTGGCGCGGGCTGCCATCGCCGCCGAGACCGGCCTGCGGGTAGCTGTCGGCGATGTAGCCCATGATCGCCGCGTTCTGCACCAGCACGAAGTCGCCATCGACGATCGCCGGTACCGCGCCGGCCGGATTGATCTTGAGGAATTCCGGACCCTTCAGGGTGTCCTTGTTCAGCAGTTCGACCTCGAACGGCTGGCCGGTCCACTGCAGGGCGATGTGGTCGGCGGTGGAACAGGCACCGGGCTTGCTGTACAGCTTCATGGGAACTCCAGGCGGGGTGTGGCGGGAAACCACCACTATCCCAGAGCCCAGCCACACGCGGCAACGCTGCCACCGGCAACGGATCGTTACGACTGCCGGGGCTTGAGGTTCTGCACTTTGTAGAAGGTGTGATCGCCGATGGTGGCCACCTGGTAGGCGTTGCGCCAGTTCGGGCTGGCGATGGCCAGCGCAGCGAAGTGGCTGGCGCCAGGCACGATCTCGCGGCGCTCGCCGGCTGGCAGCGCCCAGTTGCGCTCGGCGTCGAAGGCCACGTCCATCGCCTCACTCCACGCCGCATCGTTGCCCAACTGGGTGCCGGGGGAGACGATGGTGGGGGCGAACTGCTTGCGCGCGGTCACCACCTGGCACATCGAGTCGCCCCACAGGCCACTGTCGAGGCGACGCAGGGCGACTTCGGCCACGGCCTGCTGGCCACGCAGGGTCTGGTCGCGGGCTTCCAGGTAAACGGTGGTGCTCAAACACAATGAATCAGCGGCCGGCTGCGGCAGCAACTGCGACAGCCAGAGAATCCAGGCCAGTTTCATATAACTCCTTGCTCCGTGTGGGACGCACCTGGCGGTTCCGGCAGCGCAGGCTGCTGGAGGCGGGGTACGACTTGGCGTCATGGGGAGGCGGCCATCGGGGCTGCCCCGTGGGCGGCCCCAAGAACACGATCGTGGATCGATCGGCGGGGTCCGCACCGGCTCACCGGAAACTGGCTGGTGAGCAGAAAGTCGGCGCAAGGTAGGGGGGGATTGCCGAACGCATCCTGAATCGTCCGGCTTGACATTCAGCTTGGGGGCCGGTGACGGAAATCACATTCCGGCCCCCATTCAGGTGTTCATCAGAGCGCGGCGGCGAGCCGGCTGCCCTGATCGATCGCACGTTTTGCATCGAGTTCGGCGGCCACATCTGCACCACCGATCAAGTGTGCGGTGATGCCCGCGGCCTGCAGTTCGGCCTGCAGCGCGCGCTGCGGTTCCTGGCCGGCACAGATCACCACGTGGTCGACCGGCAGCAGCTGTTCGCTGCCGTCCACGCGGATGCGCAGGCCCGCATCGTCCACGCCCAGGTACTCGACACCACCCAGCATGCGCACGCCCTTGGCCTTCAGCGTGGCGCGGTGGATCCAGCCGGTGGTCTTGCCCAGGCGTGCACCGGGCTTTCCGGCACTGCGCTGCAGCAGCCACAGCCTGCGCGGCGACGCCTCCACGGCCGGGCGGGCCAGTGCACCGCGGGCCTCGAAGGTGGCATCCACGCCCCATTCGGCCATCCAGCGTTGCGGGTCCAGCGATGGCGAGGGGCCGTCATGGGCAAGGAACTCGCCGACATCGAAGCCGATGCCACCGGCGCCGATGATGGCGGCGCTGGCACCCACCTCGACCCGGCCCAGCAGCACATCCAGGTAGTTGACCACCTTGGCGTGGTCGGCACCGGGGAAGTCGACCTTGCGCGGCAGGATGCCGGTGGCCAGTACGACCTCGTCGAAGCCGGCCAGGCTGGCCGCGTCGGCACGGGTGCCCAGGCGCAGCTGCACGCCTGTCTCGCCCAGCTTGTGGCGGAAGTAGCGCAGGGTCTCGTGGAACTCTTCCTTGCCGGGAATGCGCTTGGCCACGTTGAACTGGCCACCGATCTCCTCGCTGGCGTCGAACAGGGTGACCTGGTGGCCGCGTTCGGCAGCGACCGTAGCGCAGGCCAGGCCGGCCGGGCCGGCGCCGACCACGGCCACCCGCTTCGGTGCGGTGGTCGGGGTGTAGACCAGCTCGGTCTCGTGGGCGGCACGCGGGTTGACCAGGCAACTGGCCAGCTTGTTTTCGAACACGTGGTCCAGGCAGGCCTGGTTGCAGGCGATGCAGGTGTTGATGGCTTCGGCGCGGCCGGCGCGGGCCTTGTTCGGCCACTGCGGGTCGGCCAGCAGCGGACGGGCCAGCGACACCATGTCGGCACCGCCATCGGCGAGGATGCGTTCGGCGACCTCGGGCATGTTGATGCGGTTGGTCGCCACCAGCGGCAACGACACGTGCGGCTTGAGCTTGGCGGTGACCGCGGCGAATGCGCCACGCGGTACCGACGTGGCAATGGTCGGAATGCGCGCTTCATGCCAGCCGATGCCGGAATTGAGGATCGTCGCACCGGCGGCCTCGATGGCCTGGGCCTGCTGCACGATCTCTTCCCAGTTGCTGCCGTCTTCGACCAGGTCGACCAGCGACAGGCGGTAGATGATGATGAAATCCGGGCCGCAGGCCTCGCGGATGCGGCGCACGATCTCCACCGCGAAGCGCATGCGCTGTGCGGCATCACCGCCCCAGCGGTCATCGCGCTTGTTGGTGCGCGGGGCGATGAACTCGTTGATGAGGTAACCCTCCGAGCCCATCACTTCCACGCCGTCGTAGCCGGCTTCGCGGGCCAGCTTCGCGCTGCGTGCATAGTCGGCGATGTGCCGCTCGACGCCGCTGGCCGACAAGGCGCGCGGGGTGAACGGATTGATCGGCGCCTTCAGCTTCGACGGCGCTACCGACAGCGGGTGATAGGCGTAGCGCCCGGCATGCAGCAGCTGCAGGCAGATCTTCGCGCCGTGCTGGTGCGCGGCGGCGGTCAACTGCCGATGCGGGCGCACTTCCCAAGGCCAGGACAGCTTGCCGCCGAACGGCTTGAGCCAGCCGACCACGTTCGGCGCGAAACCACCGGTGACGATCAGGCCGACGCCACCCTCGGCGCGCTCTGCGAAGTAGGCGGCCAGGCGCGGGAAGTCGCGTGCGCGGTCCTCCAGGCCGGTGTGCATCGAGCCCATCAGCACCCGGTTGCGCAGCTGGGTGAAGCCCAGGTCCAGCGGGGAGAACAGGTGGGGGTAGGCGCTTTCGTTGGCTGGCGACATGTCGATACGCTTGCGTACGGAAGCGCGAAGGGTGCCGCGAAACGGCTCCCGGGGCAAGGGCTGGCTCGCGCTCGGTGGCGCCGGGCCATGCCCGGCCTACCGGTCAGCTCAGGGCGATTGCGGTTGCCGGCCAGCGGCCGGCACTACCGGTGTGCGGCCGATCCCGAACCAGCCAAGGGTGATCCCGCAAAGTGGCCCGATCAGCAACGCGAAGGCGAGCGTGCCGACGCCGACATTGCCGCCCAGCCACCAACCCAGCAGCAGCACGCTGCCTTCAATCAGGCTGCGCACCTTCCAGATCGGCCAGCCGGTGCGCGCGTGCAGTCCGGTCATCAGGCCATCGCGCGGGCCAGGGCCGAGCTTGGCGCCGATGTACAGGCCGGTGGCCAGCGCCACCAGCAGCATGCCGGCGCAGAACATCGCCACCTGCCAGCCGAGACCGACGGCCGGGGGCAGCAGCCACAGTCCGAACTGGGCCGAAGGGCCGATCAGCATCACGTTGAGCACGGTACCGACACCGGGCTTCTGCCGCAGCGGCCACCACAGCAGCAGTACCAGCGCGCCGATCACGTTGGTGGCCAGGCCGAACGACAACGGGGTCTGTGCAGCAATGCCCTGCGACAGCACATCCCACGGCGCGACACCGATGGCGGCGCGGATCATCAGCGAGGCGCCGAAGCCGTAGAGGAACAGGCCGATGATCAGTTGCAGCAGGCGCAGGGGCAGGGCGGAGGGCATGACGGGCTCGGGGGAGGGGGATCTGTTTCCACCCTATCCCCGAAACAGGCCGTTCAATAGATACAGATGCCGGCCAATCCACTGCGACAGGTTGTGGGTGGTGAATCAGTCGTCCCAGCCGGCCAGCGCCAGCTTGCCGATGGTGCGGCCGCCGGCCAGACGCTGATGCGCGGCATCCAGGTTGGCCGCATTGATCGGGCCCAGCACTTCGCTCAGCGTGCCGCGCAACTGGCCCGCGTCGATCATGCTGGCGGCGCGGTTGAGGATGCGGTGCTGCTCAATGCGGTCGGCGGTGGCAAAGCGCGCGCGGGCGAACATGAATTCCCAATGGATGCCGATGCACTTGGCCTTGTAGGGATCGCCGATGCGCAGCGGGCCGCGGGGTTCCACGATCAGGCCTGCATGTCCCTGTGGTGCCAGCAGCTGGCCCAGTTCGTCCCAGTAGTGATCGGTGTCGGCCAGGTTGAGTGCCACCTGCACTTCGTCGACGCCAAGCGCCTGCAGCTGCGGCAACAGGGGCTGGCGATGGTCGATGACATGCTGGGCGCCCATCCGCCGGCACCAGTCGATCGAGGCTTCACGCGAGGCGGTGGCAATGACCTCAAACCCCGCGTGGTGGGCCAGCTGGATCGCCATCGAGCCGACGCCGCCGGCACCACCGATCACCAGCAGGCGCTGGCCGGCGTGGCGGCGATCATCTAGCTGCAGGGGCATGCGCTGGAACAGCAGTTCCCAGGCAGTAAGGGTGGTCAGCGGCAGCGCGGCCGCTTCGGCGAAATCGAGGGTAGTCGGTTTGCGTGCCACCAGCCGCTCATCCACCAGCTGATACTGCGCATTGCAGCCAGGGCGGGTGACATCCCCTGCGTAGTAGACCTCGTCACCGGAGGCGAACAGGCTGGCCTCCTCGCCCATCGCTTCGACCACCCCTGCGGCGTCCCAGCCGAGAATGCGCGGGGTATCCAGCGACGCGGCCGGCGTGGCTGCACGCAGCTTCCCGTCGACGGGATTGACGGAAAGTGCTTCGACACGGATCAGCAGGTCACGGCCACGCGGCGGCTGCGGCGGTGGCAGCACCAGATCGCGCAGGGCAGGGGCGGAGTCACGGCACAGGGCGACGGCTTTCATTGCAGCTCCAGCTCGGTTCCTGTCTGCATCATAAGGTTCCTCACCTCGATGGGCGCGCGCTGAACCGCTTTGGGATAACCCGCGCCAAATCTGACGCATCTGGCCGTTAAACCCTTCCAAACCCTTGTGGTGCGTGGGTCTTGCGGATTTTCATCATCCTGTATAGGGTTTCAACGTCGGACCGGTGGCCGGTCGTGCGCGGCGCTTCACATGTTACGGGACTG
Source organism: Stenotrophomonas sp. FW305-C-20-S1 (assembly GCF_058783335.1). NCBI lineage: Bacteria > Pseudomonadati > Pseudomonadota > Gammaproteobacteria > Lysobacterales > Lysobacteraceae > Stenotrophomonas > Stenotrophomonas sp. FW305-C-20-S1. Next base: position 33,801 of record NZ_JBYTEK010000037.1, on the reverse strand, counting down.
TTAACATGACCTTCACCCGCCTGAGCATAATGTTCGCGGCGGTGGCGTGCTGAATCGGCTGTCTGAACATCGACGCAGTAGTGCTGGCCCATGCCTCTACCGGTTTCATACCCCCGAAATAGGAGCTGTACTCAATGAACAAGAAGATCCTTACTGCCGCGCTGCTGGGCGGTCTGGCTTTCGCCCAGGCTGCGTCGGCGCAGGAGTTCGATGACCGCTGGTACCTGACCGGTTCGGCCGGCTTCAACTTCCAGGACAACGACCGCCTGACCAACGACGCTCCGTTCGTGACCCTGGGTCTGGGCAAGTTCATCAGCCCGAACTGGTCGCTGGATGGTGAGCTGAACTACCAGAACCCGAACTTCGACGCCAACCAGGATCAGAACTGGTCGCAGTACGGCGTGTCGTTCGATCTGCGTCGCCACTTCATCAAGGAAGGCCGCGGCTGGAACCCCTACATCGTGGGCGGCCTGGGCTACCAGAAGTCGGAAGAAGAGTACCCGGCTCTGGACACCAACGGTCCGCGTGAGCGCAAGGACGGCAACCTGGCTGCCAAGCTCGGCGTCGGCCTGCAGACCACCTTCGACAAGCGCGTTGCTGTCCGCGCCGAAGTGGCCTACCGCGCTGACTTCGACGACCAGAGCATCGCCGCGCGCGACGAAAGCTGGTTCGGCGACGTGCTGGCTTCGGTCGGCGTCGTGATCCCGCTGGGCCCGGCCCCGGTGGCTGCTGCTCCGGCTCCGGCTCCGGTTGCCCCGAGCTGCGCCGACCTGGATGACGACGGTGACGGCGTCAACAACTGCGACGACAAGTGCCCGAACTCGCAGCCGGGTCAGACCATCGGTCCGGACGGTTGCCCGGTGCCGGTCTCGATCGACCTGAAGGGCGTGAACTTCGACTTCGACAAGTCGAACCTGCGTCCGGACGCTGTGGCCATCCTGAGCGAAGCCACCGAGATCCTGAAGCGTTACCCGGATCTGCGCGTTGAAGTTGCCGGTCACACCGACTCGAAGGGTACCGACGCTTACAACCAGAAGCTGTCGGAGCGTCGTGCTACCGCGGTGTACAACTACCTGACCAAGAACGGCGTCGACGCTGGCCGTCTGGCCGGTCCGATCGGCTACGGCGAGAGCCGTCCGATTGCGCCGAACACCAACCCGGATGGTTCGGACAATCCGGAAGGTCGCGCCAAGAACCGTCGTACCGAGCTGAACGTCCAGAACTAAGTTCTGACGCTCTGCCAGTAAGATGCAGCAGGACCCGGCTTCGGCCGGGTCTTGTTGTTTGTGCGGTCCGCAATGATGAATCAGCGCTGGAATGGTGACCGTTCGTCGGTAATTTGCTTATCAAACCAATGAGTTGCCGTATTCATTGAAAGTGGCGCTTGAAAGATGACGCGGCATTGCTAAACTCGCCGCGTCACTTCCTTTCGTGGATGCCCTCATGCTGCGCTCTGCATCGGCTGCCGTTCTGGCGCTGGCCCTGGTTCCTGCTGCTCACGCTGCGGTCGATTGCTCGGTCAACACCAGCGCTTCGCCGCTGCCGTTGCCGGCCACGGCCGTCGCCCCGGTGGCCGACGAGCTGTACATCCGCAGCAGCCAGCTGGGCATGTCCAGCGGCGTGCTGGGCAGCAGCTACGATCCGTCGCAGTCGCTGGACCAGGTGCTGCAGCGGTTGCGCATCGATGGCTGCCAGAACATCGCCAAGGCGATTCCGAGCGCGCCGGCTGTGAAGCCGAATGATCCGGCCGCGTACAAGCCGCAGACCGAGTTCGACAACACGCCGTGGCGCTTTGACATGAGCCAGAACGGCAAGCGCATGACCGCCGAAGAGTTCGACGCCTGGATGAAGGCGCGCGGCGTACGCGTGGTCAAGGCGCGTCCGGTTCCGGCAGCCACCCCGGCCGCAGCCGAAGTACCGGCTGAGACCAAGCCGGTCGACAAGAAGTAAGCGCGGCGGGGAGCAGAGGCTTGCGCACGCGCCGCCCACCTGCCGCCCCCGCTGCCCGCTCCCACGCTGCGCGTGGGCGTGCGAATCCCCCTGCGGTTTCCGCCGGCGTGCGCCATGGCCTGGCGCGCGTGCTGTCCAAGGCGGGTGTGTGCTCGCGCAGCGAGGCCGCGCGCTGGATCGCTGATGGCCGCGTTCGTGTCGCCGGGCGCATCGTCCGTGATCCGGAATTTCCGATTGCCAGCCCGGCGCCACCGATCGAGGTCGACGGCCAGCCGATGGGCGCACCGCAACGTCTGTACCTGATGCTCAACAAACCGCGCGGGGTGGTCACAACCGTGCAGGATGAGCGTGGCCGCGACACCGTGTACCGCTGCTTCGATGGTGCCGGCCTGCCGTGGATCGCGCCGGTCGGTCGCCTGGACAAGGCCAGTGAAGGCCTGTTGCTGTTCAGCAATGATTCGCAGTGGGCTGCGCGCCTGACTGATCCGCAGACCGGCCCGCACAAGACCTACCACGTGCAGGTGGATCGCCTGCCCGACGAGGACACCCTGGCTGCGCTGCGCGCCGGTGTCGAAGACGAGGGCGAGTTCCTGCTTGCCCTGGCCGTGCGCGTGCTGCGCAGCGGCGACAAGACCGCCTGGCTGGAGGTGGTCCTCGACGAGGGCCGCAACCGCCATATCCGTCGCCTGCTGGCGGCCTTCGACCTGCAGGTGCTGCGCCTGGTCCGCGTTGCGATCGGAGAGCTCACGCTCGGCGATCTCGGCAAGGGCCAGTGGCGGGCGCTGGAGGTCAGCGACCAGCAGCGGCTGGGGGCCGCTGCACCGGGCTGAGTGATGCCCACGGCCGGCGCTCGCCGGCCACCGTTCCAGGCGTAGGGGGCGCCTGGTTGTCGAATGTCCAGAACGGAGCCTGCCATGTATCACCCGACCCTCAAGCAAACCCTGCGCTGTGCCAGCCTGTTGTTGCCGATCGTGCTGTTGACGGCCTGCGGCGGCCACAAGAAGGCGGCCAAGGCCGATCGCCCGGCCGAAACCCCGGTGGTTGAAGTAAAGACCCCGGAGCTGGATGGCCGCGGCAGCTATCGCTTCATGATGAGCAACGGCGACCAGAAGATGACCGCCGACCAGTTCGATGCCTGGATGAAAGCCAATGGCATCCGCGTTGCCAAGGGCAACGGGCAGGACGCTGTGGCCAAGCCGGTGGTGGTCGCCAGCAAGGACGAGCCCAAGGACAAGAAGAAAAAGAAGAAGTAAGGCCTGGCAGGTGCCGACCTTGGTCGGCACGCCCTGATGGGTAGCGCCGGGCCGTGCCCGGCGAGCGCATGGCGCGGCTATCGGGAAACCGCCGGGCATGGCCCGGCGTTATCCGTGGGTGATCAGCCCTTGATCACGCCCAGCTCGACACCGATGCGGGTGAATGCATCGATCGCGCGGTCCAGGTGCTCGCGGCTGTGCGCGGCGCTGATCTGGGTGCGGATGCGGGCCTGGCCCTTGGGCACCACCGGGAAGAAGAAGCCGATCGCATAGATGCCTTCTTCCAGCAGCCGCTCGGCGAATTTCTGCGCCAGCGGTGCGTCGTACAGCATCACCGGGCTGATCGGATGCACGCCGGGCTTCACGTCGAAGCCGGCAGCGGTCATCTTCTCGCGGAAGTAGGTGGTGTTGGCGGCCAGGGTGCTGCGCAGGTCATCGGCCGCGGCCAGCATCTCGAACGCCTTGATGCCGGCGGCGACCACGTGCGGCGGCAGCGAGTTGGAGAACAGGTACGGGCGCGAGCGCTGGCGCAGCAGCTCGATCACTTCGGCGCTGGCGCAGGTGAAGCCACCCAGCGCGCCGCCCATGGCCTTGCCCAGGGTGCCGGTGATGATGTCGATCTTCTCCAGCACGCCCTTGACCTCGGCCGAGCCGCGGCCCGTCGCGCCGAGGAAGCCGGTGGCATGGCATTCGTCGATGTGGACCAGCGCGTTGTACTTCTTCGCCAGCGCGGTGATCTCGTCCAGCGGCGCGATGAAGCCGTCCATCGAGAACACGCCGTCGGTGGTGATCAGCTTGGTCTTGCAGCCGGCCGCATCGGCGGCCTGCAGCTGCGCTTCCAGATCGGCCATGTCGCAGTTGGCGTAGCGGAAGCGCTTGGCCTTGCACAGGCGCACGCCGTCGATGATCGAGGCATGGTTCAGTGCATCGGAAATGATCGCGTCGTTCTCGCCCAGCAGCGGTTCGAACAGGCCGCCGTTGGCGTCGAAGCAGGCCGCGTACAGGATGGTGTCCTGCTTGCCGAAGAAGTCGGCGATCTGCTTCTCCAGCTGCTTGTGCAGGTCCTGGGTGCCGCAGATGAAGCGCACCGATGCCATGCCGAAACCGTGGCTGTCCAGCGCGTCCTTCGCGGCCTGGATCAGGTCAGGATGGTCGGCCAGGCCGAGGTAGTTGTTGGCACAGAAGTTCAGCACCTTGCGGCCGTCTTCCAGGGTGATCTCGGCGGACTGCGGGCTGGTGATGATCCGCTCGGACTTGAACAGGCCCTGGGCGCGGATGGCGTCCAGTTCCTCAGCATAGTGGCGGGTCAGGGCGGAGGAGTCGGTCATGGCGTGGGCACGGCTCAGCACGGGGAAACCGCTGATTCTACCGGGCATCGACGGCTGCGGACCGGGCCGGATGGGGCACCGCCATGGCCGGCACATGTTGCATCGCAATAGCAAACGGGTTAAAAATTCGTGAACCGGGGCTGTCTGGCTCCGGTTGCTGCGCCCGCTGCAGATCCCCCGCCTTCCACGCCACCGACCCCACCGGAGACGCTCATGAAGCACGCCCGTGCCTGCCTCGCCATTGCCGCCGCCCTGACCCTCGCGCCGTTCGCCGCCAGCGCCCAGGACAACGAATCTCCGTACAGCTGGAACGTCACCGCCGTCTCGGACTACCTGTTCCGTGGTGTGTCGCAGACCGATGAGGATCCGACCCTGCAGGCCGGCTTCACCTACACCAGCCCGGTTGGCCTGTATGCCGGTGTCTGGGGTTCGGGCGTGGACTTCGGTCCGGGCGATCCGAATACCGAGGTCGACTACCTTATCGGCTACGGCGTGGACGTGACCGAGCGCGTCAACTTCGACGTGCTGTTGAACCGATACACCTACCTCAAGGCCAGCCACCAGAACTACAACGAGCTGATCACCACCACCACGCTGGACGACACCTACAAGCTGACGGTGGCCTACAGCAACGATGTGTGGAACAGCAGCACCGACGGCTGGTACTTCGGCCTGGGTGGCAGCTGGGGCCTGCCGAAGGACTTCACGCTCAACGCCAACGTCGGCCGCAGCACCTTCGAGGACGGTATCGCCAAGGACTACACCGACTGGAACGTCGGCGTCGCCCGCCAGTTCGGCCTGTTCAATGTTGGCCTGGGTTACTACGGCACCGATGGCAATGGTCGCGACAACTCCGGCAAGCTGGCCCACAGCCGGGTGATGCTGAGCGTGGCCGTAGGCAAGTAACGCCGCAGGCGTTACGGTAGGTGCCTGGCTTGCCTGGCACGCTTCACGAAAAAGGCGCCATTGGGCGCCTTTTTCGATTCCGCAGCGTTCTTGATCCCATCTGGGGGAGAGCCCCCTTGTTGTTCAAGGGGGGGGCGCCGACGGCGCGGGGATAAGGAAACCTGCGGGGGAATTGACCCGAAGAGTCAATTCCAGCTGAGGACCACCTTGCCGGCCTTGCCTTCTTCCATCAGGTCGAAGCCCTTCTGGAAGTCGTCGATCGGCAGCTGGTGGGTCATCACCTTGCCGAGCGGGAAGCCGGACAGCACCAGCTGGGTCATCTTGTACCAGGTCTCGTACATCTTGCGGCCGTAGATGCCCTGCACGGTCAGGCCCTTGAAGATGATCTTGTCCCAGTCGCAGCCGGCACCCTTGGGCATGATGCCGAGCATGGCGATCTTGCCGCCGTGGTACATGCAGTCGAGCATGTCGTTGAACGCGCGCGGGTTGCCGCTCATTTCCAGGCCCACGTCGAAGCCCTCCATGTGCAGTTCCTTCATCACGTCCTTCAGCGACGTGTTGGCGACGTTGACCACGCGGGTGGCGCCCATGTCGGCGGCCAGCTTCAGGCGGAAGTCGTTGACGTCGGTCACCACCACGTTGCGTGCACCGATATGCTTGCAGATGCCCGCCGCGATGATGCCGATCGGGCCGGCGCCGGTGATCAGCACGTCTTCGCCGATGACGTTGAATTCCAGCGCGCAGTGCGCGGCATTGCCGTACGGGTCGAAGAAGGCGGCCAGTTCGGACGGGATCTGGTCGGGAATCGGCCACAGGTTGCTGGCCGGCATCACCATGTATTCGGCGAACGCGCCGTTGACGTTGACGCCGATGCCGACGGTGTTCGGGCACAGGTGCGGACGACCGCCGCGGCAGTTGCGGCAGTGGCCGCAGACGATGTGGCCTTCGGCCGACACGCGCTGGCCGATCTCGTAGCCGGTCACGCCCGGGCCGATCTCTGCGATGCGGCCGACGAACTCATGGCCGATGGTCAGGCCCGGCTTGATCGTGCGCTGGCTCCATTCGTCCCACAGGTAGATATGCAGGTCGGTGCCGCAGATCGCGGTCTTTTCCAGCTTGATCAGGACCTGGTTGGGGCCCGGGGTCGGCACCGGAACCTCTTCCATCCAGATGCCCTTGGCCGCTTCGCGCTTGACCAGGGCCTTCATCGTTTGCTGCGCCATCGGGGTGGAACTCATCAGGGGGAAAGCGCGGATTATAGGGCGCCACGCGGATTTCCCATGTTGCGCTGCGGGTGCAGTGGTGGAACGAAAGCTGTGCGCAGGCGGGCGTTTCGAACAGCGCCACTGCGTTCGCCGGGCATGGCCCGGCGCTACCGGCAAATCGCGCGGGTAGCGCCGGGCCATGCCCGGCGGGCCGGGGCCATGACTTCCGGGGTTCGGGCCGGGGCAGGGCGGCGGGCTACAATCGAGGGTTCCACTACCAGGGGCCGCTCCATGCGCTCGAACCTGCTTGCATTCTCCGTCGTCGCCAGCCTTGGGCTGGTCCAGGTCGCCCATGCCGCTGAAGGCATGTGGGTGCCGCAGCAGCTGCCGGAAATCGCCGGCCCGCTGCAGAAGGCCGGCCTCAAGCTGTCCCCGGAACAGCTGGCCAACCTGACCGGCGACCCGATGGGCGCGGTGGTCGCGCTGGGCGGCTGCACCGCCAGCTTCGTCTCCCCGCAGGGCCTGGTGGTCACCAACCACCACTGTGCCTATGGTGCGATCCAGCTGAACTCGACCGCACAGAAGAACCTGATCAAGGACGGCTTCAACGCGCCCAAGCTCAGCGATGAACTGAGTGCCGGCCCGAACGCCCGCGTGTTCGTGCTCGACCAGATCACCGACGTCACCGCCCAGGCCAAGGCGGCCATCGCCGGCGCCGGCAAGGACCCGCTGGCCCGCAGCCGTGCGCTGGACGCTTTCGACAAGGCCCAGGTCGCCGCGTGTGAAGCCGATGCCGGCTTCCGCTGCCGCCTGTATTCGTTCTCCGGCGGCAACACCTACCGCCTGTTCCGCAACCTGGAAATCAAGGACGTGCGCCTGGTCTATGCACCTCCGGGCAGCGTCGGCAAGTTCGGCGGTGACGTCGACAACTGGATGTGGCCGCGCCACACCGGTGATTTCTCGTTCTACCGTGCCTACGTCGGCAAGGATGGCAAGCCGGCCGCGTTCTCGGCCGACAACGTGCCCTACCAGCCCAAGCACTTCCTGAAGTTCGCCGATACGCCGCTGGGCGCCGACGACTTCGTGATGGTGGCCGGCTACCCGGGCCGCACCAACCGCTACGCGCTGGCCGGTGAGTTCAACGAGACCGCCAGCTTCACCTACCCGACCATTGCCCGCCACTACAACGCGGTGCTGAAGATGATCGCCGATGCCGGCAAGGCCGACGCCGACGTCAAGGTGAAGTACGCCGCCACCGCCGCCAGCATGAACAACGTGGCCAAGAACTACCTGGGCCAGCTGGAAGGCTTCAAGCGCATCGATGCCGCCGGCCAGAAGCAGGCCGAAGAAGCGGCGGTGCTGGCCTGGCTGAAGAAGCAGGGCGCTGCCGGCAAGCCGGCACTGGCTGCGCACGCGCAGCTGCTGCAGCACCTGGATACCAGCAAGTCGACGCGCGAGCGCGACCTGTTTGTCGGCCAGTTCAACAACACCTCCGCGGTGGGCGCGGCCATCACCCTGTACCGCCTGTCGATCGAGCGCAGCAAGCCCGACGCCGAGCGCGAAGCGGGTTACCAGGACCGCGACCTGACCACCATCGAGGGCAGCCTGAAGCAGATGGATCGCCGCTACGTGGCGAAGATGGACCAGCAGCTGCAGACCTACTGGCTGGACCAGTACGTGGCCCTGCCGGCCGCCCAGCGCGACAACGAGGTGCTGAACACGTGGTTGGCCGGCAGCGATCCCACTGCGGTGAAGTCGCTGGTGACCAAGCTGGGCGGCACCGGACTGGGCAGCCTCGACAACCGCCTGAAGTGGTTCAAGGCCGATCGCGCTGCGTTTGAAGCCAGCAATGATCCGGCCATCCAGTACGCGGTGGCCGTCATGCCGGCGCTGCTGAAGCAGGAAGAGCAGAAGAAGATCCGCGAGGGCGAATCGCTGACCGCTCGTCCGCTGTACCTGCAGGCCGTGGCCGACTACAAGAAGAGCCAGGGCGAGTTCGTCTATCCCGATGCCAACCTGTCGCTGCGCATCACCTTCGGCAACGTGATGGGCTATGGCAAGGACGGCGTGAAGTACACCCCGTTCACCACCCTGGAAGGTGTGGCGGCGAAGGAAACCGGTGAGGATCCGTTCGACTCGCCGAAGGCCCTGCTCGATGCGGTCAAGGCCAAGCGTTACGGCGGTCTGGAAGACAAGCGGATCGGTTCGGTACCGGTGAACTTCCTGTCCAACCTGGACATCACCGGCGGCAACTCCGGTTCGCCGGTGCTCGATGCCAACGGTAAGCTGGTCGGCCTGGCCTTCGACGGCAACTGGGAATCGGTCAGTTCCAACTGGGTGTTCGACCCGGTGATGACCCGCATGATCGCCGTCGACAGCCGCTATATGCAGTGGATCATGCAGGAAGTGGCGCCGGCGCCGCAGCTGCTGAAGGAACTGAAACTGGCGAAATAAACCGGTTGCGGTAGTGCCGGCCGCTGGCCGGCAACCTCGACCAGATAGCCGGAGTTTCTGAAACCCCGCGACGTCTGTCGCGGGGTTTTTTCATGCCCCGACCGGCCGGGTCCGCCGAACAGGTATCATCCCTGTTCCGCGCACTTCACAGGATGTGAACAATGCGCCGGAACTCCTCCCCCAAGGACCCCTTGTTCGCATGCGCATCCTGCTTGCCCGTCACGGCGAAACGCCGTGGAACGCCGAAGGCCGCTACCAGGGCCAGATCGACATCCCGCTTTCGCCCATCGGTGAGGCCCAGGCCCAGGCGCTTGGCGCCCGCCTGGCTTCGGTGGACATCACCCGCGCGGTGGCCTCGCCGCTGTCACGCGCCCAACGCACCGCGCAACTGGCCCTGGGTGCTGCACGCGCCGACATGCTGCTGACCGAGCCGGAGCTGCAGGAAATCGCCCACGGTGAGTGGGAAGGCCTGCTGGCCAGCGAAATCAACGAAAAAGACCCGTCGCGCCTGCAGGCGTGGCGCAATGAACCGGACACCGTGCTGATGCCCGGTGGCGAATCGCTGCGCCTGGTGCTGGAGCGCAGCTGGCGCGGCCTGGCCCGCGCCGCCGAAGGCCTTGGCGAACACGACACCCTGCTGGTGGTCGCCCACGATGCAGTCAACCGGGTGATCCTGTGCAAGGTGCTGGGCCTGCCGTTGTCGCGGCTGTGGACCTTCCGCCAGGCACCGACCACGCTCAACCTGCTTGAAGGCGCCGACCTGGACAGCCTGGAAGTGGTGCGCCTGAACGACTGCGCCCACCACACGCCGTTCTTCGGTGAAGCCAAGCACCGCGCACTCTGAATCTTCTGCCCTGAATCACCTGCACCTGTTGGAAGCCTTGCCGTGAAGAACACCCCGACCACTCTGGCCGAATGGCTGGACTACATTGAACGCCAGCATCCGGCCAGCATCGACATGGGGCTGGAGCGCGTGCGCACCGTGGCCACCGCGATGGGCCTGGGCACGCCGGCCAGGCACACCATCGTGGTCGGTGGTACCAACGGCAAGGGTTCCACCGTCGCCTTCATCGAGGCCATCGCGCGTGCTGCGGGCTGGAAGGTCGGCGCGTATACCTCGCCGCACCTGCTGCGCTACAACGAGCGCGTGCGCATCGATGGCCAGGATGTCGATGACGCCGCACTGGTGGCCGCGTTCAACACGGTCGAGGCGGCGCGCGGTGATGTGACGCTGACCTACTTCGAGTACGGAACGCTGGCCGCGCTGCAGTTGTTTGCCGATGCCGATCTTGATCTGGCCGTGCTGGAAGTGGGCCTCGGTGGCCGCCTGGATGCGGTCAACATCGTCGACGCCGACGTGGCGGTGATCACCACCGTGGACATCGATCACGCCGAATGGCTGGGCGAGGACCGCGAGGCCATCGGTGCCGAGAAGGCCGGCATCATCCGCGGCTGGAAGCCGGTGATCCTGGGCGAGACCGATCCGCCGTCGAGCGTGCTGGCGCGCGCCTACCTGGTGGGTGCCAATGCGATCCGCGGCGGCAGCGACTATTTCTACGAACCGATCGACGCGCAGCGTTGGCGCTGGCGCGATGTCGGCACCCGCCTGGAACTGCCGACGCCGACGCTGGCCGGGCCGATCCAGCTGGCCAACGCCGGTGCGGCGATCGCGGCGCTGCGCGCGCTGGACCGGCCGGTGCCGCGCGCGGCATGGGCCGCAGGCGTGGCAGCGGCGCGCATCGCCGGGCGCCTGCAGGCGTTCGAGCGCGATGGCGTGCAGGTTCGCGTCGATGTCGGCCACAACCCGCAGGCAGCCGGTCAGCTGGCCCACGCGCTGAAGGCCGAGGCATCCCCCGGGCGCACCCTGGCGGTATACGCCGCGCTGCAGGACAAGGACGCCGTGGGCGTGGTGCAGGCGCTGCAGGAGGTAGTGGGCGACTGGACGCTGGCCGGGTTGGATGGCGCGCGTGGGCAGAGTGCGGCGGAACTGCAGGCACGGCTGGCAGATACCGCGGCAGCCACTGCGGCGCTGGCCGGCACGGTCGAACAGGCGCTGGCGCAGGTGCTGGCCCGCGCCGAGCGCGGCGACCGGGTGCTGGTATTCGGTTCCTTCCATACCGCCGCCGCTGCGCTGCAATGGCTGCAGGCCCACGCCTGACCGCCGTTCAGCCATTACCGACGCCGTGCGGTCGCGCACCCGTATAATCGACCGCAACGTCCAGCCTGCCGCCTGCCCTACGTGGATACGCCCCTGAAACAGCGTCTGATTGGTGCCATCGTCCTGGTGGCCTTGGCCGTCATTTTCCTGCCGATGCTCGTCAAGGGCCCGGCCCCGGACAGCGGTGTCGCTTCTGTGCCGATCGCCGCGCCCGATGCGCCGGCCGATGGCCAGTTTGAAACCCGTGAACTACCGCTGGTCGCACCGGCCGGTGGCGCCACCGGGTTGCAGAGTGGCCAGGCCCGTCTCGTCGAGGAGGCTGCCGCCCCGGCAACACCGCCGACCGTGGACACTTCGCCAGCCGTCGCCGCCGGTAACTACGCGGTGACGTTCGGCGCCTATGGCAGCCAGGCCGACGCCGATGCGGTGATCGCCTACCTCAAGCGTTCGCAGCTTCCGGGTTTCATCGAGACCGCATCGATCAACGGTCGCCCGGCCTGGCGCGTTCGCGTTGGGCCGTATGCCGACCGTGCCCAGGCCGAAGCGGCCCGGCTGCAGGCGGTGAAGGTGCGTGCCGACGTGAAGGCAGAAGTCATCACGCTCGATGCGAAGCCCTCGACCAGCGCACCGGTGGCAAGCACACCGACGCCCGCGCCGAGCGCCAGTACTCCCGTCGCGGCGGCCACGCCGTCGGCGACCGGCAACCCGGTGCGCAGTGAAAGCCTGCCGCCGAGTACGCCAACCGCAGCAGCGCCGCCGGCCGCCAAGCCGGAGCCGGCCAAGCCGGTGGCCAAGCCGGAACCGAAGCCCGAGCCCAAGCCGGAAGCGACCGCCAGCAAGCCGGCCACGCCGCCGACCACGCCGGCCGCACCGGCCGCCAGCGGAGTGGGTTTTGCCGTACAGCTCGGCGCATTCGGCCAGGCCAACGATGCCAACGCCCTGCGCGACAAGGTGCGCGCGGCAGGCTTCAGCGCCTTCGTCGAGCAGGTGCGTACCGAAAAGGGCAGCCTGCACCGTGTCCGTGTCGGGCCGGTCGCCAACCGCGCCGATGCTGAACAGTTGAAGGCGCAGGTCGCCGCCAAGGTCGGCGTGGCCGGCATGGTGCGACCGCACCCATGACCTGTACGCAGCCCCGTTGCCAGCGCCGCCGAAGGAGCGGGGCGCCATGATCGACGTGGTGCTGCTGATCGTGATCGCCGCCTCCACCCTGCTTGGGTTGCTGCGCGGCTTCGTGGGCATCGTCATCGGCACCGTATCGTGGCTGGTGGCCGCCTGGGCGGCCTTCGCCTTTGGCAATGACGCCGCACGCTGGTGGGCCGCACCGGCTGCGCCCGGTGGTGAGCATTTCATCGGCGGCTACCTCAGCGTCGGCATCGGCGTGATGGTCGTGGTCGCCGTGATCGGCATGGTCATCAAGGCCATCGTCCACCGCAACATGCTGGGCAGCCTGGACCGCTTGCTGGGCGGGGTCCTCGGTGCCGTGCGTGGCGGGCTGATCGCGGCCGTGCTGCTGTTGCTGGCCGGCTTCACCCCGCTTACCGCCGAACCCTCCTGGCGCGGCTCGGCGCTGCGCCCGGTGCTGAACCCGGCCGTGGCCTGGATGAACAGCAAGCTGCCGCAGTGGCAGGTGCCGGGCACCGACCTGCTGCCCAAGGCCTTGCCGATGGACGCGCTGTCCCCATCTGCGTTGATGGAGCTGGGCAAGAGCGCCGGCGCCGGAGTGGGCAAGCCGGGGGCGACAGGCGATAATGGCGTACTCGGTCAGATGGTGGCGGGCAGCGGATGGCTGCGGCCTGCGAAGGCGGAACAGGGCGAGGCATACGATCCGGCCGAAGTGCGCCCGGACGCCCCAGCACTACCGGGCAGCATCGAGCCGGACGACCCGGCCAATGTCGACCGCAGACGCGGCGACAACTCTGGCCAGGCACGGCCACCTTCCTTGTAACTGGGCACAGCCCAGCGGAGACCTCGCATCATGTGTGGCATCGTCGGAATCGTCGGCAACCAGAACGTCGCCGGGCAGTTGTATGACGGCTTGACCGTCCTCCAGCATCGCGGCCAGGACGCGGCGGGCATCGCCACCGTCAACGGCAGCCGCCTGCGGGTGCAGAAGGCCACCGGCCTGGTCCGCGATGTGTTCGATGCACGCACCATGTCCACCCTGGAAGGCAGCGTCGGCATCGCCCATGTGCGCTATCCGACCGCCGGTTCGGAAGGCATGGACGAGGCACAGCCGTTCTACGTCAATTCGCCGTACGGCATCGCGCTGGCCCACAACGGCAACCTGATCAACACCGAGGACCTGCGCCAGCAGGTGTTCGAGCAGGACCGCCGCAACGTCAATACCGATTCGGACAGCGAAGTGCTGTTGAACGTGTTCGCCTACGAACTGGAACAGCAGCGCCAGCTCAGCCCGGAAGCCGCCATCCGCGCGGTTGCCGGCGTGCACCGCCGCTGCAAGGGCGGCTATGCGGTGGTCAGCGTGGTGCTGGGCCTGGGCCTGGTCGCTTTCCGCGATCCGCATGGCATCCGCCCGCTGGTGCTGGGCAAGCGCAGCCATGCCGAGGGTGACGAATACATTGTTGCCTCCGAGTCGGCCGCGCTGGACGTGCTGGGCTTCCAACGCGTGCGTGACGTGCAGCCGGGCGAAGCACTGGTGATCACCGCGCGCGGCGAGTTGTTCTCGGAAATCTGCGCCGAGCCGGCCGAACACACCCCGTGCATCTTCGAGTACGTGTATTTCGCACGCCCCGATTCGATGATCGACAACGTGTCGGTGCACAAGGCGCGCATGCGCATGGGCATCAAGCTGGGCGAGAAGATCCTGCGCCTGCGCCCGGACCACGACATCGACACCATCATCCCGATCCCGGACACCTCGCGCGATGCCGCGCTGGAGATCTCCAACGTGCTCGGGGTGAAGTACCGCGAAGGCTTCATCAAGAACCGTTACATCGGCCGCACGTTCATCATGCCGGGGCAGGGCGAACGGGTGAAGTCGGTGCGCCGCAAGCTCAACCCGATCCACCTGGAATTCCGCAACCGCGTGGTGCTGCTGGTGGACGACTCGATCGTGCGTGGCACCACCAGCCAGCAGATCGTGCAGATGGCGCGTGACGCCGGCGCACGCAAGGTCTACCTGGCCAGCGCCGCGCCGCCGGTGCGTTACCCCAACATCTACGGCATCGACATGCCGGCCGCTGAAGAGCTGGTCGCGCACAACCGCAGCATCGAGGAAATCGAAGCGCACCTGGGCTGTGACTGGCTGATCTACCAGGACATCGAAGACATGGAAGCGGCGGTGAGCGAAGGCAATCCGGCGCTGCGCAACTTCGATTCCTCCTGCTTCAACGGCCATTACCCGACGGGCATCGAGCCGGGCTACTTCGAACGCATCCAGCAGCTGCGTTCGGACGACGCCAAGCACAAGCGCCGCGCCTGAGGTCCATGCGGTGATCGACGTGCCTGACGTCGGCGGCAATCTGCTGCGCGCCGCGCAGCAGTGCCTGGCCGAAGCCGATCCGCTGCGCAAGGTCGCACTGACCCAGGCCTACGCTGCCGCGTTCCGCGCCGGCCGCTTGAACGTACCGGCCGATGCACCGCCGGCCGATCCGATCCGCATGCCGGGCCGGCCGCCGCAGCTGGTGATGGTGCATCCGCGTGAAGTGCCCCGGCGCGGCCTGGGCGGGGTGGAAGGGCGTGCGGCGTTCATCCATGCCATCGCGCATATCGAGCTCAATGCGATCGACCTGGCCTGGGACGCGGTGTACCGCTTCCGCGGTCTGCCAGCTGCGTTCCATGCCGACTGGGTGAGCTGCGCCGACGACGAATCGCGCCACTTCATGCTGCTGCGCGAGCGTCTGCTGGCACATCGCCATGAGTACGCCGATTTCCCTGCGCACAACGGCCTGTGGGAAATGTGCGAGAAGACCGCGCACGACGGCCTGGCGCGCATGGCGCTGGTGCCGCGCGTGCTGGAAGCGCGCGGGCTGGACGTGACGCCGGGCATGATCGACAAGCTGCGCAACGTCGGCGATGGCGAAACCGCCGACGTGCTGGAGGTGATCCTGCGCGAGGAAGTCGCACACGTTGCCGCCGGATCGCGCTGGTTCCGCTGGTACTGCGAGCGCGCCGGCGTCGAGCCACGAGTGCGTTTCAAGGAACTGCTGGTCGAGTATGCCGGTGGCTACCTGCATGGGCCGTTCAATATCGAGGCACGCCTGCTGGCCGGGTTCGATGCGGATGAGCTCGCCAACCTGGTCGAACAGGCGGGTTGAAAGAAGAGGGGACGGAGGGAATCAAGTCGTTTGTGCCACAAACGGCGGGATTCCCTCCGTCCCCTTTTTGGTTCTCATGCGTTCGGCAGCACCACGCGTCTGCCCTCCACCGTCGGCCGGTTGATGTAGAACAGCCCCGGCCCAGGGCGATACGGCAGTTCGCTGACACCGGCGTCGGCGGTGTAGGTCAGGGCGGTATCGCCCAGCGCATCGAAATTCCAGTGTGCGGACTGCATCAGGTAACGGCGGCGCAGCAACGCTTCCTGCGTCGGGGTCAACGGCTGGCCGGCAATCAGGCGGCGCGCGATCGGCTGCAACGCGCCGGGCAGTTCCCAACCCGCCACCTTGGCCGCGTCGGTAGTCCAGGTCACGCCGGCATCGATGGCGTGCTGCTGCATCACCTGCAGCGCAACCAGCTGGTAGCGCCAATCGATGCGCCGGTGCAGCACCACCGCAGCGGTGACGTACAGCACCGGCGACATCAGCACGCTGCGGCTGCCCGCGCGTCGCTGCTGCTGCCACTGGTGCCAGACATCGACCCACACTTCCTTCGGGTTCAACCCCAGCTGCTGCCGCCAGCGTTCGGCGTCGGCCTGTGCTTCAGCGTACGCGGTGGTCGCCTGCAGCAGTGCCAGGGGCGGTGTCTGGTAGTCCTCCACGCCAGGCCGGCGCAGTTGCTGCCGCCGCGGCCGGCTGAGCAGCTTGGGCCCTTCTTCCACCTGGTCGTAGCCACCACCGATGTTGGCGTGCACGCCGGGCAGTGCGATTTCGGGATGGGCTGGTGCCACCGTGGTCAGCGCATAGTGCTGGCGATGCTCGTCGCGCGCACTGAGCTGCAGCACGGCCTCGGCGATGCCTGCGGGCAGGGCGACGCGGGGGTGTTCGTCGGCGCGGCCGCCGTTGACGGCGACCACCGTGTCGAACAGGCCGATGAAGCGCAATATCGGCCGCGGCAGGGCGAAATCGGCGCTGCATGAAAGCCCCGCCTGCTGCAGCAGCTGCCGCCAGCGCGCGCCGTCCCATCCGCGCAGATGGTTGGCCACATCACGCGCGGAGGCCGCGCCGCGCGAGTAGCCGAACAGATCCAGCTGCACGCTGTGCAGGGGGGCGCGCCACTGCGACGCAAGAGCCGTCAGTGCCGCCGGCAGCAGCACCTGCAACGCACGCTGCACCTTCGCCTGCACGCCACTGGCGCCGATACCGAAGGCCAGGCCGATCAGGTCGTCCTCGGCATCATCGCGGGTGCCGACGCCTTCCACGTAGATCGCCAGCGAAGGTGTACTGCCGGGCGTGCGCCGGCTGTCCGGATACAACTGATGCAGGCGCGCGATGTTGGTGGCGCCGTTGTCGTAGCTGCTGGTCAACCGGCTCTGGTAGGTCGAATCATCATCGGCGCGGAGCAGGGCGGGGCGCGGTCGCGGCACCTGCCGGTGGCCCTGCGCCAGGTTGTGGGCGTTGTTGCGGGTGCCATCGAAGAACAGGCCGATCCGCAGCAGGCCCGGATCAGCCGTCGTGTCACCGCTGTGCTGCGCTGGCGCCATGTGCATCCCCTGTCGTGGCCACGTCACGGTAGCGCGAAAGCCGTGTGTTGGCGAAGTGTACTGACGCTTTTGACCTGACTGAACGCAGATGCGGTCGATCACAGATCGGGATTTCCATTCCTCTCGTCTATTGAATTCACACGCCCTGCGCAGGCCTGATGGCCGGACCCGGCACCCCGGGTCGTGCTGCATCAACGCTGTCCACTTCACTTCAAGGAGCGACAAGATGATGTCCAGATCGATAGGTAAAGCGACAGGTGGTCTGTTGTTGGGATTGTCGGTAGCGGCGGCCGCCCATGCGGCGCCGCTGTTCGAGCCGGTCACCGTGCTCAGCCGTGCATCGGCCACCAGCGAGCCGGCACTGGGGCGATTGCTGGCCACCCCGTCCACCGCCGCCGTACAGGAAGTGCGTGTCGATGCTGCCGCCACCGCGCAGCCGCAGCTGGAATTCGAGCTGCTCGGGCAGAAGGTGCAGGCCGTTCGCAGCAAGGTCGAGGCGCTGCCCGATGGTGGCAGCATCTGGTACGGCCAGTTGCGCGCGCCGTCCGATCGCCTGCAGGCGGCCACGTCCAATGGCCAGGACGATCCGGGCAATTCGCTGATCCTGGTGCGCTCGGGCAATACCCTCACCGGCTCGATCCGCAAGGACGGCAAACTCTATCGTCTGCGTCCGCTGGGCAATCGCCACGTGCTGGTCGAGGTGGATGAATCGCGGATGCCGGCCGATCATCCGGCCGACTACAACCAGTTGCCGAAGATCGCCATGCCTGCCAATGATCGCCTCGGCACTGCGCAGGCCTCCTCAGGCAGCCCGGCGACCATCCGCGTGCTGGTGGTGGCAACCAACGCTGCAGTGACCGCCTACGGTGGCAACATGCAGTCGTTGGTGCAGTTGGCGGTTGCCGAATCCAACCAGGGTTACACCAACAGCAATGTAGGCCTCACCCTGCAGCTGGCCGGTTATGAAACCACCAACTACACCGAGTCCGGCAATTTCACCACCGACCTGTCGCGCTTCCGTGGCACCAGCGACGGCTACATGGACAGCATCCACACCAGCCGCAACAACACCGCCGCCGACGTCGGCGTACTGCTGATCAACAACACCAGTTACTGCGGACTGGCGTCGGGCATCGGTTCCACCGCATCGACCGCGTTTGCTGCGGTGTACTGGGATTGCGCCACCGGCTACTACTCGTTCGCCCATGAAATCGGCCACCTGCAGAGCGCACGGCACGACATCGCCAGTGATCCGAGCACGTCGCCGTATGCCTATGGCCATGGCTATCGTTATGAGCCGGCCAGCGGATCGCGCTGGCGCACGATCATGGCCTATGACTGCTCGGCCGGCTGCCCGCGGCTGAACTACTGGTCCAATCCGAACATCAGCTACAACGGCGTGCCGATGGGCATCGCCAGCAGTGCCGACAACCAGCGCGTGCTGGTCAATACCAAGGCCACCATCGCGGCCTTCCGCTGAGTCCAGGCGCCGACCAGGGTCGGCGTCTACCAGGGCGCGTGCACCTGCTCTGGTAGATGCCAACCTTGGTTGGCATCCTGTGATCCATCATGCGCGGCTGAGCGTATCCAGGGTCCAGCCGTTGGCATCCACGCGCAGCACCGAACCCTGTTCGTACCAGTCGCCCAGCACGATGCGGGTGCAGCTGCGTCCGCCGGCCTGCAGGGTGTGGATCGCCGGGCGATGGGTGTGGCCATGGATCATCGTGTCCACGCCGTGGCGCACGTAAGTGGCTTCCACTTCGGCCGGGGCCACGTCGGTGACTGTTTCGAACTGCGCACGGTCGCCCTGCTTCATTTCCGACTGGCGCGCCTGGCTGGCATCACGCGCCTTCTGCGCGAAGGCGATACGCGCTTCCAGCGGCTGCGACAGGAACTGCGCCTGGAAGACCGGGTCGCGGGTCTGGGCACGGAACTGCTGGTAGGGGATGTCATCGGTGCACAGCAGGTCACCGTGCTGCAGCAGCACCGGGCGGCCGTACAGCTCGATCATGCACGGGTCCGGCAGGATGCGCAGGCCGGCGCGGCGGGCATAGTCTTCGCCCAGCAGGAAGTCACGGTTGCCGCGGATGAAGAAGACCGGCACGCCGCTGTCGGACAGTACCTTCAGCGCATCGGCCACCGCGTCGGCTGCGGCCGAGGGGGTGTCATCGCCGATCCAGGCTTCGAACAGATCGCCGAGGATGTACAGCGCATCGGCGCCAGGCGCTTCCTCGCGCAGGAAGCGCAGGAACAGGTCGGTGATGGCCGGACGGCTGGGGTCCAGATGCAGATCGGAGATGAACAGCGTGGTCATGCGGACATTCTAGGGCATCACACCGGCAACGGCAGCCAGGCCAGGCTGGCCGAGGCCAGCAGTGCAGCGATGCCGGTGGCAGCCAGAACGTCGCTTGGGTAGTGCAGGCCCAGCACTACGCGCGACAGGCCCACGCCGAAGGTGAACGGCACCAGCAGCGGCGCCAGCCAAGGGTAGTACGCCAGCGCGACGATGGTGAACGACACCGCGTGCAGGGTATGGCCGGACGGGAAACTGAACTCATCCAGCGGCGCCACCCAGGCACGGATACGCAGGTCGGCCGCGTACGGCCGTGGCCGCCGGGTCCAGCGTTTCAGGCCCTTGTACAGCAGCAGCGCGGCCAGGCCGGTGGCGGCCATGTGCACTGATGCGCGCAGGCCGTCGAAGCCATCGATGAGCACCAGCGCGCCCATCAGCACATACCAGAACACGCCATCGCCGAGCCGGCTGATGATCGAAAAGACGCGCCGCGCGCGGCGACGTCGGCAGTAGTGGTTGGCGCGGCGGCACAACCGGGCTTCGCGACCGGCCAGCAGCTCAAGCGGCGTGGTGCGCATGTCCGCTCCTCCGCGCGCTGGCCAGTTCCGCCAGCAGGGTTTCGAACTCCGCCACCACCTGCTGCGGGTGCAGCCGCTTCATCGCCCGTGCCGCGTTGCCGCCCAACCCGCGGCGCTGGGCATCATCGGCAGCCAGTTGCACCGCTGCCTGCACGAACTGCTCGTCGTCATCCACTGCGGCACCGTTCTCGCCGTTGCGCAGGTACTCGCGGGCCGCGCCGTAGTCGAAAGCGACCGTGGCCAGGCCGCTTGCCATGCTTTCCAGGGTCACGTTGCCGAAGGTCTCGCTGCGGCTGGGGAACAGGAACAGATCGCCACTGGCGAAGTGTCGGGCCAGGGCATCGCCGCGCTGGATGCCGCAGAAGATGAAATCGGGATTCTCATGCGCCAGTTTCTCGCGCGCCGGGCCATCGCCGACCCAGATGAAACGCGCTTTCGGGCGCACCTGCTGCAGCTTGCGGAAGGCCTTCACCGCCAGGCCGAGGTTCTTTTCGGCGGCGATGCGGCCAACGTAGATCGCCGCCAGGCCCGTGCCATCGATACCCCATTCCTCGCGCAATGCCGGGTCGCGGCGTGACGGGTCGAACTGCTGGCTGTCGACCGCACGGGCGAGCAGGCGCACGCGCTCGAAGCCTTGGTCGGTCAGGAATTCCTGCAGTTCGCGGGTGGGCACCAGGGTCGCGTCGGCCTGGTTGTGGAAACGGCGCATCCAGCGCATTGCCGCCGACTGCAGCCACGCCACGCCATAGTCGGGCAGGTATTCGTCGAAGCGGGTGTGGAATCCGGTAGCCACCGGAATGCCGAGGCGGCGCGCGGTGCGCAGTGCCGACCAGCCCAGCGGACCTTCGGTCGCCACGTAGACCGCATCGGGGCGCTGCTGTCGCCAGTGCCGGCCCAGCCGGATCGGTGCCGGCAGGCCGAAGCGCAGGCCAGGGTAGCGCGGCAAGGCCGCGCCCGGTACCAGCAGGGTGCCCGGCGCCGCATCCAGTGCTTCGCTGACCTGTCGCGGACGGATCAGGTCGACCTCGTGGCCGGCGGCGCGCAATCCCTGCTCCAGGCCCTGCACGGTCAGTGCGACGCCGTTGATCTCCGGCGGGTAGGTTTCGGTGACGATGGCATAGCGCATGGCGGGCCTCCGGTTTTACGCATGCTCGGGCCTGGCGATGTAGCCGACATGACCGCTTTGCGACAACGCGATGACGACCGGGCAAGGCGGTGCCTGCGCAGTTCAGCGGCACAAAAAAACCACGGCCCCGAAGGGCCGTGGTCGTGGTGGTGCGACAGCGCGAGGATCAGAAGCTCTGCTTGTACTGCATGTACACGAAGCGGCCGATGTCGAAGCTGCCCGAGTAGGAGTACACCGAGTTCGGCTTGGTGTACATCACCGGGCCGAGGCGGTTGAACACGTTGTTGGCACCCACCGAGACGGTGGCGTTCCACGGCAGCTTGTAGCGCACCTGCACGTCGTTGAAGGTCACCGAACCACGTTCGTTGTAGTTGCGGGCGCCCTTGTACCAAGGCGCGTACACGCCCGGATCGGAGCACTCGTCCGGATGGTTCGGCAGGCTCAGGCACTGCTCCTTGACACCGGAGTAGTAGCGGGCGGTCCAGCTCACACCGAAGTTCTCGAAGTCCCAACCGATGGTGGCGTTGGAACGGACGCGGAAGCCGATGCCAGTATTGACCGCGATGCCGTTGGTGGTGGTCGGCACGGTGGCAACGTCATTGGACGAACGGTAGATGTTCGAGCTGACGTAGGTGGTCGACCACGAGGTGCTCAGCTTGCCGTAGTCGGTATCCAGACGGTAGCTGACGTCCATGTCGTAGCCTTCGGTCTCGGCGAAGCCCGCATTGCGGTTGCCGAACTTCAGGCCGGTGACGATGCCGGTGACCGGATCACGCGAGAAGCGCGCGCAACGCGACTCGATGTTCTGCTCGTAGCAGTCGATCAGGATCTGGTTCGAGCTGTCGGACACGATGGTGTTGTCGATGCGGATCTTCCACCAGTCCAGCGACACGTTGAAGTTGCTGATGAAGGTGGGGCTCCACACCACGCCCAGCGTGCGGCTGGTCGAGGTTTCCGGCAGCAGATCCGGGTTGGAGCCTGAGGTGAACGCCACCGGGCTGGCCGCGCTCGAACCGCTGGTCGGCCTGTTGGTGCTGTCCAGCTGGCGGTACGCATCGATGTTGGCAATGTCCTGGGCGCAGCGTGCACGCACAGCGCTGTTGGAACGGGCCGAGCCGTACACGCTGTCGCAGGGATCGCTGAAGGTCGGGAAGGTCTGCGAGCCGCCGCCGTACAGATCGTTGATGGTCGGCGAGCGGAAGCCCTCCGCCCAGGTGCCACGCACCAGCAGCTGGTCGATCGGCTTCCACTTGAAGCCGAACTTGCTGTTGAGGGTGTCGCCGAAGGTGTTGTAGTCGGAGTAGCGGGTAGCTGCGTTGAAGCTCAGCTCACGCGCGCCGGGCAGGTCGGCCAGCACCGGCACGTTCAACTCCAGGTAGGCTTCCTTCACCTTGTACGAGCCGCCGGTCGGGCCAGCGGCCAGGTTGGTGGTCGCGCCGGTCTGGGCCAGGGCATCAGGAATGAACTTGCCGTTCTCTTCGCGGTTTTCCAGGCCGAATGCGAAGCCCAGGTCGCCTGCCGGCAGGGTGAGCAGGCTGCCACTCAGGTTGGCGAACCAGTTCTTGGTCGTGGTTTCACCCGTGGCGTTCTCGGCGGGGAACAGCCAGTCCTGCAGCGCCTGGTTGCCGTCCAGGCCATACGGGTTCTGCACGCCGTAGGGAACCAGCGGGTTCCACACCATGCAGTTGGCCTTCGGAGCCGCAGCGCTGCCGCACTCGACCTTGCCGGTGGCGTTGTTGAAGTAGGACGGGCCCACTGCATCGATGACACGCTGCTTGTGCAGGTTGCCGGTGGTGTGCTGGGTCAGCTCGTTCTTGCTGTACTGATAGCCCACTTCCCAGTCGAAGTAGCGCTCGCCCAGGTCGAAGGTGCCTTCGAAAGCGGCGACGGCGCGGTAGGTCTTCAGCTCGCTGGTGCTTTCGCGCGGCATTTCCCAGGTACGGCGGTTCCACGCCACCGACGTCGGCGTCGCATAGCCGTTCTTGTTGCCGAACGGGTTGAAGTAGCTGTCGATGGACATGTTGCCTGCGGCACCCGTCGCGCCCAGCGTGTTGGAAGCCAGCGGGTAACCAGCGGTGACGCGGGTCGAGGAGCGCTTGTTGTAGCCCAGCTCGGTCTTGAAGCGGACGTTGTCGGTGATGTTGGCCTGGCCGGAGAAGAACACCGAGTCGCGCTTGATCGGATAGCTCAGGTGCATCTGCTCGTTGGTGTTGCTGGTGTCGCCGGTGAACGCGGCCGGATCGGTCAGGTGGTAGTTGCCGGGCTTGGTCGGGTCGGCGCCACGGTTGAGCGAGTAGCCGCAACCGGCCGCGACCGTACAGCCGGGACCACGCAGGCCGGTGAACTGGCCCCACTGGCTGGTCGTGGTCCAACCTTCGGTCGGGTGACGGTCGGTGTTGCTGTAACGGCTGAAGCCGCGGTCACGTGCCCAGACGGCCTTTTCCTCGGAGTGCTCCAGTGCCAGGGTGGCCGAGAAGCGGTCATTGGACCAGCCGGCAACCACGTCGACGCGGTCGCGGGCACCGTCACCCTCGCTGAACTGGCCGTGGTAGACATTGGCGGTCACGCCGCTGACATTGCTGCGGGTGATGATGTTGACCACGCCGGCCATGGCGTCGGAACCATAGATGGCCGAGGCGCCGTCCTTCAGGATCTCCACGCGCTCGATCGCCGACACCGGCAGGACCGACAGGTCCTGGTAGCCGGAGGTGCTGATGCCCAGGCGCTTGCCGTTGATCAGTACCAGCGTGCGCTGGGTGCCCAGGCCGCGCATGTCCACGTAGGTGCCACCGGCATTTTCACCGGCGGTCAGCACGTTGGCGCGGCTGATGGTCGGGGTGCCCATCGCGGTGACGTTCTGCAGGATGTCCGAGACCGAGCTGAAGCCCTGGCGCTCGATGTCCATCCGGCTCAGCGCCAGCACCGGCTGGGCGGTTTCAACGTCGACCTGGCGGATACGCGAACCGGTGATCTCGATGCGGTCCAGGTTGGTCGGCGAGGCAGTGCTGCCGCTCTGTGCGAAAGCCGGCAGGGCGGCCAGGGTGGCAGTGGTTGCCAGGGCGTAGCGGATGGCCTGCCCCAGTGCGGTGGTGCGTGAAGTCATGACGAGCTCTCTCTCTCGGGTCGTGCAAAGGACGCCAAAGTGGGCGTCGAAGGAATCGACAGGTCCAGGACCGAGCCGATGACCCGATAGTAGTCTCGTTGGTTAATGCCATGTAAAGAGCGTATGTCGGTTTGTGTCGCTACACATCGCGCGTTTTCACAAAACATGAACAAAAGCAGGGATTTACGCGAAGACCCGGCAAGCACGGCCACCGCCAGCTGCTGCGTTGCAGCAGGAATGGGCGGTCGATTGCGCGAACTGTAACGAAATGTAATCGGGCACCGGCTGGCGATAAGACGGCGTCCCGTCGCCCCGCTCAGACCACGAACGGACGGAACTGGATGCCGAGTCCAGCGATGCCCTCGGTCTCGCCGATCAGGTCGGCGCGCAGCAGCGGGCGCGCATCGATGAAGTCCTGCGGCACGATCAGCGACAGGCGGCTGTCGTCGGCAGTCAGTTCCAGCACCGGCAGCGGTGCGTCCTCATGCGCGCGGTTGAGCAGGACCGCCAGGCGCAGCAGGGCAGCCAGGCGCCGTGCGGTCAGCAGCAGGCGTTCGGGAATGGCATCGAAGGCGGTCTTGCTGATGCCGCGGCGGTGATTGCGCACCAGCGTCGCCAGCATCTGCTGTTCCTGCCGCGAGAAGCCGGCGATGTCCGAGTTTTCCAGCACGTAGCTGCCATGCACGTGGTAACCGCTGTGGGCGATCATCAACCCCAGCTCATGCAGGCGTGCGGCCCAGCCGAGCATGCGTGCGTCATCGGCATCCAGCTTCCAGCGCTCCTGCACCTGCTCCAGCAACGACAGCGCGGTGTCCTGCACGCGGCCGGCCTGCACCGTATCGATGCCATAGCGATGGGTGAGGGCGGCCACCGATTCATCGCGCGGGTCGTTGTCGCCGGCACGGCCGAGGATGTCATAGAGGATGCCCTCGCGCATCGCGGCCTTGCTGACCAGCAGCTTCTGCAGGCCCAGCGCCTGGAAGGCGGCCTCCAGCACCAGGATGCCGCCGGCGATGATCGGGCGGCGATCGCTGGACAGGCCAGGCAGCACGATGTCGTCGATCTTCTTGGCCTTCAACAGCTCATCGCGGAGCTGCGGCAACGCCTCGGCGGTGATCGCACCCTTGCTCAGCTTCATCGTCGCGCAGATTTCGCTGATGGCCTTGTGGGTACCAGACGACCCCAGTGCCTCCTGCCAGCCGAGCGCGCGGTATTTGCTGGCGAAAGGCTGGAACTCCCGGCCAATCTCGGCCAGTGCGTCCTTCCAGCGCTTCTTGCTGAGTTTGCCGCCTGGGAAAAAGCGACGGGTGCTGGCGATGCAACCGGCCTGCAGGCTTTCGCGCTCCAGGGTCTGCATGCCCTTGCCGATGATGAACTCGGTAGAGCCGCCGCCGATGTCGATCACCAGGCGATGCTGGTCGGGCTTGGGCGGTTGCGCATGGGCCACGCCCAGGTAGATCAGGCGCGCTTCCTCGCGGCCACTGACCACTTCGATGGCGTGCCCGAGCGCGGTTTCGGCCGGCATCAGGAACGCCTGCGGCGAGCGCAGCTGGCGCACGGTGTTGGTGGCCAGTGCACGCACGCGATGCGGCGGGACGTTGCGGATGCGCTGGCCGAAGCGGGCCAGGCACTCCAGCGCGCGCTGTCGCGCTGCTGCGGAGAGTCCGCCCTTGCCGTCCAGGCCGTCGGCCATGCGCACGGTTTCGCGCAGGCGGTCGATCACCCGCAGCTGGCCAAGCGTGTAACGCGCGATGACCATGTGGAAACTATTGGAGCCAAGGTCGATGGCGGCCAGCAGGTCGCCATCCTGCAATGCGGGCGGAGTCGTGGTGGTATGCGGCATGGGCGAATGTTAGCCGAAGGGGCGGTGAACTCGTCACCGCGCGGCCTTCACATTTTGGAGGGGGAGTGCGGCAGGGCTGCGCCCTGCACCCGCCGAAGCGGTAGTGCCGGCCGCTGGCCGGCAACCTCAACGTAACAGCAACAGCAACAGCAACAGCAACAGCAACAGCTGGCTTCCTGTGGGATGGCGGGGGGGGGCCGGTTGCGGGGGACGCCGTAAACCCCGC
This sequence comes from Stenotrophomonas sp. FW305-C-20-S1, assembly GCF_058783335.1. Classification (NCBI taxonomy): domain Bacteria; kingdom Pseudomonadati; phylum Pseudomonadota; class Gammaproteobacteria; order Lysobacterales; family Lysobacteraceae; genus Stenotrophomonas; species Stenotrophomonas sp. FW305-C-20-S1. The sequence goes on along the minus strand of NZ_JBYTEK010000037.1, from coordinate 7,560 downwards.
TCCGCGGTCCGGCCCAGCCGCTGGCGGCTGTGCGTTCGGGCGCTTGCGAAGCAGTGCTTCGCAAGCAAAGCGCCCTCACCCATGGGGGCTTGACCGCGGCATCCATGCCGCGGACACCCCCGCAACCGGACCCACCCCGCCTTTGACAGTTTTTCGCGATCTGTCGGAATGGCATGGCCTGCGCATGGTGGGTGTCGACCTTGGTCAACACGGTGGATCCACACCATGCGTGGATGAATCCAAACGTGCCAACCGAGGTTGGCATCTATCGGATCAAAGGGCCTGCATATGTCGACCTTTGACAGGTTCACGCGGCTGTTGGTGGGTGTCGACCTTGGTCGACACGGTAGATCCACGCCATGCGTGGATGAATCCAAACGTGCCAACCGAGGTTGGCATCTATCGGATCAAAGGGCCTGCATATGTCGACCTTTG
>NZ_JBYTEK010000037.1:0-7028 GCF_058783335.1 Stenotrophomonas sp. FW305-C-20-S1 | reverse complement strand
ACGCGGCTGTTGGTGGGTGTCGACCTTGGTCGACACGGTAGATCCACGCCATGCGTGGATGAATCCAAACGTGCCAACCAAGCTTGGCACCTACCTGGCCACCTACCGGGTCAGAGGCCCTGCATCAACGCCATCTGCGCCGAATGCGGGGCTTCGTCGTGGGCCGGTGCGCGCTTGTGGTAGATGCCTTCGGCATCCAGCTCCCAGGCGTTGAGGTTGTCGTCCAGGTAGTTCTGCAGCACCTCGCGGTACACCCGCTTGGCCAGCGCCGGGTCGAGGATCGGGAAGCAGGTTTCCACCCGGCGCAGCAGGTTGCGTTCCAGCCAGTCGGCGCTGGCGCAGTACAGCTCCGGTGCGCCGTCGTTGCCGAACCAGTAGACCCGGCTGTGTTCCAGGAAACGGCCGACGATCGAGCGCACGCGGATGTTGTCCGACACGCCCGGTACGCCCGGGCGCAGGGTGCAGGCGCCACGGATGATCAGGTCGATCTGCACACCCGCCTGCGAGGCGGCGTACAGTGCACGGATCACCTGCGCTTCGTTGAGGGCGTTCATCTTGGCGATGATCCGCGCCGGTCGCCCGGCGGCGGCGATGCGCGTCTCGCGCTCGATCCTCGCCAGGATCCCGGTGTGCAACGTGAAGGGCGACTGCAGCAGGCGCTTGAGCTTCATCTTCGACGCCAGCCCGGACAGCTGCTGGAACAGCAGGTGCACGTCGTTGCCGATGTCCGCATCGGCGGTGATCAGGCTCAGGTCGGTGTACGCGCGCGCGGTACCGCTGTGGTAGTTGCCGGTGCCCAGGTGCACGTAGCGGCGCAGCTTGCGGCCTTCGCGGCGCACGATCAGCAGCATCTTGGCGTGGGTCTTGTAGCCGACCACGCCGTACACCACCTGCACGCCGGCTTCCTGCAGCCGATCGGCCAGGCCCAGGTTGGCCTCTTCATCGAAGCGCGCGCGCAGCTCGACCACCACGGTCACGTCCTTGCCGGCGCGTGCTGCCTGGATCAGTGCATCGACGATCAATGAGTCCTTGCCGGTGCGATACAGGGTCTGCTTGATCGCCAGCACGTTCGGATCAAGGGCGGCCTGGCGGATCAGGTCCAGCACCGCCGCGAACGCGTCGAAGGGGTGGTGCAGCAGCAGGTCCTGGCGGGCCACGGTCTCGAAGATGCCGTCGCTGTCGCGCAGGGTGCGCGGGGTCATCGGCGGATACTTCAGGTCCGGCTGGGCGATCAGGTCGTACAGCTGGATGATGCGGTTGAGGTTGACCGGTCCGTCGATGCGGTACACCGCGTTCTCGGTCAGGCCGAAGTTCTGCAGCAGGGTGCGTACGATGTCGCGCGGCATGTCGTGGGCGATCTCCAGCCGCACTGCAGGCCGGTAGCCGCGGTCCACCAGCTCATCGCGCAGGGCCAGCGCCAGGTTTTCCACTTCCTCTTCATCCACCACCAGCTCGGAGTTGCGGGTGACACGGAACTGATAGGCGCCCAGCACTTCCAGCCCCGGGAACAGCTCATCCACGAAGGTGGACAGCACCGAGGACAGGAACACGAAATTCTGCGGGCCGCCGAGTTTTTCCGGCAGCTGGATGATCCGCGGCAGCGAACGCGGTGCGCGCACGATGGCCAGGTGGCCGCTGCGGCCGAACGCATCAGTGCCCTTCAGCACCACCACGATGTTCAGCGACTTGTTGAGGATCTTCGGGAACGGATGCACCGGATCCAGGCCCAGCGGCGACAGCACCGGCATGATCTCGTTGCGGAAATAGGCACGCAGCCAGCGCTTCTGGCGATGGGTCCAGGAGTTGCGGCCGAGCACGCCGATGCCGGCCTCCATCAGCGCCGGGCGCAGCGTCTGGTTCCAGCAGCGGTACTGCTGGTCCACCAGCTCGGCGGCGCGCTCGTGGATGGCATTGAGAATTGCCTGCGGACTCATGCCGTCCGGCGCCGGCGGCAGGCCGAACTCCTGTGCATGACGGACCGCAGCGGCACGAATCTCGAAGAATTCATCCAGGTTGGTGCAGGAGATGCACATGAAGCGCAGGCGCTCCAGCAGCGGCACCTGCGGATCCATCGCCTGCGCCAGCACGCGGAAGTTGAAATCCAGCTGCGACAGTTCGCGGTTGATGTACAGCGCCGGGTCGCGCAACGGATCGCTGTCCGTGCTCACGGGGAGGGGGAGGGATCCGAGGCTGCTCATGGCGTCATTCTTCGAAGGAGGTCAGGGGGGCGGACTCACGCGGTCGCACGTGGTCGGCATCGAAATGGCAGGCGAACACCGAGCCCTTGCCGACCTCGCTGTCGATTTCCAGGCGTGCGTGGTGCAGACCGAGGATGTGCTTGACGATCGACAGGCCCAGGCCGGTGCCGCCGCTTTCGCGCGAGCGGCTGCTGGAGACGCGGTAGAAGCGTTCGGTCAGGCGGGGCAGGTGGGTGGCCGGAATGCCGTAGCCGGTATCGCGTACCGCCAGCACCACGCCGTCGCCCTCGCGGCGGAACTCCACCGCGATGCGGCCACCGGCCGGGGTGTAGCGGACCGCGTTGGTGACCAGGTTGGAGAACGCGCTGTGCAGTTCCTTGGTCGAGCCCTGCAGGTCCACGCCGGCCAGGTCGTCGATGCTGATCTGGTGCCGGCCCTGGCTGTGCGCTTCGGCTTCGCGGCGCAAGGTGGCCAGCATGGGCTGCATGGCCACCGTCTCGGCCTCGCTGTGTTCCTGCGATTCCAGCCGCGACAGGGTCAGCAGGTCCTCCACCAGCTGGGCCATGCGCTGGCTCTGCTTGCGCATTTCCTCCAGCATCGGTCCGGTTCCCGGGAAGTCCTCCGGGTCCATCATGTCCAGGTAGCCGTGGACCACGGTGAGCGGGGTGCGCAGCTCATGTGAAACGTTGGCCACGAAGTCGCGGCGTACCTGTTCCAGGCGCAGCAGCTTGCTGACGTCACGGGCGATCAACAGCCAGTAGTCGGACGAATAGGGAATCAGTCGCAGGTTCAGGCGGATCGCAGGATCGACCGGCGAGGGCACGTCCAGGATCGGTTCGGCATTGCGGCCACCGGCCAGCCAGTGGGCCAGCGGCATCGGCTGCAGGCGTTCGACCAAGGCCTCACCCAGGTCGCCCGGATGATGCAGGCCGAGCAGGGCCGTGGCCGCTTCGTTGAACCACTGCACGCGCTGGCTGTTGCGGTCCAGCACCACCACGGCGTCGGGCAGCGCGGCCGCTGCAGCGCGATAGCTGCGCAGCATGTCCAGCAGTCGCCGCTTGCGTACGCGCATCTCGACTTGGTTGCGGTACAGCAGGCGGTCCAGCTCGTTCCAGACGCCGGTGCCTTCGGCGGCGGTGTCCCAGCGCTGGCGCGCGGTCAGCCGGCGCAGCACGCGGCGCAGCCGCCAGTAGTGCCAGACCAGCGTCGCCAGTGCCGCCAGCGCGATGCACAGCCACAGGTGGCCAGTGAACCAACCGACCAGACCGGCCAACAGCAACACGGTGGCCACGGTGGCCAGTGTCTTCAACCAGGCAGAGCGGATGTGGCGGGGCATTGCGGTCTCGTCGTGGGTTGCGGCGGTTCACGCAGGTGAACCGGAAGTTATAGCAGAGTTGCCGACGCCGGCACCGTGGGGTGCACGGCGCCGGCACGACGAGGCTCAGGTTGCGGTGGAGAAGCGGTAACCGGCGCCGCGCACGGTCTGCACCATGTTCTCGGCGTTGAACGGTTCCAGCGTCTTGCGCAGGCGGCGGATATGCACGTCGATGGTGCGTTCTTCCACATACACGCTGCCGCCCCACACGTGGTCCAGCAACTGCGCGCGGGTATACACGCGCTCGGGGTGGGTCATGAAGAAGTGCAGCAGGCGGTACTCGGTCGGGCCGATCGGCACCGGCTGGTCGTTGGCGAACACGCGATGGGCGGCACCGTCGATGCGGATCGCACCCACCGCCACGCTGCCGTCCTCGTCATCGTCGCGGGCGCGGCGCATGACCGCGCGGATACGCGCCAGCAGTTCGCGCGCCGAGAACGGCTTGACCACGTAGTCGTCGACACCGGCTTCGAGGCCACCGACGCGGTCGTTCTCTTCGCCGCGCGCGGTCAGCATGATGATCGGCACTTCGCGGGTGAGGGTTTCCTTGCGCCAGCGCCGGGCCAGGTCCAGGCCGCTGGTGCCGGGCAGCATCCAGTCGAGCAGGATCAGGTCGGGGACGCGGTCGGCGATGGCGGTCTGGGCCTCGCGGGCGTCACCGGCGTGGACAGGTTCGTAATCGCCCTTGCGAAGGGCGAAAGCGACCATTTCGCGGATCGCGGGCTCGTCATCGACGATCAGGATGCGTTTCTGCACGAGGGCACCGTAGGGCTCAGTTACTGGAGTGGTGCCAGTAGACTACGGTTTGATGACATGTTTGTGACTGCCTGGCCGGCATCTGGCATTGCTGCCATCTGCCGGTCATGCCGCACTCAGCGGCGGTCCAGATCCGGGTCCTGCACGCCCTGCCGGCGCAGCTCGAGCACGGTGGGCGTGATCGACTCGATCCGCGCATCCACCCGGGCCCGACCGACATAGTCCAGCGCGGGGTTGCGCTTGAGTGCCTGCAGCTGCATCAGGGCCTGTTCCGGGCGCCCGCCCAGGAACGCCGCCTCGGCATAGGCCTCGCTGGCGCGAACGCTGTCGCCGGCCAGTTCACTGGCGCGGGCGTAGCGCTGCTGGAAGACCGGATCGTTACCGCTTTGCGACAGCAGCGGACGCAGCATCGCCTGCGCGCGCTGGCCCGCGGCCTGGCCTCCCTGCTCGTTCAGGATCTCGGCGTAGGTCAGGGCCACCGGCCGGCTGTTGGGGTGTTCGTGAAGCAGCTGCTCGAAGCGCGCATTGGCCTGGGTGGATTGGCCGGTGCGCGATTCCGCTTCGGCCAGGGCCAGGGCGACCCACAGGCTGTCCGGGTGGGTCTTCAGCAGGTCGGTGAGGGTCTGCCGGGCCTGGCTGGCACCGCTGCGGCCACCGCGCATCGTGGCCAGCGCCTGGCCATAGCGCTGGGCGTCATCCAGGCCGTCCTTCTGCCTGCGCGCAAGATCGGTGTACTCGCGTTGCAGGTCGGCCGGGCTGTCGGCGCTGAGCACGCGCAGGCGCTCACGGGCCCAGTTGAAATCGCCACTGGCGCCGCGGCTGAGCTGGCCGATCGGAACCCGCAGCACGCTGCCGGGCAGCAGCGGGTTGATGCCGCGCAGCAGCGGATCGCCCAGGGTCGGGTCGGCGGGATCCACTCGTTCCTTGCGCTCGCCGCTGGGCGTGCGCGTGGTCAGCAGCACCGTGTCCTTCTTCATCTGTTCGGCGCGGGCCTTGGCCTCGCTGATGCGGGTGGTGTTGACCGGGTGGGTGCGCAGGAAGTCGGGAACGCTGTAGCCGCCATCGTTGCCGCGCATCGCCGAGGACATGCGTTCGAAGAAGCCGGCCATCGCATCCACGTCGTAGCCGCTGCGCGACAGCGTGCGGATGCCCAGCCGGTCGGCCTCCGATTCGTTGGAGCGGGTGTAGTCGATCTGCCGTTGCTGCATCAGGCCCATGCCCGAGCTGATCGCGGCCATGGTCGCGTTGCCCGAGGACGAACTGTTGCTGGCCTGGGCGGCAACCACCGCCGCCAGCATCCCCAGCAGGATCGGGATCTGGTCGCGCTGGGCGCGCTCGACCCCGCGCAGCACGTGCTGCTGGGTGACGTGGGCGATTTCGTGCGACAGCACCGCCGCCACCTCGTCCTCGCGCTCGGCCGTCAGCACCAGGCCGGCATTGACGCCGATATAGCCGCCGAGGGTGGCGAAGGCATTGATCTGGCGGTCTTTCATCACAAAGAACGTGTAGGGCTGGCGTGGCTGGTCACTGTTGGATCCGAGGCGGGTGCCCATGGTCTGCAGCCAGTCGTTGACCAGGGGATCGTCCAGCAGGTAGCCATAGTTGCGCAGTTCGCGCAGCATCATCGCGCCGTACTCGGCCTGCCGGGCCGGGGTCAGCAGTTCGCCCGCCGAGGAGCCGATGTCCGGCAGCTTCTCCTGGGCCTGCGCCAGCGGGGCGGCCAGGGCCAGGGTCAGGGCAGCGGTGAGCAGCAGGGGTCGCAAGCGGTCGGTCCTCGGGCAGGGTCGGCCCAGCGTGGCAGGGCAGGGGGCAACCATTCGTTAATCAATCCACAGTGTTGCGGGCGTGGCGTGGAAATTCCAGCGCACCGGTACCATATATGGACCGTCGATCCATCGTGGAGTTTCCCGTGACAGCCCAGTCCGCCGGCGCTACCCCCGCCATCACCATCTATTCCACCGCCGTCTGCCCGTACTGCGTGGCCGCCAAGAACTTCCTCAAGAGCAAGGGCCAGCAATGGACCGAGGTCCGCATCGACCTGGACCCGGTCGAGCGCGAGAAGATGATGGCCAAGACCCGACGCACCAGCGTCCCGCAGATCTTCGTGGGCGACGTCCACGTGGGCGGCTACGACGACATGATGGCCCTGCATCGTGAAGGCAAGCTCGAGCCGCTGCTGGCCGGGCAGGGCCAGGCATGAGCGCGGCCGACGACGGCAGCAAGGACCGGATCGCCGAGTTCACCGACTTCCGCAAGCGCATGAATGAACGCATCCTGGGCGAGCCGAACCAGGTGGTGCGCCGCTTCTTCGCGCTGGATACGCAGACCTACCAGGCCGGCGCGCTGGACGTGAAGACCAAGGAACTACTGGGCCTAGTGGCCTCGATGGTGCTGCGCTGCGACGACTGCATCAGCTACCACGTGGCCCAGTGCAAGGACGCCGGCGTCACCCGTGAGGAGTTCTTCGAGACCTTCTCGGTAGGCCTGGTGGTCGGCGGCTCGATCGTGATCCCGCACCTGCGCCGCGCGGTGGACTTCCTCGACCAGCTGGAAGGTGGCGCCGCCGCCCCGGCAGCGCACGAGCACTGAGCCTGGCCGCTACCGCGAACCGGGCCCTCTGGTAGTGGGGGGGGGGGGGGGGGGGGGGGGGGGGGGGGGGGGGGGGGGGGGGGGGGGAGGGGGGGGGGGGGAGAGAAGAG
>NZ_JBYTEK010000036.1:0-49248 GCF_058783335.1 Stenotrophomonas sp. FW305-C-20-S1 | reverse complement strand
CCCCCCCCCCCCCCCCCCCCCCCCCCCCCCCCCCCCCCCCCCCCCCCCCCCCCCCCCCCCCCCCCCCCACTACCGGTGCATGACCGGTGCGTGTTCAACGCGGTGGAATGGTTTCCAACGCCGCATCCGGGTCGGCCACCGGCGAAGGCGGACAAGCGGGAATCTCCGAGGGCGTGGCGAGTTCTTCGGCATGCACCGGTGTACTGATCATCTTCGCCTTGCGCCAGCCACCCCAGCGGTAATACGCCAGCGACAGCAGCATCGACACCAGCGAGCCGGCCGGGAAACTCCACCAGATCGCATCGGCACCCCAGTACGGCTGCAGGAATTCGGCGAACGGCACGCGCACGCCCCACAGCGACGCGGCCAGGATCAGCAGCGGCGGCAGCACCGCGCCGGTGGAGCGCACCACGCCGGAGATCACGAAGCTGACGCCGAAGAACAGGAACGAACCGATCACGATGTGGTTCAGGTGCCGCGCGATCTGCAGCGACTCGCTGCCCTGCGGCAGGAACAAGGCCAGCGAATACTGGTCCAGCAGCACCAGCGGCAGGATCAACGCGCCGGTCAGCAGGAAGTTGAACGCGATGCCTTGGCGTGCGGTACCGCGCACGCGATCCCAGCGCTGCGCACCGACATTCTGCGCGGCCATCGACGAACACGCCGCACCGATCGCCATCGCCGGCATCTGCACGTAGTTCCACAGCTGCAGCGATGCACCGTAGGCTGCGCCGGTGTCGGTACCGTACTGGTTGACCATGGTCATCAGCATGATCACCGACAGCGAGATCAGCACCATCTGCAGGCCCATCGGCACGCCCTTGACCACCAGCGCGCGCAGGATGGTCATGTCCAGCTTGAACAGGTGCATGTCGGCGCGGCCCAGCCACAGCGTGTGCCGCTTGTGCCGCATGTACAGCAGCAGGCCGGCCAGCGACAGCGTCTGCGACACCAGCGTGGCCCACGCCGAGCCGGCGATGCCCAGTTCCGGGAACGGCCCCATGCCGAAGATCAGCACCGGGTTCAGGGCGATGTCCAGCACCACCGAGACCAGCAGGAAGCGGAAGGGCGTGCGCGAATCGCCGGCACCGCGCAGCGCCGCACTGAGGAAGGCGAAGGCGTACAGCGTTGGCATCGCCAGGAAGATGATGCGCAGATAGGCCTCGGCCAACGGCAGCGAGGCGGCGGGCGTGCCCATCGCCGCCAGCAGCGGGTGGGCCAGGAACCAGCCGGCGATGGCGATGATCACCGACAGGCCGATGAAGAACGTGGCGCTGGTGCCGACCACGCGTCGTGCCTGGGCGATGTCGCGCGCACCGATGGCCTGGCCGATCAGGATGGTCGAGGCCATGCCGAAGCCGAACACCGAACCGATCAGGAAGAACATGATGTTGTTGGCGTTCGCGGTCGCGGTCAGTGCCGCTTCGCCAAGGAAGCGCCCCACCCATACCGCATTCACCGAGCCGTTCAGCGACTGCGCGATGTTGCCTGCCAGGATCGGCAGCGCGAACAGCAGCAGGTTGCGGCCGATCGGGCCGGAGGTCAGGTCAAGCGGCGCTTTGGCCATGGAGTGGTGATCGATTCCCGGGAGGCGCACACTAGCATCAAGCCGGTTTGCAGGATGTGGCAATGCATCAACCACAACAGGCGATGCGGATGATCGTGGCGGCCTTGATCGCAGCGGCACTGGCCGCATGTTCGTCGGGTGACCGGCTGGGCGATACCCAGGTGCGGCCGACCGACCGCCCCGAGTGCCTGGTCGGCAGCCAGCGCCAGGACCTGGCGGCCGGCACGCCGGCATTGATCGGGGGCAGCGGCTGCCGCACCGACCCCGACAATCCGCGCCCCCTGAACAAGCGAACGGAGTAGTCCCCACCGATGTCCGAGCTTTCCCCGTTGGCGCCCAGCGTCCGTCTGGACATCTGGTTGTGGGCGGCCCGCTTCTTCAAGACCCGCAGCCTGGCCAAACAGGCGATCGAGACCGGCAAGGTATCCGTGGCCGGGCAGCGTCCGAAATCCTCGCGCGCAGTACGCGTGGGAGAGCAGCTGCTGGTCGATCGCGGTGAAGAACACTTCGAGATCCAGGTGCTGGGCCTGAGCGACCAGCGCGGTCCGGCGCCGGTGGCGCAGCAGTTGTATGCCGAGAGCGAAGCCTCCAAGGCCCGCCGTGCCGAACAGCGTGCGCTGCGCATTGCCGCGCGTGATGGCTACCAGGCACCGGAGCACAAGCCGGACAAGCGCGCACGCCGGTTGATCCGTGCATTGGGTGATATCGACGCCCTGTGACGGCGCCGCCCGGGCGCTGGTAGTCGCCCACCTCGGTGGGCGTTGCGCCATGTGCCGACCAAGGTCGGCATCTACCGGGTAAAGACCCCGCAGCGGGGTCGGGTAGTCGCCCACCTTGGTGGGCGCAGTGCCATGTGCCAACCAAGGTTGGCAACTACCATATCCGGTCAACCGTGCAGGTCGTAGCGATCAAGCTCCATCACCCGCGTCCAGGCGGCGATGAAATCCTGCACGAACTTCTTCTCGCCATCGGCACTGGCATACACCTCGGCCAACGCGCGCAGCACGGCGTTGGAACCGAACACGAGATCCGCACGGGTGCCGGTCCAGCGCGCAGCGCCGTCGCTGCGGCCGCGGCCTTCATAGCTTTCGCGACCGGTCGCCTTCCAGGTGGTGCCCATGTCCAGGAGGTTGACGAAGAAGTCGTTGCTCAGCGTGCCGGGACGGCTGGTGAACACGCCGTGCCTGCCGCCGTCAGCATTGGCGCCGAGCACGCGCAGGCCACCGACCAGGGCGGTCATTTCCGGTGCGGTGAGGGTCAGCAGCTGAGCCTTGTCGATCAGCAGCGCCTCACCCGGCACGCTGTAAGCGCCCTTGAGGTAGTTGCGGAAACCATCGGCAGCCGGTTCCAGCACCGCGAACGATTCGACGTCGGTCTGTTCCTGGCTGGCATCGGTGCGGCCCGGAGTGAACGGCACGCTCAGGTCATGGCCGCCGGCCTTCGCTGCCTGCTCGATGCCGACGCCACCGGCCAGCACGATCAGGTCGGCCAGCGACACCTGCTTGCTGCCCGCGCCGTTGAACTCGGCCTGGACCTTTTCCAGCGCGGCCAGCACCTTGGCCAGCTGCTGCGGCTGGTTCACCGCCCAGTCCTTCTGCGGTGCCAGGCGCACGCGTGCACCATTGGCGCCACCGCGCTTGTCCGAACCGCGGAAGGTCGAGGCCGAGGCCCACGCCGTGGACACCAGCTCGGCCACGCTCAGGCCGGTCGCTGCGATCTTCTGCTTCAGCGCGGCGATGTCCTTGGCGTCGATCAACGGGTGCTTGGCTTCCGGCACCGGGTCCTGCCAGATGAATTCCTCGGCCGGAATCTCGGGGCCGAGATAGCGCGCACGTGGGCCCATGTCGCGATGGGTCAGCTTGAACCAGGCGCGGGCGAAGGCATCGGCGAAGGCCTGCGGATCAGCAAGGAATTTCCGCGAGATCTTTTCGTAGGCCGGGTCCATGCGCAGCGACAGGTCGGTGGTCAGCATGGTCGGGCGGTGCTTCTTCGACGGATCGTGCGCATCGGGAATCACTGCGTCCGCATTCTTGGCGACCCACTGGTGCGCGCCGGCCGGGCTCTTGCTCAGCTCCCATTCGTTGCCGAACAGGATCTCGAAGAAATCGTGGCTCCACTGCGCGGGGGTGCGGGTCCAGGTGACTTCCAGGCCGCTGGTGATGGTGTCGCCGCCCTTGCCACTGCCGAAGCTGTTGGCCCAGCCCAGACCCTGGCTTTCCAGACCCGCTGCTTCCGGTTCCTTGCCGACATTGTCGGCCGGGCCGGCACCATGGGTCTTGCCGAAACTGTGGCCACCGGCGATCAGGGCGACGGTTTCCTCATCGTCCATCGCCATGCGGCCGAAGGTGTCGCGGATGTCATGCGCGGCCAGCACCGGATCGGGATTGCCATCCGGGCCTTCCGGGTTCACATAGATCAGGCCCATCTGTACCGCGGCCAGCGGGTTTTCCAGTTTGCGCGAGTGCACATCGCCATCAGCGTCGTCATCGGACACCAGCACGCCGTGGTCCTCTTGTACGCCCTCCGAGCCGTGCTTGTAACGCACGTCGCCACCGAGCCAGGTGGTCTCGCGGCCCCAGTACACGTCCTGGTCCGGCTCCCAGGTATCGGGACGGCCGCCGGCAAAGCCGAGCGTCTTGAAGCCCATCGACTCCAGTGCGACGTTGCCGGTCAGGATCAGCAGGTCGGCCCAGGAAATGGCTTGGCCATATTTCTGCTTGATCGGCCACAGCAGGCGCCGCGCCTTGTCCAGGCTGACGTTGTCCGGCCAGCTGTTGAGCGGAGCGAAGCGTTGCTGGCCACGACCACCGCCACCACGGCCGTCATCGATGCGGTAGGTGCCGGCGCTGTGCCAGGCCATGCGGATGAACAGGCCGCCGTAGTGGCCGAAGTCGGCTGGCCACCAGTCCTGCGAGTCGGTCATCAACGCCTTCAGGTCGGCCTTCAGGGCGCTGTAGTCCAGCCCGTTGAAGGCCTTGGCGTAGTCGAAGCCCGCATCAAGGGGATTGGAGCGTGTGGAGTGCTGGTTGAGCAGATCCACGCGCAGCTGGTTCGGCCACCAGTCGCGGTTGGTCGTCGCATCACCGACGACGGCATGGTTGAACGGGCACTTCGCTTCGCTTTTCATGGGTCTCTACCTGTGGGCTGGCGAATGAGGGAATCAGATCGCTTACCCACCATAGGCATCGCCTAATGATGGGTAAATTCGATTGATTCAACCGATGCGATAGTGGCTGCCTATGGCTGGCGGCGCTTGCATCGTTGTGCGCGATCAGCGCTTGAGCAGGCCCGCGCCGAGCTTGAACAGATCGCTGGCGCCGAACTGGCCATCGCCGTCCTGATCGAGCGCACCGCCGAGCAGGCTGCCGATGCCGCCGCCGGATTGCTGTGCTTCCTGACCCAGGGCCTGGCTGAGCTGGCCGGCGTTGCCGCTCTGGGCAAACCGCTGGGCCAGGAACGACATGACGATGGGGGCCAGGATCGCCAGCAGCTGGCTGGACCTGCCGCTGTCCAGGCCGGTCTTCTGGCCCAGCACTTCGGCCGCCTGTGAGGTCTGCCCACCGAACACGTGGCCGAGGATGCCGGCACCGTTGGTGGCGTTGCCGCCGCCACCGCCCATCACCGCGCCGAGGATGCTGCCGATGTCGAAACCGCCGCCAGCACCGCCACCGCCGCCCGAACCAAGGTGGTCGCGCTGCAGGGCATTGAGGAGGGACTGCGCACCCTGCGGCTCGCTGGCGTTCTGGCCCATCGCGCCGAGCAGCAGCGGCAGCGCGCTGCCGACGGCCTGGGTAGCTTGGCTGCTGTCCAGGCCGAGCTGCTGCGAGACCTGCTGCAGGCCTTGGCCCTGCTGCAGCTGCTGGAAGAGGGATGCAGCAAGGGATTCGGTGTTCATGGCGGTCTCCGGTCTGTGAAGGACGAACCGCCCGAGCATAACGCCGTGTACACGACGGCAATGCGAAGGCTTCATGGCGGGCGTCCGCCGGGCAGGGCCGGCGGAACCTGCGGCCTGCCTTACAGCAGCGCCTTCAACCGGTACAGCGCTTCCAGTGCCTGCTTCGGGGTCAGCTCGTCCGGGTCGATCGCGGCCAGCGCCTCCTGCGCCTTGTTCGGGGGGGCGGCAAACAGCCCGAACTGCTGCGGGGCATCCAGCGCCTGCGGGGCGAGTTCGGCGGCATGGCTTTCGCCACCGCGTTGTTCCAGCTCGGCCAGGCGTCGGCGCGCCTGTGCCACGGTGGCACGCGGCAGGCCGGCCAAGGCGGCCACCTGCAGGCCGAAGCTGCGGTTGGCCGGACCGTCCTTCACTGCATGCATGAACACCAGTGCTTCGCCGTGCTCGACGGCATCCAGATGCACGTTGGCGATGCCGCTGCGGCCGCCCTCGTGCTGTTCGTCCGCCAACGCGGTCAGTTCGAAGTAATGGGTCGCAAACAGCGTGTAACAGCGGTTTTCGTAGGCGAGGTGGCGCGCTACCGCGTCGGCCAGGGCCAGGCCGTCGTAGGTGGACGTGCCGCGGCCGATCTCGTCCATCAGCACCAGTGAATGCGCGGTGGCGTGATGCAGGATGTAGCTGGTTTCGGCCATCTCGACCATGAAGGTCGACTGCCCGCGGGCAAGGTCGTCGCCTGCGCCGATGCGGGTCAGGATGCGGTCGATCGGGCCGATCAGCGCACGGCTGGCCGGCACGAAGCTGCCGATGTGGGCCAGCAGCACGATCAGCGCGTTCTGCCGCATGTAGGTCGATTTACCGCCCATGTTCGGGCCGGTGATGACCAGCATGCGACGGTCCGGGTGCAGGTCCAGGTCGTTGGGCTCGAACGGCTGGTCACGCACCGCTTCCACTACCGGATGGCGGCCGCGCTCGATCTTCAGGCACGGCTCGGCCTGCAGTTCCGGGCGCGCCCAGTCCAGCGCCTGCGCACGTTCGGCGAAGGCGGCCAGCACGTCCAGTTCGCTGAGTGCGGCAGCACACTGCTTGAGCGGCTCCAGCTGGGTGCCCAGCGTGTCCAGCAGCTGCTCGTACAGGTACTTCTCGCGCGACAGCGAACGGTCGCGGGCGGACAGCACCTTGTCTTCGAACGCCTTCAGTTCTTCGGTGATGTAGCGCTCGGCGTTGGTCAGTGTCTGCCGGCGGGTGTAGTGCACCGGCGCACGGTCGGACTGGCCCTTGCTGATTTCGATGTAGTAGCCATGTACACGGTTGTAGCCGACCTTCAGGGTGGCGATGCCGCTGCTCTCGCGCTCGCGCTGCTCCAGGTCGACCAGGAACTGGTCGGCGTGGGTCGACAGTCGGCGCAGCTCATCCAGCTCGGCGTCGAAGCCATCGGCCAGCACGCCACCGTCGCTGAGCTTGAGCGGCGGCATGTCGGCGATCGCGCTGGCCAGCAGGTGGGCGCATTCGTCGTGTTCGCCGAGCGCGGCGTGCAGGGTCTGCAGGCGCGGTGAATCCAGCGGTGCCAGCACCTCGCGTACGGCCGGCAGCAGGCCGAGGCCATCGCGCAGGGTGGAGAAGTCGCGCGGCCGTGCCGAGCGCAGGGCAACGCGGGTGAGGATGCGTTCAAGGTCGCCGAGGCGGCGGAACTGTTCGCGGATATCTGCGTCCGCGCCACGGTCGATCAGTGTTTCCACCGCGTGGTGGCGCTGCACCAGCACCTCGCGCAGGCGCAGCGGCCGATGCAGCCAGCGGCGCAGCAGGCGGCCGCCCATCGGCGTCACCGTGCTGTCGAGCACGCCGAGCAGGGTATTGCGGGTATCGCCGTCGATACGGGTGTCCAGCTCCAGATGACGCCGCGTTGCCGCGTTCATTGCGATCGCTTCGCCGGCGGTTTCCATCGAGATGGACGTAAGGTGCGGCAGGCGCTGCTTCTGGGTTTCCTCGACATAGCCGAGCAGGGCGCCGGCAGCGGCCGTGGCGCGCGGCTTGTCGTCGATGCCGAAGCCGCTCAGGTCATGCAGCTTGAAGAAGTTCAGCAGCTGGCGGCGACCACTGTCGGCGTCGAACAGCCATGGTGCGCGGCGACGCACGCCGCTGCGCTGGCGCAGGAACTCCGGCCAGTTCTCCTCATCCGGCACCAGCAGTTCGGCCGGCTCCAAGCGCGCGAGTTCGGCTTCCAGCGCGTCATCGGTGTCCACTTCGTTGACCAGGAAACGGCCGCCGGCCAGGTCGGCCCAGGCCAGGCCATAGCCGCTCTTGTTGCGCGACAGGGCCATCAGCAGGGTGTCGCGACGCTCGTCCAGCAGCGCTTCGTCGGTGACCGTGCCGGGGGTGACGATGCGCACCACCTTGCGTTCGACCAGCCCCTTGGCCAGTGCCGGGTCGCCGATCTGTTCACAGATCGCCACCGATTCGCCCAGCGCGACCAGTCGTGCCAGGTAGCCCTCGTAGGCGTGCACCGGCACGCCGGCCATCGGAATCGGTGCACCACCGGAGCTGCCGCGCTGGGTCAGGGTGATGTCGAGCAGGCGCGCGGCCTTGCGCGCGTCGTCGTAGAACAGCTCGTAGAAGTCGCCCATGCGGAAGAACAGCAGCAGGTCCGGGTAGTCGGACTTGGCTGCGAAGAACTGCTTCATGAGGGGCGTGTGCTCTGCACTGGCCTTGGATGCAGACGGTTTCGCTTTTGAATCAGTGGTTTGCAATTGAGCTTCCTACGTTTGTAGCGATCGATCCAGGTCACTGACGGCGAGTAACGGGGTTCTTCGTTGCGCCACGGTTGCGGCGGTCACTCAAAGAGCATCAAATCGATGTTGCGACGGATACACGGCGGATCGACCATGGATACGGTTGTTGCGGCGCAGGCAGATGCCCCGCGCCAGCGAGGCACCAAGTTTAAGCTGACCTGCCGCCAAATCTGCGAACTGAGCGTGGCCAAGAGCCCGCTCGACGGCAAGCAGGGGGGGGCATCGCCCCTCGACCACCCGCAGACCCCGGAAAGCCTTACCGCGTCTTGGACGGCAACCAGGGAGCGCCAACTGGCTTTCCGTCTATCTCGCTATGAGCGCGGAGAGCGCGAGCCTGACCATGAGACCCTGTCGATGCTCAGTGAGGCGTGGGCGTGCCACCGGTTTACTTCCATGGCAGTTCGGATGTGCTGGCCGAAGTCATTCTTCTTCTGGCCCGATTGCCCGCAGAGCGTCACATTGGGGTCCTCAATCTCATCAAGAAGCACTTGGATCCGAACGCGACCTAGCGCGGTGTGGTTAGTTGTTCCTTTTCGGAGGCGCGTCGCTGTCTCGTTGCTGTCCGAAAAGCGTGTGCTCCTGCACAAAAACCGTCATTCGGCTGTTCTAGGATGTGCAGGCCCCCAGTGATAGGGGGATGTTCGTTCCGCGCATTAGGGATTGATGTCGGACACAGCCCCTTGGCCGGATTTGCCAACCGCTGTTCACATGGAGTGTGCACCAATGGCGTCAGCCATGCCTCTACGCAGCCACAAGGCTGCCGTGATCGTCTCTTTATGCTTGGCATTGGGGGGGCTATCGACCGCAAGTGCAGCGACCTACTACGGTCCTCCCTACAAGGTTCAGTCGTTCCGCGGGGTTGGGTCGTTTGATAGCGTTGGTGCCGCGGTGAATTTCTTGGTGGGGAAAATCCAGGCTCCCTGCCAACAGGACCCGAAGTGCACCAAGCCGCCTGTTGTCACGGTTCGCTACGGAAACGACGGCTGGGCGGCGCGCATCTACGTGAATGGCAAGGCCAGCGACAGCGTTTTCGCCTCCGAGATCAGCATTGGGCAGCCCCAGAAGAACTTTGGGGGCTGCCAAAAGCGGTGCTCGGCCGGGCTTGGCTCAGCCACGGACGGAACAGGTGCCCGAGGCGCGAGGAACAGCGCTGCCGCAGCCAATGCCCGCGACCCAGGCAGTCCCTTCGAGGGCGACCCGATCAACACGGCGACCGGTAACTTCTACCGGCAGGAAACCGATTACGAGTCCCCTTCTGGACTGACGTTCCGTCGCTTCTACAACAGTTCCCCGCGTGCGCCAGGATCTTCCTTGGGGCCTCAGTGGCGTCACTTGTTCGATAGGCGCTTGGAGTTGTTCGAGTCTAATACCGGCGTGGCTGGCGAGCCCACCTACCTGAGGGCATTGCGGCCTGACGGCAGCTCGGAGTTGTTCACCAAGGTCAGCGGTGGATGGTCGTCGGATCCTGACGTGGCTGACGTGATGGTGGCCGGCCCAGATGGTGTGGGCTACGCGCTGCAGTTGGCAGCCAATCGCCAGACCGAAATCTATGACGCGGCAGGGCTTTTGAAAGAAGTCTTCGTCTCCGCAGGCAAAAAGCTGCTGTCCCTTCAGCATTCAGACGCCGCCACGCCGTCGGAAATTGCACCGGCACCCGGATTGCTGCTAGCGGTAACCGACGAACGCGGTCGCACCATGGGTTTCTCCTACGACGCCGCTTCTCGCCTGAGCAAGGTGACATTGCCGGATGGTGCGTCCCAGACATTCAGCTACACCACGGCAGGGCAGCTTGCATCGGTTGCTTATCCGGATGGCACGAGCAATGGCTATGTCTACAACGAGCCGGCCAACAGCCCAACCGTGGCCGGCACGTCGTTCCTTACGGGTATCGTGGACGAGAAGGGCATCCGCTACGAGACGATCAAGTACAACGCAGGCCACCGCGCCTACTACGCCGAATTCGCGGGTGGGGTAGACGCGACCACCATTGACTACGCCGCCTACATCATGAAAGGCGTCATGCCGGTAACGGTCAAGGGGCCGCTGGGCGCAACGTCAAACTATGGCTTTGTGGACACTGGGAAGGGGCGGATCATGCCGTCAGGCGGCTCTGCGGCTTGCGGCACCCAGTGCAATCAGCCCTACAAGGCCATGACCTATGACGCGAACGGCTACCCGGCGTCGGTCAAGGATTTCAAGGGAATCACTACAAGGACGACGTACACGGCAGACGGGCTGCTGGCCGAACAGGTTGACGCCGCCGATACCCCGCAGCAGCGCACCACGACGACCACGTGGGACGGCGCACTGCGTTTGCCCCTGAGCCGGGTGGTCAAAAACTCTGCGGGCGTCGCCGTTTCCAGCAGTTCATGGAAGTACAACGCGTTGGGCCTGGAGGTCGCGCGGTGCGAGGTGGATCCTGCCATTCCGGCTGCGGTCGGGTATGCGTGCGGAGCTGCGACCAATGCACCAGCTGGGGTTCGTCAATGGACCACCGCCTACTGCTCGGCGGTGGATGCCACCCAATGCCCGCAAGTCGGTCTTGTCCTTACCGAAGACGGGCCGCAGTCTGATGTTCAGGACGTTACCAAGTACAGCTACTACCTCACCGCGGATGAGTCGGGTTGCGGAGTTCTAGGGGGCTCCTGCCACCGTGCTGGTGACCTTCAGTCCGAGACCAATGCTGTAGGTCAAGTGACGACACGGCTGGCCTACGACCGCAACGGACGTGTCACGCGCGTTCGGGAAACGACGGGCACAATCCATGATTTTGGCTATTCCAGTCGAGGCAAGCTCACCTCGATAACCGAGCGGAACAGCGTGGACGGAGCTGCGTCTACCAGCGATCGAGTGACCACCTTGTCCTACGATCCGACAGGCAACGTCGCATCGATTGTTGACCCCGATGGAGTATCCCTCAGCTACACCTACGATGATGCGCACCGTGTCGTTCAGATCAATGACGGGGCCGGGAACAACATCCGCTATACCCTCGATGTGGCAGGCAATCGCACCAAAGAGGAGGTGTTCGACGCAGGTGGTGGACTGAAGCGTTCGCTCTCTCGCGTTTACAACAAGCTGGGGCAGCTGGTGTCTCAGAAGACGGCAGCGGGGAATTCAACCGACTTTACATATGACCTGGCGAACAACGTCCAGCTCATCACGGATGCCCTGAAGCGCAAGACGCAGTTTGATTACGATCCCTATGGAAGGCCCAGCAGGGTGCTTCAGGACGTTTCCGGGTTGGCGGTCGAGACGCGATACGAGTATGACGCAGAGGGCAGGACCACCTCGGTTATTGATCCCAAGGGCTTGGCGACTACCTACGGCTACTCGGGGCTTGGTGATTTGTTGAGCCGCCAGAGCCCCGACACGGGCGCGACCACTGCCAGCTATAACAGTGCAGGGCAGCAGACGAAGCAGGTTGACGCCAATGGCACGGCTAGCAGCTACACATACGATGCCCTGGGGCGCGTGGTGCGCAAGGTTTATGGGGACCAAGCAATTGTTGCGTCATACGTGTATGACCAAGTCGAGAACATATGCTCACCTGGTGAGTCGTTTGCAATCGGGCGGCTCTCATCCATGCAGGATGACGGCGCTAAAACCCAGTATTGCTACGATCGCTCCGGCAATGTGACGCGCAAGGTGCAGACGTCATCGGGGCAGAGTGTAGGCGTCAGCTATGCCTATACCAATGCTGGCCGACTTCGTTCTGTCACCTATCCTGACGGAACGGTGGCGGACTACAAGCGGGATGCAGCCGGCACCGTCACCGAGATCGGCGTGACTCGACCGGGTGCTGCTCGTGTCGTGTTGCTTTCCAGTGCAAAGCGCCATCCCTTTGGCCCCTCTGCGGGCTGGATCTACGGCAACGGGCGTACGCTGTCGCGAGACGTTGACCAGGACTACCGTCCGTCGGCGTTGAACGGCAGTGGCTCGGGTGCGCTGAATGCAGCCTTCTCATTCAGTGCCGTGGGCGAGTTGATCGGCCTCACCGCCGGTGGGACTGGGGCAACGTCTGTATCGCTGACCTACGACGCCTTGAGCCGATTGACTGCTTTCAAGGATGCGGCGACTGGCTCGATCATCGACAGCTACTCCTACGACGCCACAGGCAATCGCACGTCTGCGAAGGTCAATGGAGCTGACCAAGCTTACGTCTATCCGTCGGACAGTCACCGCTTGCAAAGCGTTGCGGGCGTGTCGCGTGCCTACGATACGGCCGGCAACACGCTTTCGATCCAAGGCGTGGAGCGCGAGTTTGCTTACAACGCAATGGGGCGCTTGAGTGCGGTGAAGCGAAACGGCACGGTTGCTGCGGAATACCATTACAACGATCTTGGCCAGCAGGTCATCCGGAAGATCGGAGGGAATTTGGTCCTGAGTCTCTATGACGAGCGTGGGCAGTGGTTGGGGGAATACGGTCAGGGAGGCGTAGCGCGTCAGCAGGTGATCTGGTTGGACGACCTTCCCGTCGGATTGCTGAGCGAGAGTGCCCTTTACTATGTCCAGCCGGATCATCTGGGTACCCCTCGCGTTGTCGTTGACCCAGCCCGTGACGTGGCGGTTTGGAGTTGGGATATGAAGGGGGAGGCGTTCGGTGCAACGGCCCCAAATGAGGATCCTGACCAGGACGGCAGTCTGTTTGAGTTTGCGATGCGCTTCCCTGGGCAGCTCTATGAAGGTGTTTCTGGTCTCAACCAGAACTACTATCGTGACTACGATCCGTCTGCTGGACGCTATGTGCAGAGCGATCCCATCGGAATTGCGGGTGGCATTGGAACCTACGGATACGCCGAGAATTCGCCCATCCAGCTTAGTGACAGATTTGGTCTAGCTAGCTGCTATTACTCGATCCGGGATGAGCGAATGGAGTGCTTCCCGTCGACAGAAGGAAAGCAATACCTTTCGATCAGGGTTGCCTCTGGAAACAATGGGGGCGGGATGCAGTGCAAGAACAACCCGGCTTGTACAAGCCTCCAAGGACGTGGCCCTATTCCGACAGGTAAATGGAACTGGACAAGTACCTGGACCAGCAAGCCCAATGGCCGAGCTTTGGAGCCTGCTCCAGAAACCAATACCTTTGGCCGATCCCTGATAAGGTCGCACAGCTGTGCAAACGCCTTTGGTCCGTCGCTGGGCCCGCACTTCTGTTCCGAGGGGTGCGTGACAGGTGCTGCCGCGGACCTGAAAAAGCTCAATGAGCTAATCGACGATGAGCCAGGGAGTACTCTGCAGGTGATGGATCAGTTTACGCGTCTTCCCCCAAGATTCTGGTGAGCCGATGAAAACCACTGTGCTGATTTCGTGCTTCGTCCTTTGTGTTCTATATGGCTCCTCGGTGTCCGCCCGGCCGCTGGCAGAGAGACTCGCGGCAGACATGGAGATGGCCGAACACTCTATTCTTGCCTCGCTGGTAGTGCACAAGAGTTCCGAGAGCAAGTCACTGTGCTCTCAGACGCCATATGCCTGTGTAGGAGCTGACGGTGCTGAGCTTGGTCTTGCCTTGATAGGGGGCAGTAGGAGTCCGGCTGCCCCTCGGAACTTGGTTGAACTGTCCCGCTTCCGTATGGACGGAGCGCTCTCCGAAGACTACAAGTGCTACGTCGCCGCGCAGGGCAATTCAATGGTTCAGGCTGCGTCGAGGCTGGATGCCAGGAAGCTGGCAGGTCAATGCCTCTCCGAACTTGCTGCTTTCAAGCGTCGGGCGGGCGGGGCGAAATTCGACGTGGCGCCTGAAAACATCTGTAGCTCAGTCGCGGACATCCAGAGTTCCCTGCGTGACGTGGTCAGGCTCGCCAAGGCCGGTAGTGACTGCGATGGCGTCTGAATCGGTCGTTTGACATGTACTACCACAACCGGTCGCGCTGTAACGGTTGGCGTGTTCCGCAGGCGGGATGCCGCAGGGGGGCGCCACTTCAGGCGCACACCAGTGCAACGTTCGGGTGGCTGGCGAAGATCTCCATCACGATGTCGAAGTAGGTCTGCCCCTCGCCACGTTGCAGGGCGTCCAGCTGGCGGCCGATGGTTTCGGCATTGAACGTACTCGGCTGCCGCAGCTTGTCTTCCAGCCACGCGCGCGTGGCCTCCAATCCCAGTGCCTCTCGGCTGCGGTCGATGTCGCGCCAGACCAGCGTGGCGGTTTCGTGCCCGGCCAGCGCGCCATAACCGCCGTACAGCAGATCGTCCAGCCCATCGAGACTGGGCCCGAGCTGCCAGGCTTCGCCGGCCATGAATACCCGGTTGATCTCCGCATAGAGGCTGGGGATATCAACAATGGCGGTGCCATTGATCTGCAGGAATACGGTCATGCGCCGACTGTAGCGTGGGCCGGCGAAAGGCGTTGTGCTGAACGCCGTTGCTTTGCGACGTGGCGCGCGCCCACGCATACTCTGGATCTCTGCCTGCGGTGTTCTGTCCCGTAGTCCTGGGCATTTGAAAATTTCCCTATAGAAATCCTTCGGGCGGCCGATAGCCTATGCGCCACTTCGCGTCGGGCGCGGTGGCATGCCGTTGCATACCCCCGGCGAACCTCGATTCAAGCCATCGGGTTGGCCCTTCTCCTTTCCGGGAGCAGGACCGCTGACGCGTGGCATCAACACGTGGAATTGATTGTGCAAGCAAGGAAGATGTCTGTGCGCGGTGCGCGCCGCAGTGGTGGAGGGTTGGTGCTTCTGGGCATGGCCTTCAGTGTTGCTGCCCAGCAGGTGGGTGACCCGGGCGCGCAGGAGCTGCTGCGCCAGCAGGAACGAGAACGCGTGCTGCGCGAGCAGCAGGGAAGCCGGCCCGATGTACGCCTGGAGAGCAGCCAGGGTGAACAGGGGGAGCGCCTGCCGACGCAGGAGCAGCCCTGCGTGCGCATTGATCGCATCGTGCTGGACGGCGAGGGTGCCAAGGACTTCCAGTGGGCATTGGCCGCAGCCGATCCACGCGAAGATCCCGCCAGCGGCCGCTGCCTGGGCACTGAAGGCATCAACGTGGTGATGAAGCGCGTGCAGAACGCGATCATCGCGCGTGGCTATGTCACCACCCGCGTGCTGTCGGCACCGCAGGATCTGAATACCGGCACGCTGACACTGTCGGTGGTGCCCGGGCGATTCCGCGAGGCGGTGTTCACCGAGGCGGATGGGCGGCATCCGGCCATCGCCAATGCGCTGCCGATCCGCAGTGGCGGCCTGTTGAACCTGCGCGACATCGAGCAGGGGCTGGAGAACCTGCAGCGCGTGCCCACCGTCACTGCTGACATCAAGATCGCACCTGCAGACGGCGAAGGCGCCGCGCCCGGGCAGAGCGACCTGAACATCGACTGGAAACAGCGTTCGCCGGTGCGTGCCAGCCTGACCCTGGACGATGCAGGCAGCCAGGGCACCGGCAAGCTGCAGGCCAACGCCACGCTGTCGTTGGACAACCCGCTGGGCCTGAACGAGCTGTTCTACGTCAGCGCGGGGCGCGGCGTGTTCAATGGCAAAGGCAAGGACACCAACAGCTGGACCGCGCACTACGACGTGCCCTACGGCTACTGGCTGTTCGGCGCCACGGCCAGTGCCTACGACTACAGCCAGACCGTGGTGGGCGCGTACGAAAGCTATGACTACAGCGGCCGCAGCGGCAACGCCGAGGCACGCGTGGATCGCCTGCTGCTGCGCAATGCCAAGACCAAGCTGGGCATCTACGGCCGCGGCTGGCAGCGCACGTCGAAGAACTACATCGACGATACCGAGATCGAGGTGCAGCGTCGCCGTACCTCGGGCTGGGAGCTCGGCCTGACCCACAAGCAGTTCATCGGTGCGGCCACGCTTGATGCCACGCTGGCATACCGGCGCGGCACCGGTGCCTTCCATGCACTGCGCTCCCCGGAAGAGATGGCCCGGGCGTGGGATCCAAGACTGCCGTTGGAAGGCACCTCGCGGATGAAGCTGATCACGGCTGACGCGCAGTTCAGCGTGCCGTTCCAGCTGGGCAAGCAGCGCCTGCGCTACACCGCTGCCTGGCGCGCGCAGTGGAACCGCACACCATTGTCGCCACAGGATCGCTTTGCGATCGGCGGCCGCTACACGGTGCGTGGCTTCGATGGCGAAAGCTCGCTCAGCGGCGAGCGTGGCTGGTCACTGCGCAACGATCTGTCGCTGGGTATCGGCGGCGGCCAGGAGTTCTACGTCGCCGCCGACTACGGCCGCATCGGCGGGCCATCGGCGCAATGGCAATCCGGCCGGGATCTGGCCGGCATGGCATTGGGCCTGCGCGGCGGCTGGCAGCAGCTTTCCTGGGACGGTTTCGTGGGCTCGGCCCTGCACAAGCCCTCCAACTTCCCGACTGACTACACCACCTTCGGCTTCAGCCTGGCGTGGCGCTACTGATCTGGCACAAGGATTCGTGAAATGAACAGCATCTATCGCCTGGTTTTCAACCGCGCGCTGCGCGTGTGGCAGGTCGCTTCGGAACTGGTGAAAGGCGGTGGCGGCCTGGTCGGCCAGGTCGCCGGCCGGCAGACGGCAGCCGTGTCGCCGCTCGGCTTCGCGCTGATGTGCGCGTTGGGATGGGTCAGCCTGGCGCCCGTGGCTGCAGCGCAATCGGTCGGCCACATCGTGTCCGATCCCAACGCGCCCGGCCGTGAGCGCCCCACCGTGGTCACCGCGCCGAACGGTGTGCCGATGGTCAACATCACCACGCCATCGGCCGGTGGTGTTTCGCGCAACCGTTACTCGCAGTTCGATGTCGGCCGCGAGGGCGTGATCCTCAACAACGCGCGTGGCCAGGTGCAGACGCAGCTGGGTGGCTGGGTGCAGGGCAATCCGTGGCTCGCCACCGGCAGCGCCCGGGTCATCCTCAACGAGGTCAACGGCCCGGCCAGCCGGCTCAATGGCTACGTGGAAGTGGCCGGACAGCGCGCCGAGGTGATCATCGCCAATCCTGCCGGCATCCAGGTCAACGGTGGCGGTTTCCTCAATGCCAGCCGCGTCACGCTCACCACCGGCACGCCGGTGTTCAGCGGCAGCGGTTCGCTGGAAGGTTATCGGGTCAGTGGTGGGGCAATCGAGGTCAACGGCGATGGCCTTGATGCCAGCCGCGCCGACTACACCGACCTGATCACCCGATCGCTGAAGGTCAACGCCGGCATCTGGGCCAACCAGCTGCAGGCGACCCTCGGCAACAACGTGGTCAGTGCCGACCACAGCCAGGTCAACGCTGCGACGGCCAGCGGCGAAGCGCCGACCTTTGCGCTGGACGTGGGCGCGCTGGGTGGCATGTTCGCCAACAAGATCTGGCTGGTCGGCAATGAACACGGCGTGGGCGTGCGCAATGCCGGCAGCATCGGTGCCCAGGCCGGCGAACTCGTGGTCACGGTGGATGGCCGGCTGGAGAACACCGGCGCGCTGCAGTCACTGCAGAACGTGCGCGTGCAGGCGAGCGGCGATCTGGCCAATGCCGGCACCATCGCTGCCACGCATGAAGCTGCGATCACCTCCGGTGGCACGCTGGACAACAGCGGCGGCAAGCTCAATGCACAGCGCCTGCAGCTGCAGGCACAGGCCCTGCGCAACCGTGGCGGTGCCATCGAGCAGACCGGCGTGCAGGCGTTGAGCCTCACAGCAGGCAGCGTGAGCAATCGCAGCGAAGGCCTGATCGGTGCGCTGGATGCGGTGGCGTCGGGCGGCTCCGGCGGTACCCCCAGTGGCACCTCGCCGGGAAGCGGCGGAACGCCAGGTACCGGTGCACCCGGAACCGGCACGCCCGGCACGGGTACCCCGGGTACACCGGGTACCGGCACTGGCGGCGGTACGCCGGTGACGCCGGCTGTTCCGTTGGCCGCCGGTGTGCTGGACATTGCCGGCACGCTCGACAACGACGGCGGCAGCATCAGCAACGGCGGTCGTGTTTCGCTGGTTGCGGGCAATGGTCTGGACAACAACGGAGGCCGCCTTGGTGTGGCCTCGCTGCGCGCCACGGGCGATCTGAACAACGATGGCGGCACACTGCAGGTGCACGGTGACGCTGCGCTGCAGCTGGGGGCGCTGTCCAACCAGAAGGGCGCGCTGAGTGTGGCCGGTGCGCTGCAGCTGCAGACACAGTCGCTGGACAACCGGGCAGGCGAGCTGCGCCATGCCGGCAGTGCCGAGTCGGCATGGACAGTGCAAGGCGCGTTCAACAACGAGGGCGGCCTGCTGGCGACCAATGCCGAGCGCCTGACGCTGGGGGCAGGTCGGGTCTTCAACGCCGGTGGCCGCATCGAGCATGCCGGTAACGGCGGCCTGTTGCTGACCACGGGCGACTGGACCGGTGCCGGCGGTCGCCTGAGCACGCTCGGTCGCCTGGACTGGACGGTGGGCAATGCGGACGTGCGCAATGGCACGCTCACTGCAGCGCAGTTCCAGATCGTCGCCGGCACGCTGGACAACCGCGGCGGCAGCCTGCTGTCGCTGGGCAACCAGGGCAGCATGCTGCGCGCCGGTACGCTGGACAACAGTGCTGGTGGCACCGTGGCCGGCAATGGCGAGCTGACCGTCTCGGCGGGGACGCTGGACAACAGCAAGGGCCTGCTGCAGCAGGCCGGCAACGGCGCGTTGCGTGTACACGCCGATACGCTGCGTGGCAGCGAGGGCCGCCTGCTCAGCAACGGTGACCTGTCGCTGACCGGTGGCCAGCTGGATGTGAGTGGCGGCACCACCTCGGCGCAGAGCGTGCAGATCCAGGCCGACGGCCTGCGCAACGCCGGTGGCCACATCGTGTCGCTCGGCAATTCCGAGTTGGCGCTGGATGTACGTGGCACCTTCGACAACCAGGGCGGGCAGGTGCTTGGCAACGCGGGCCTGCGCATCGATGCGGGCCGCATCGACAACCAGAAGGGCACGCTGCAGTCGGCCGGTAGCCAGGGCGCGACACTGACCGTGCGCGACGCACTGGACAACGGCGCCGGTGCGATCTCTGGCAATGGCCAGTTGCAGCTGCACGTCGGCAGCCTGCTCAACCAGGGCGGCAAGGTGCTTGCGGCGGGGAACGGTCTGTTGCAGGTGCAGGCCCGCGAACTGCTGGACAACAGCAACGGCGGCCGCCTGGCCGGCACGGGCGACGTGCTGCTGCAGGCGGCGCGGCTGGACAACCGCAGCGGTGCAATCGAGCACGCCGGCAGCGGCTCGCTGCAGATCCGTGCCGATGCGTTGCAGGGCGCAGCCGGGCGGATTCTCAGCCAGTCGTCGCTGATGCTTGACGGCGGCGAGCTGGTGCTGGGCGCCGGCAGTACCACCCAGGCAGAGCACATTGCGATCAATGCCGAACGCTTGGACAACGCCGGCGGCAATCTCAGCGCCACCGGCAGCGATGCACTGCAGTTGCGCGTGGCACAGACCGTGGACAACAGCGGCGGCACGATCGCAGGCAACGGCGCCCTGGATGTGCGGGCCGGTGAACTGCTCAACCGCAAGGGCACGCTCAGTGCTGCCGGTGCAGCCGACAGCACGTTGCAGGTCAACGGTACGCTGGACAACCATGAAGGCACCATCGCCAGCAATGCCAACCGGCTGACCCTCACTGCCGCACAGCTGGACAATACCGCCGGTGCCATCCGCCAGGCCGGCAACCAGGGCCTGGATATCACCACGGCCCGCCTGGATGGAAGCAAGGGCACGCTGGTCTCTGCGGCTACGCTGACCCTGCGCGCGGATGAGGTAGACCATCGCGACGCAACGCTGGGGGCTGATCGCTTCGACCTCGAGGCCGGAACGCTGGACAACACCGGCGGCCGCATCATCGCAAGTGGCGAGGGTGCCAGCCGCATCCATGCCACCACGCTGGGCAATGCCGGCGGTACGCTGGCCAGCAATGGTGACCTGACGCTGCAGGCGCAGACGCTGGACAACAGCGCAGGCAAGATCCAGCACGCCGGCAGCGGCCAGTTGCAGGTGCTCGCACAGACCCTGCTGGGGTCGGGTGGCAGCGTGCTCAGCAATGGCACGTTGGTGCTGGAGGGCAAGACCCTCGATCTGTCGAAGGCGACCACCTCGGCGCGCCGCATCGATATCGACGCCGATAGCCTGACCACCGCCGGCGGTGCGCTCACTGCCACCGGCGAAGAAGCACTGCGCCTGCGGGTGCAGGGGCTGCTGGACAATCGCGGCGGCTCGCTGGCCAGCAATGGTGTGCTCGACGTTTCCGCGCAGCAGCTGATCAATGCGCAGGGCACCCTGCAGGGTGCCGGCAGCGGCCGTTCCACCCTGGCCATCGGCCACGCACTGGACAACCAGAGCGGGCGCATCCTGCTGGGTGGCGCGGGCACGATCAATGCCGCCAGCCTCGACAACCTCGGCGGTACCGTCCACGCCGGTGGCAGCGAGCTGGTACTGGGCATCGACGGTCGCCTCGACAACGGCAGCCAGGGCCTGCTGTCCAGCGCCGGTGCGATGACGCTGGACGCTGCCAGCCTCGACAACCGGCATGGCACGGTGGTGGCAGGCAAGAACCTGCTGCTGACCACGGTTGCAGGCGTGGACAACAGCGATGGCGCGATGCAGGCCGGCGAGCTGCTGCAGCTGCAGGCCACTGGCCTCGACAACCAGCGCGGCACGCTGCTGGGGGGGCGGCTGACCGTCGATACCCGCGGCCAACGGCTGGACAACAGCGCAGGTACGCTGGGTACGCAGAAGGGTGCGCTGACCGTGCACAGTGGCGCGCTGCTCAACCAGGGTGGCCGGGTGCAGTCGGCCGCCGATCTCCGAATCGATACCGCTGGGCAGACCATCGACAACCGGGACACCGCCAGCAGTGGTGGCCTGTTGGCGGCGGGCACACTGCAGCTGGACGCTGGTGCGCTGGACAACCGAGGTGGCACGCTGAACGCACAGGGCGATGCGCGGCTGGTGCTGGCCAGTGCCGACAACAGCGCCGGCGGTACGCTTGCCAGCGCGGCGGGCCTGTCGCTGCAGGCGACGACGCTGGCCAACGGCGCCGGGCGCGTGCAGGCCGGGCGCAATCTCGACCTGACCCTGAGCGGGCACCTGGACAACACTGCCGGCGCGATCGCCGCCGGCCAGTTGCTGACCCTCACCGCAGCCAGCGTCGACAACCGCAACACCCGCGGCGGAGATGGCACCCGCGGCCTGCAGGCAGGCCAGCTGCAGTTCGGAACGCAGTGGCTGGACAACAGCCAGGGACAGATCGTCACCGATGGCGGCGCGCGGTTGCAGGTCAACGGCCAGCTGCAGAACAACGGGGGTGTCATCACCACCGGCGGCAACCTCGACAGCAGTGCCGACAGTGTTGCCAACAGTGGCGGCCTGCTGCGGGCCGATGGCAGCCAGACCCTGGTGGCACGCGCGCTCAGCGAGGACGGCCAGGTACACGCCCAGCGCGACTTGAGCCTGACCCTGCAGCAGGGCCTGAGCAACCGCGGCGAATGGGTGGCCAACGGCACGCTGGCCCTGCATCTGTCCGGCGACCTGGACAACCAGGGCGTACTGCGTGGCGGCAACCTCGATCTCAACGCGCAGAACATCACCAACGCGGCCAACGGCGAGATCTCCAGCGAAGGCATCACCCATCTCAATGCACGCGGCCAGCTGACCAATCGCGGCCTGATCGACGGCAAGGTGACCCACCTCGAAGCCGACGTGCTGGACAACCTTGGCACCGGCCGCATCTATGGCGACCACGTGGCGATCTCGGCCGGCGTGCTGAAGAACCATGCCGAGGATGCCAACGGTGCCACCCGCGTCGGCACCGTGGCCGCGCGCGAGCGCCTGGACCTGGGCGTGCGCGAACTGCAGAACACCGGCAAGGGCCTGATCTACAGCGGCGGCGACGCGGCCATCGGTGGATCGCTGGGGGCTGATCGCATTGCCGCGGGCACGGCCGGCAGGATCGACAACATCGGTTCGATCATTGATGTAAGCGGCAACCTGACGATCGATGCGGGCGTGATCAACAACATCCGTGAGAACGTGTCGGTCGTTTCGACAAAGACGATCGACACCACCGCGAGCATGACGGTTGCGTCGTGGCAGAAGAACAGCAAGAACACGGCGGGAACGGTCAGCGACACCAGCAACTACAAAGCATGGGAGTTCTACTACATCGCGCCGGAAGACGTGCTGCAGGATGAACCCTTCATTGCCGCCGACGGCACCCGGCTGGGCAAGGCGGTGATCCGCCTGACTGCGAACACCTCGCGCTTCTTCTTCGGCTCCGGCGGCTTGGGCTATGACGTGCGTGGCGAGCGCTGGCGCATGGATCCGGTGAACGGGACGGTCACGATCTACTACGTAAGCAAGGGTACTGCCGCCAATCCGGACCAGGTGGCAGGTGGCGATCCCTTCGATGTGCTCAAGTCCAAGGAGAAGTTCACCTACCAGACCGACCGTCTGACGTTCTCCAACGCGTACGGAACCTGCAGTACCACGTGCATCCAGTTCATCACCCCCGCCGGCTTCAACAACCCAGACGCGACCATCTTCGGGCGGCGCCAGCACACCCAGGAAACCAGCCTCAACGAGCAGAACCGCCTGGCGCACCATGTCGCCTACGAGGACCAGCTGCAGTCCGGCGTCGGCGCCGATGCGGTCATTCGATCGGGTGGCAACATGCGCCTTTCGGTAGATGATCTGAACAACCTCTACGCGCAGATCGCTGCCGGCGGCAATATGCAGATCGTTGGCCACGGCGCGGACAGCCGTGTGCGCAATGAAGGCGTGGAGCTGTTTCGAACGCATACGTTCAACAACACATCGATTGCCTACAACGGCACCCGCACGCAGTGGGAAGCAGCACCCATTTCCGAAAAGATCGGTCAACTGGGCGGGCAGATCACTGCCAACGGTACGCTCAGCATCGACGTCGGCGATCTGAGCAACCTCAACCAAGGGCGC
Organism: Stenotrophomonas sp. FW305-C-20-S1; assembly: GCF_058783335.1. NCBI lineage: Bacteria > Pseudomonadati > Pseudomonadota > Gammaproteobacteria > Lysobacterales > Lysobacteraceae > Stenotrophomonas > Stenotrophomonas sp. FW305-C-20-S1. Next base: position 26,145 of record NZ_JBYTEK010000036.1, on the reverse strand, counting down.
AACGCACCCAACGTGCAGGATGGCGCGGCTATGGCCAACCTCAACGTGCAGGGGCCGAAGACGCTGCCGGACGGCCCTGGCCATAACGGTGCGCAGGGACCGGGCCACAGCGGAGGGACGGGGGCGGAACGCGCGCTGGCACAGGCGGCAGATGCCGCTGGCATGCAGCAGGGCGGCACGGTCGGGGGCATCGCCGGCAATGGCGCCGCATCCGGGGCGCGCGTGGTCGCCGCCGCCGGCGGCTCGCCGGACCGCATTGCGATGGGCGCGCCGGACACCCGTGCACCCACGGCCAGCCTGTTCAACGTCAACCGCAACGGCGGCAACTATCTGGTTGAAACCGATCCGCGTTTCACCGACCACAAGACGTGGCTGAGCTCGGACCACCTGCTGGGGCAGATGGGCTACTCGCCCGATACCGTGCAGAAGCGGCTGGGTGACGGCTACTACGAACAGAAGCTGGTGCGCGAGCAGATCGGCGAGTTGACCGGACGCCGCTTCCTGGACGGTTACGCCAGCGACGAGGCGCAGTACCGCGCGCTGCTGGAAGCCGGCGCTACCGTGGCCAGCGAATGGGGCCTGCGCCCCGGCGTGGCGCTGACCGAGGCGCAGATGGCGCAGCTGACCAGTGACATTGTCTGGCTCGTCGAGCAGACCGTGACGCTGGCCGACGGCAGCACCACCACCGCACTGGTGCCGCAGGTCTACCTGCGCCTGCGCCCGGGCGATCTGGATGGACAGGGGACGCTACTTGCAGGCGCCAACGTCGATATCAAGTTGGCCAATGGCCTGGTCAACACCGGTGACATCGCTGGCCGCAAGCTGGTGACCATCGATGCCGGCAACATCGAACACCTGGGCGGCAGCATTTCCGGACAGTACGTCGGGTTGGCGTCGGACAAGGACATCCGCATTGCCGGCGCGACCGTGACGGCGACCGATGCGCTGTCGGTGCAGGCGGCGGGCAATGTCACGGTGGCCTCGACCGTGGAGACCCTCGGCGCAGGTGGAACGCATGCGTTCGAGATTACCCAGCTTGATCGTGTCGCCGGACTGTATGTGACCAACCCAAGCGGCGATGGCGTGTTGTCGGTGGTGGCCGGCGGTGACATCAGCCTGCAGGCCGCGCAGATCCGCAATGCGGGCATCGATGGTTCTGTCCAGTTGGCTGCTGGTGGCAATCTGGCTCTGGGGGCACAGACCCTGAGCCGAAGCACCGACAGCACCTTCGATGACCGCAACCATGTCCGCACCAGCAAGACTACCCATGCGGTGACCTCCATCGAGGCGGGGGGCGACGTCGTGCTGGCCGCGGGCAAGGACATCAACCTGGCTGCGGCCCAGGTGCAGGCTGGTGGCGACATGGCGCTGCAGGCGGAGGGCGACATCACCAGCCAGGCACTGGTAGACAGCGAGAGCCGTGACTTCGCCAGTGCGGGCAAGCGTAGCTCGCTGCAGGTCAGTCAGAGCGACGAGACGGTGCGCGGGAGCCAGTTGCGGGCGGGGGGAGATATCGCTCTGAGTGCAGGGCGTGATCTCACCCTGATAGCAGCTGGCGTAAGGAGCGACCAAGGCATGCTCAGCATTGGTGCGGAGCGGGACGTCAATCTGCTTGCCGCGCAGGAGTCGCACACCTGGGAAAAGGATGCTCAGAGCAAGAAGCGCGGGCTCACATCAAGCACCCGAACCGCAACGCATGACGCCACGCAGGACGTCCTGGGAATCGGCACCACGCTCTCGGGAGAGAAAGTAATCATTGGAGCCGGCCGGGACATTACTGTTGAGGGGGCCAAGGTAGCGGCGACCGCCGACGTTCTGATGGCAGCCAAGGGCAATCTCAGCATTCTGGCTGCCGAATCAACTCATTCCGAACAACACAGCAGCGACCGCAAGAAATCTGGCCTTCTGGGAGGCATGAACGGCAGCTTCGGCGTGACGTTTGGGAGCCGTAGCAACGGAAACAGCAACTCGTTGACTGAAACGCTCGCCGAAGGAAGTCTCATTGGCAGCGCGCAAGGGAGCGTGACGCTCTCTGCCGGGCAGACCTTGCACCTGGGGGGATCGGATGTGCTGTCCAAGACGGGCATCACGATGATTGGCAAGGACGTGCTCATTGATGCTGCCGAGCAACAAACGACATACACCGACAATAGCTACTTCCGCCAGTCCGGTCTGAATATCGCGTTGGGCGGTGCCAGCGTTGATACCGCGCAAAGCGCGAGGGCGGTCTATGCGACCGCCAAGAGAGCAGATGAAGTCGAAGATGATCGCCTGAAAGCACTTTATGCGTACAAAGCTGCTCAAGGAGCGATAGCCGTCGCCGAAGCGGTTGGCCAGCAGTCGGGCAACGGCGAGGGCGGTGCCGGCTTGAATGTCAGAGTGACGGTTGGCAGCCAGCGGTCCCGCTCTGAGAGCGTGATGGAGCAGACAACGCACCGGGGCAGCCTGCTGAAGAGCGAGGGCGACGTTGTTGTTGCTGCGACCGGCGGCGACCTGACGATTGTCGGCAGCCAGATTTCCGGCCGCAATGTCGATCTGGCTGCAGCCAATGACCTGATCATCCGTAGCAGTGAAGATCGCTACTCTCAGGAGAGCCGAAACCAGTCGCTGGGCGGGGAGGTGGGCGTTGCCATCAGTGGCAGCAGTGGTGGAGGTGCCGCCATCGGTGTTTACGTGGGCGCGAACGCTGCGCGCGGCAAGGCGGACGGCGAGGGCACCCTCCACAACGAGAGCATCATCCAGGCCGGCGACAGGCTGACCTTCACCAGTGGCGGCAATACCACCTTGCAAGGCGCACAGCTCCTGGCCGACCAAGTGGTCGGACGTGTAACCGGCGATTTGACGTTGCGCAGCGAGCAGGACACAGACCGCTACAAGACCGAACAGCTGGCTGCGAAGGGCGAGGCGACCATCGGCTACGGCTTTGAGGGCAGCGCCAGCGGTAGTGCCAGCATGATCGACAGTGACTATCGCAGTGTTCGCGAGCAGACAGGAATCGCAGCGGGTAGCGGCGGATTCCAGCTGCAGGTTGGGGGCAATACCCACCTCGCTGGCGCTGTGATCGGCAGTACGGCGGATCCGTCGAAGAATCAGCTGTCTACGGGCAGCCTGTCGTTCGAGGAGCTGAAGAATCGTGCCGAGTTCCTTTCTGCGTCCGTCAGTGGCGGTACAAGCGGCGGTGGCAATCCCTCGGATGGCTTCTCGTTCGATCCGTCACTGGTGCCCGGTCTGCCGACAGGGGACAGCAAGAGTTCCACAACTCGCAGTGGCTTGGCAGATGGAACGGTCGAGATCCGCAGCGGTGACGACTCCGCACTGGCAGGTTTGCAGCGTGGCGTGACGGGCTTGGACAACGCCAATGGCTTTGCGCCGATCTTTGACGAGAGAAAGGTGCAGGAGAGGCAGGAACTGACCCAGATGCTGGGGGCAATCGGCTTTGAAGTGATCGGCAACTTGGCCGCAAACAAAACTGCCCAGGCAAATGCAGACCTGGAAGTGGCCCGTGCCAATGGCGATGCCGAGGCCGAGGCCGATGCGCTTCGCCGGATTGAGCAGTGGGGTGAAGGTGGACGCAACAAGGTGTTGTTGCACGGCCTGACCGGCGCAGCGGTGGCGGCATTGAGCGGTGGAGATATTGGTGGCGCTGCAGCTGGCGCAGCCGGTTCCGAGCTGGCCAAGGACGCGATGATCAGGTTCCTCACGGGGCAGGGAATGGATCCACGTAGTGCTGAGTTCAACAGTTTGATTGAGATCGCCAGCGCTGCCTTGGGGGGCGTGATAGGTGGCAGTGATGGTGCAGCGGTCGCGTTGCTGGGAGACCGGTTCAATCGTCAGTTGCATCCCGATGAAGTGGTGTGGATCAACACTCACGCGGCAGCGTTTGCCAAACAGGAAGGAATAAGTGAAGACGAAGCTCGCCGCAGGCTGATAGTTGAGGGGGCTTCACGCGTTGATGCAAGAGTCAATAAATTGATTGGTAATGAGAACGTGGATGACGCAGCCACAGCGTTCCTTAGCACCATGGGGGGGAGGTACGGGTTCGGCGCGACGGAGGTCGAGTACAACAATTTCAATCTCTATGGGAACGAGCTGCTCAAGGACGACGCGCTGTACCGGCAGGTCTTTAACTCCTTGCTCGCTGCTGGTGTCTCCAGAGATGATCTGAACTACACCTTTTTTGATCTGAATAACCTGAGAGGTACAGTTGGGCGCGGTCGTGACGGCCAGATGATGCTTGAAGGTTTCAGCGGTGATGTTGGGGCTGCAGGCAGCATGATTGCCAGCCTATCGCGGGGAGATGGCAACGGTGCCGCAATTACCGCCGCAACGTTCTTGATTCCGGTACGCATGCCTGGAGCGAAGATCGTTAGCGAAGTGGGCGTGGAGATCGCAGGATCTGTCGCGAGGGAGGCAGGGCGCCGATCGGATGAGATTCTCAAGTCAGTATTGAATGCGACCGCCGATTCGGCCTTGAAACGCGGCGCCGCAGCGTCGGAGGTTCCGGCTCGATCGCTGGAGCAGCTGCTTCCCAATGGGAAAGTTCCCAGTGTTCGAAATGGAGAGTTCAATCGTTGGTTCGATCAGCTTTCTTCTACGGAATTAGAAGTCCTTTGGGGGAATAAGGGAGTTCGAGACGCTATAGAAGCCCGCATACGTCAACCTGGCGGACTGCACGAATGGTGCATGGTCTGTAGAGCTCCTGATTTCAAAAAATGGGGTGTTTCTATGGAGGAGATCAAGAGGTTCAGAACCAAGACAGAAGAGCTGAGATGGACCAATCCTGCTGATGGAAAGCTGGGTGGTCATGGTGGTCACGGCTCTGGAACTTTCCATAATGAGTTGGGGCGGATAATTGACGAAAGTAAGTCGCTCGAAGAATTCAATTCGAGTATTATAATTCTGAGGGATCGGTGGAAGATTGATCCCGGCCTGCTTCCGCCGCTTCCGAAATCTGGAGGGATGTAGATGTGAGTACGCTTTTGTCTGACTGGTGCGCGTTCTGTGAAGGGGTCGCTGTGTTCGATAAGTCTCATTTTTTGGGTTTGTTGAAAGAACATGGGAGCGATTCTGAGCTTCGAAAGATATTTAGTTATTTCTCGTCCTCGGCGGATTTGCATGAGCGCGCGATTAAGGTTATTTCTTCCGGTAGATTGGACGGATCGTTGTACCTGCTTCCACGGTTCTCCACGTCCAGGGAGGAAATTGTTAGGCTTGGGAGCGAGTGGCTAAGAGGGCAGGAGGAAATATGTAGGAGGATCGGTGAGGTCGAAATTGAAGGAATTTGCAGGCGTGCGGAGGTAGTTTTTGTCGCCGGGAGTGATCTGGATTCCGTGCTTCGCATGGATATTCCTCAATATTGGCTATTTGACGGAATTGGTGACTCTGTAAGGGGGAGTAGAATATCTGAATCCGACCAGGTGTATGCGCTGTTCGAGGCGCTTTATGGCTTGGCTGCCGATTATTATTTGGCATGGTACATCGGTAGTTCTCTGTTTGAATTGGATGTGGATTTTGATCCCTATTTTGAATTTTGGCGAATGGGGGGGCGGTGCGCACTGACTGAGTCAGAGTTTCTGGTTTCTAATCAGTAAGTGGTGGCGGTGCATGTGTTCATCTTTTGGTGCACATTTGGAAAATAAACTATTTACTGGCATCCTCTCTGGTGATGCGCCGAGTCGCGTACTAAACGCCGTCCTTGTTCGTCGCCCTGATCTGGATAAGTATGATTTGGCCAATTTATTATTGGTTGAGTATGATTTGTTGGATAGTAAGATTCTCCCGTTGATTTGGAATTGGAGGAGTGTCAGGTCAGTTAGGGGGATTGGCGACGAGGAATTTGATCGTGCTGTCATTGAGCATATGAGAATTGCCGGTTACGATATCTAATTTGTAGCGGTGATTTTGGCGAGGTGGCTATCTGGGGTGAGTTGATGTAGTTCTGCGCAATGAGGTGGGTGCTGAGGCGGATATTGGGTTTATTGCCAGTCGTACTAAAGAAGTGCAGCAAAATTATTTAGTTGCAAGGCTGGAGGTCTGAATGCGGGATATCCTGTGAGAGGCAGGTGGTGATGGCCCGATTACCAGATGATTTGCGGGGTAGCTTGGTGCTGCTGCTTGCTGCGGTAGCTCCTGATGACGGTGGCAGGGGTGTTGTTGAGGCGCTGCTGCAATGGATGGCAAAGTGCGGAAACGAGGTCCGCAGAGAGCCGTTCCTGAGTTATGGGTTTAATTCGATCGCGGATATGACGGGGCGTGCAAGCGAATATCCTCTCGCAGACATTAGTGAGGCAGATGTTGATCGTATATCTTCGCGAGCGTCCCGTCTGGAAAATGCGAGTGATGAAGTGATTGCTCAATTTGTTCGCGACTTGATGGAGGAGTTGATTGCAGTTGAGTTTGATCGGGTCTGCTGCCGCTGTGGCGAGACATATATGCGAGCGTACATTGGAGTGTCCAGGTCTTTGCCTGCATTCCAATGTGACACTTGCGGATATGGCGAATTCTTGGATGGATCGTCGCTGAGTGGAGAGAGTTTGAAGTTTATCAGCTTGAAAGAAATGGACGCCTATGGGCTTCATTCTTGAGCGGCGGGCTGGCCCCTTGTGCGCGCCTGGATTGAGGATTGGGAGCCGCCGGGAAAAATGAGGCTGACTCGGAGTGGCTCCTCTGAGCTGTTGAAGGCGGAGGGTGACACCACCCTGCGTGGCGCGACCGCGACGGCTGACCGCATCGACGTCAAGACGGGCGGCACGCTGACCATCAAATCGCTGCAGGACATAGCCGAGAGCATGTCCAAGAACAGCCAAGTGGGCGGCAGCGTGCAGGTGGCCTTCGGCAATGCCTGGAATGCCGACGGTTACGTCAGTGCCGGCAAGGCCGAGGGCAGCTACCAGGGCGCGGGCCAGCAGAGTGGCTTGTTTGCCGACAATGGCGGGTACCACGTTGATGCCGGGCACGTGAACCTGATTGGTGGCGCGATTGCCAGCACGAACGCGGGCAACAGTGAACTGACCGCACAGACGCTGACCTTCAGCGACCTGCAGAACCAGATGGACTACTCGGCTGAGGCCATGCAGATACTGTCGCACGCACTGCTGGGAGCATTGTTGGCGGAGGCCAATGGTGGCTCGGCGGGGAGTGGGGCGCTGGCGGCGGGTGGGGGTGAGCTGGCAGCGAAGTTCCTTGGCGACTACTACGCCAAACAGAATGGCGGGCAGTTGACTCCAGAGCAGGAGCAGCAGGTCAAGGCGCTGGGTCAGGCCGTGGGCGCACTTGCAGGGGGCATCGGTGGTGACGGCGTGATGGGGGCGGCGTTGGGGGCGACGATCGCGAAGAACGCCGTCGAGAACAATTACCTCAACCACGCCGAGCGCATGCAGTACCTCAACGCGATGCTTAGCTGTGCCAAGGAGGGCAAGAGCTGCGCGGAAGAGAAGCAGCTTGCCGCGCTGTCAGATGCGCGCAACAGCGCGCTGATCGCCGCATGCAAGGGGGCGTCGGACTCGCCCGCCTGCAAGGCCGAGCAGACCAAGCTGGGTGACGCGTACTGGTCGCTGTCGATGAACGAGTCCACATACATCAAGTGGATCAAGGACAACGGCGCAGAACTGGCTGCAGCCGCATTGAAGAATGGTAATAGCGGACAAATTGCCGGTGATTTCCTTACGCACACTTCTGGATTGGACGCGCGCTACAAGCTCACCTGCGCAGAAGCGGGGCGGTGCGATCCTTTCACCACCGGATTTCTCTTCCTCAACGGAAGAGGCCAAGAGTCTATTGACAATGCTCTGCTGAATCTGGTGTTCAACCAAGGCGGACAGATTGCGGGCGCGGGCACCAATGTGGGCGGCTTGGTGATGGCTGTTGCCAACATGAACCTCTACAACAGGGTCATCAACGAAGTCAAAGGGTCAATCGCTGACTACCAGAGGGCTCAGGAAATTGGCGGTTGGGGCGTATTGAAGGAGAGGGGGCAGGCGTCTGGTCCGGAGTTTCTGGCTACTTTGGCGACGGTTGGGACGCGACAACCTACCAGCTTGGCTTCAATCAGAAGTGGAACCTGGCGGACGTCGCCGGCAATGGCTTCATCAAGGGGGACATAGGGCTTGATGCAGCTCTGGCGCTGGTCAGCATGGGCGATATTGCGACGTTGAGGGCTGCTGCCAACGCAAAGAAGCTTGTGGCTGTCGAGAACAGAATTGCGAGTTCGGGGGGGGGGGGGGGGCAACTGCTAGGCCAGTGGAGGGAGCGGGAGGCAAGGCTGGTGTCGTGGATAGTCGAACCGGCGAGGCTGTCGGCAAGCTGGAGCCAGGTAATCCTGAAAGCTCAAGCACTCCGCGCTTTGGCGATAGAACGTTGATCGATCAAGGGCAGCTGCCGACTTGCGGTCCGACATCGTGTGCCATGGTGCTCGATACAGCCGGGAAGACGGTGGATGTAGGAGCGATCATTTCGCAATCTAACGTCACCCAGCGGGGAACCACTATGCCAGTGCTTGCCCAGGTTCTAAGAAACAATGGACTTGGCGCGACAAGAGCAATGCGGGTTACCATCAAAGAGCTTGCAGAGGCAACTGCAAATGGCAATCCAGCAGTCGTCCGGATGAGTTTGGATCGTGGTGGGCATGCAGTCGTCGTAGACGGTGTCACGATGCGGAATGGACAGTACGTAGTTGCAATTCGTGATCCCGCTATGGGTAGGCAGTACTTTACTCCGGTTGATGAGTTCAAGAGAAAATTCTCTGGTGAAGCTATTTTCACTAAAAAGTAGGTGATTTCATGAGCAAGGTTATTGATTTGTTTTCCTGTGACGACAATTCGGATTTTTTCAATAAGAATGCAGTTGTCAGTGGTTACTTGGTTATTCGAGGTCGGGAGTGCTTTCTTGTAGGTGAGTCGCGGTATCCATTTCCTGATTCCCGTGTTGAAATCTATTGCCCGGGCCTGGAGGCTTCACTTGACAGCATTGTAGGGGGGTGGGTTGGTGGGGTGGCTTCATATTTTGATGAAGTTACTATTCATGGAGTTGTGGGGCCGGGCACGACGTGCAGGGATGTGGCGTCCATTTCAAAGATATCTAAGATCGCTCTCATTCGTGACGAGTGTGAATACGAGATCATCCCTGACGTAGGTGTGTAACAGCCAGGAGGGTGGCCGCGTGCAGGTGGCGTTCGGCAACGCCCGAAATGCTGACGGCTATGCCAGCGCGGGCAAGGCCGAGGGCGGCTACCAGGGCATGGGCCAGCAAAGCGGGCTGTTTGCCGGCAACGGCGGTTACCACGTCGACGCCGGACACGTGAACCTGATCGGCGGCGTCATTGCCAGTACCAACGCGGGCGACAGTGAGCTGACCGCGTAGACGCTGACCTTCACCGATCTGCAGAACCAGATGGACCACTCGGCCAGCTCGGGCAGCATCAGCGGTGGTGCGGGCGGGCAGATGAAGGTTGGGACCCGAAGGCGGGCACTACCGCCCCCCGCGGCGGCCCAGGCATGTCGATGACGGAGAACGGCAGCGACAGCAGTTCAACGCTTGCGACGCTGACCGAAGGCAACATCACCATCGGTGGCAAGCAGGCCACGGCGGCGGAGCTAGGCATTAATACCGATGCCAGTGCAGCGCATCCAGCGGCGGGGATCTCGGTAGTGCGACCACCGTTTGGAAATATAGTCACTGATTTTCCGGGTGTGTGAATATGAATATGGATTTGACCGCGAATAGTGCGAATAGGCTGAAATCAACAAGTGGCTGGATTAATTCCCCGGACGGGAATTTGATCAGGAAGCGGCTTCTCGCGGAATTGGGTGCCTTCCAAACCGTCGTGGTTCTTCATCATCACTTTGGTCAGGCGGAGGAGTGCTTTGTTTTGATGGTGGATCGCTCATCAATCGTCGAAGTGGAAGTTTCGTCGAATGGTGTCGAAGACTTCTCGGTTTTCTCGATAGCTGATTATTTAAGAATGAACAGAAAATTACCCGCTTCGTTTAGGTTTGATATCGAGGTTGCTCGCACTATGAGTTGATAGTGTCATCGTGCTGCTGGAAGCGGGCAAGGCACACGTGGCAGACCGCAGCAAGAGCAGCAATGCCGGCGCCGAAGTGGGCGTTGGCGTTGTCGTGGGCGCGCAGACGGGCGTGTATGTGTATGCCGAAGCCAGCGTGGGCAGCAGCAAGGCGAACTCGGACAGCAACACCTGGCAGAACACCACGCTGACCGGCCAGAACATCTCGCTGAAGGCCGAGGGTGACACCACGTTGCGCGGCGCGACCGCCACGGCCGACCGCATCGACGTCAAGACCGGCGGCACGCTGACGATCGAATCGCTGCAGGACATTGCCGAGAGCATGTCCAGGAACAGCCAGGTGGGTGGGCGCGTGCAGGTGGCCTTCGGCAACGCGTGGAACGCCGATGGCTATGTCAGTGCAGGCAAGGCCGAGGGCAGCTACCAGGGCGTGGGCCAGCAGAGTGGCTTGTTTGCCGGCAACGGTGGCTATCACGTGGATGCTGGACACGTGAACCTGATTGGCGGCGCGATTTCCAGTACCAACGCGGCCAACAGTGAACTGACAGCACAGACTCTGACCTTCAGCGATCTGCAGAACCAGATGGACTACTCGGCCAGCTCGGGCAGCATCAGCGGTGGTGCGGGCGGCAAGATGAACGGTTGGGACGCGAAGGAAGGCACTACCGCTCCGCGCGGTGGCCCGGGTACGCCAATGACGGAGAGCGGCAGCGATAGCAGTTCCACGCTTGCAACGCTGACTGAAGGCAACATCACCATCGGCGGCAAGCAGACCACGGCGGCGGAACTGGGTATCAACACCGATGCCAGTGCGGCGCATCGTGCGCTGGAGGCGTTGCCTGATGCCAGCAAGCTGCTGGCTGATCAGCAGGCGATGGCGGCTGCTGCGGGGACGGTAGTTAGCGCGGGTCAGCAGATTCGCGGAGAAATAAACCAGTTAATCGACGAGGCAAAGCAACGCAAGGAGGATGCAAAGGCGATCCTCTCCGATCCAAGTCGGAACTTGTCGCTCAGCTTGGACGATAGGGCAGCACTAATCGCGATGGCACTTGAGTCGGACAGAGATATCGAACGTTTGCAGAAGGTCGGAGTTTTGGTCAGCTCAGTTGCTGGTGGTCTGGCCGCTTCGACCGGAGGGGCCGGAGAAGCTCTAGCAGCGACTTTGGCGCCTGCGATCTCCTATCAGATCGGGCAGTATTTCAAACAGAATGCGAGTAAGAATGCCGTGGATGGCGGCAATCGAGGCGAAGAAGGCAGTGCGACTCACATACTTGCGCACGCCTTACTTGGAGCGGCAGTTGCCTCCAGCAGCGGTAACAACGCGCTTGTAGGGGCAATAGCGGCGGGAGGTGCGGAGGCCGCGGCACCTGCGGTCGCCAGATTCCTGTACGGCAAGGACAGCAAGGAGCTGGCCGCGGATGAGCGGGACGTTGTCAGCGCTATTCTTGGTGCGGGAGGATCGATCATCGGGTCTTTCAACGGTAGTTTGATCGGCGTTGCTGCAGGTAGCGGTGCGGCGAAGAATGCTGTGGACAACAATTGGGGGGAGGTCGGACACTACTCCACAATGGCAACTATTATCTATCTGGCCAACTTCAGCGAACAGGATGCTAAGGCATTGGCACTAGCAGCATGGTCGCCGGATACTGATGTGCGAAATGCCATTACACAGGACAATGTTGTAAATGGCGGTTCCTCGGCAGGCTATCAACAGACCCATCATCTGCTCACCGGTGAAAAGGATCCTGAAAAAGTTCTGGCGCTGCAGAAGGAGTTGGGCCAGAAGGTCAAAGAAATATTGGTTGGGCTCAGGTATTACCATGACAATCCCACGGTGAAAGCTAATATCCTTTCGGATCCAGAGAATCAACGTATTCTTCATGCATTTGGTGATTCCTTTGCACATGTGAAGTCCGATGGGACGCACTATGGGAGCGTAGATGGCCATCTCTGGGATGGAACAAGTCCTGATGAGCCCAATAATCACCCCAAGGCGTATGCTGCTTTTGTTTCAAGTCTCTATGAGATAGCTTCGTCAGTGAGCGGTTCGGGAGGTGATGGCAAGGCGCTCAACGAATTGTCGGCTGCAGTCATCGCTGGAAGCTCAGAAGGCGCGCAGAAAAGAGCTCTGGCAGCGGCAGCCAAAGCGAAAGGAAGTCGTGATGCCGGCCTTGTGGAGTCTCCTATAGCGGGATGTGAGATTTGGAGCCGATGTAAGGGTAATACGGCTAACGCTGAGATTGATCGGATATACGGAGTTCTTCGCCCTGTGGCGCCTGTCGTCGACTGGTCAAAGTTAGTTGTTCCTGTTGAGTGGAATAGAAGATGATTTTTCTATGTATTTTTTCGATTAATAGTGGAGTGTTGATGTTGTGAGGGCTTTGTACCTATCTGTTTGGGCTCTATGTTTCGTTGCATGGTTGCTCATTTCTCTAAATTTCATACTTCACATAAGCTTCATTGGTTGTGATGAGGTCTATGGGGTTGCTCGCGCCACATGTAGTCTTTTTGTAGAATGGATTAGGTTCATATTTTATTTTGGACTGATATCTTTGCCGGTGTTGAGTGTTTTTGCGATTCTGCGTTTTCTGCTAAATCGACGCTGGGAGAATATCGAGCTCTGCTTTGTTGTCGCGTCGTGGATACTCTTTGGGTTGTCCGCGACACATTTCACTTCCCATTAAAGGAATTGAAGCGCGCGCATCGAAGGGCTGTGACGGCTTTGGACGAGAGGATTAGGCGAAATTGGTTGGAAAGATTGATTTCTACAAGGAAGTTGAGGTTGTGGCCGCCGGCTCGGCCTACTTTGACCTTCCTCAGCCTTTCGAACGATTATCAATGTGCCTTGTTTTTGGATGAAGAATCAGTGCGAATGAAGATCGAGCCCACTTTCGGTAGTGCAGAGGGTGGCGCGGAGCGAGACGCAGACTCGGCCGCTGACGAGTCAAGTGAAAAGAGTGCGCTGGCGATTGTGGTTGGGGACCGGTTCTCCACCTATTGCCATTTCTGGAGGCTGGACGACGCAGCCGGCAGGGCGCCGAGACGGTGGCATTGTCCGGCGTTCCTGTTTTCATCATTGTGGTTCTTCTTCCGACGCATGCCTGTATGGGGCACGATCTGGTTCATCGTTCCGCCTTTGGCGATGACCACGTTCACTCAGATGGGTCTGCCATGGTTCGCGGTAGTCGTCTTCGTGGTCTGCCGCGTGCTTGCCGGAATTCTGGCGAATTCCCTGTACCTGTCTCATTGCCGGAGGATTGCCCGCAAGGTGCTTGCCGGGCATGGAGGCGCGCATCGGCGGCGTGCCGAACTGCAGAAGGCCGGTGGTGTCAGCTACACCGCTTTGGTGATCGCCTTGGCGGTAACGGCCTCACAGAACACCCTGATCAATCTGGCAGTTCGTTCGATGCCGAAGGCAGCGCCCAGGCAGTCTTCACTGCACCTCCCGGCGAACCGGCCGGACCCGGATCTCGAATATGCGGAGAGGGAGGTGTACCAGGAGGAGCTGCGTGCGATCGCGATGACGGCGTGGCCGGCGGGTGTCCCAACGGACAACAATGTCTGCATTGTCGAGCTACGTCTGACGCCACCGGGTACCGTGCTGGATGCCAATGTTCTGGAGCCTTGCACGTTGGACGAAGCACAGCGCGAGCAACTGCTCGTCGAAATCAGGCGTGCCGATTTCACGGTCGAGGGGAAAATGCGGTTCTTCACCCGCCATACCGTCATCGGCTTGCGTGGCTGATTCCCCGCCACGGGCCTGATTTCCTCACGGTGAGATTCTGCTTGAACGCGTTTATGTTAACGCGGCGTTGTTTCAATAACTGATCTTAAAGTTTCCCGCAGTCGTGCCGCCACCGATATAGGGCCACGATCAAGGGAATTGAGATGCTCGCCTTACGCAACCTCCGTGTGGGATCCCGGCTTTCTGCCGGCTTCGGTCTGCTGTTGCTGTTCATCCTGGCCATCGTCGGCCTGGTGTTGTACGGAAACCATTTGAAGTCCGCCCAGTTCGAGAAAGTGGTGGGCGTGAACATGGTCAAGATGCGGTTGTTGAACGACATGCTCGATACCAACAACGCGGTGCTGATGCATCGCCGCCTGATGGTGATCAAGCGCGGCGAGGAGTTCGACAAGGATTACCAGCGGGCGCAGGAACTGAGCCGCACCTACGATGGAATCTGGGACAAGTACGTCAAGATTCCCCGCGATGCCACCGGCGATACGCTGGTGGCGCAGATCGCGGCGGCGCGCAAGGCCACCGACGTCTCCACTCAACAATTGCACGAGCGGATGAAGGCGGGCGACTACGACGGTGCAGCTACCGAGCTGCTGGCCGAGCACGGTCTGGCCACGGCCTGGAATGGAGCGATCTCCAGCCTGCTGCGGCACCAGGAAACCCTGACCGAACGCAGCCGTGAGGAATACCGCGCCACGGAAGCATGGACGGGAACCCTGTCCATCGCCTTTGGTGTGCTCAGCCTGATTCTCGGCGCACTGGCCGCATGGGCGATCACCCGCAGCCTGACCCGCCCTTTGGCGGGCGCGGTGAAGTTGGCCGATGGCATCGCCAACGGTCGTCTGGACAACGTCATCGATGCTTCGGGCAATGACGAGGTGACCCAGTTGCTGAAGTCCATGCAGCGCATGCAGGGGCAGCTGCAGGCGGTGATGGCCGCGCAGGGCGAGATGGCGCGGCAGCACGATGATGGCAGCCTGGGTTATCGCATGGACGAGAGCGCCTTCCCCGGCGACTACGGGCGCATGGTGCATGACACCAACGCGCTGGTGGGCTCGCACGTGCACGTGCAGAACCGCCTGATCGAGGTGATGAAGCACTACGCGCGCGGCGACCTGTCGGTGGACATGGATCGCCTGCCGGGCGAGAAGGCGGCGATCACCCAGGCCATGGACGAGACCAAATCGAGTCTGTCGGCCATCAACGGCGAGATCCGCAGGCTGGCCACAGCCGCGGCCGCGGGCGACTTCAGCCTGCGCGGTGACGAAGCACGCTTTGAGCATGATTTCGGCGAGATGGTGACCGGGCTGAACCGGTTGATGAAGACCACCGACGAGAACCTGGTGCAGGTGTCGAGCCTGCTGCAGGCGATCTCGCGCGGCGATCTGACCGTACGCATGCAGGGCGATTTCCACGGTGTGTTCGCCCGTATGCGCGACGACTGCAATGCCACCGTCGAGCAGCTCACCCAGATCGTCGGCCGTATCCAGGCCAGTGCATCCAGCATCAATCTGGCGGCGGGGGAAATCGCCTCGGGCAATACTGATCTGTCGCGGCGTACCGAGCAGCAGGCGGCCAACCTGGAAGAGACGGCAGCGTCGATGGAGGAGCTGACCTCCACGGTGAAGCAGAACGCCGAACACGCGCGCCAGGCCAACCAGCTGGCGATCGGTGCACATGGGGTGGCCTCGCAGGGCGGCGAGGTGGTCGGCCAGGTGGTGACCACCATGAGCGCCATCGAAGCGTCGTCGAAGAAGATCGCCGAGATCATCAGCGTGATCGATGGCATCGCCTTCCAGACCAACATCCTGGCGCTCAATGCCGCCGTGGAAGCCGCGCGTGCGGGTGAGCAGGGCAGGGGCTTTGCGGTGGTGGCCAGCGAGGTGCGCACCTTGGCACAGCGCTCGGCGGGTGCGGCCAAGGAGATCAAGGGCCTGATCGAGGAGTCGGTGGGCAAGGTGTCCGACGGCTCGGTGCTGGTGCGTCAGGCCGGCACGACGATGGGCGAGATTGTCGCCTCGGTGCAGCGGGTGACCGACATCATGGCGGAGATCTCTGCAGCCTCGCAGGAGCAGAGCTCGGGCATCGAGCAGGTCAACCAGACCGTGATGCAGATGGACGAGACCACCCAGCAGAACGCCGCGCTGGTGGAAGAGGCCAGCGCTGCTGCGCGGTCGATGGAAGAACAGGCCAACCTGCTGGCCGAAGCGGTGTCGGTGTTTCGCACCGGCGCTTCGGTGGCGGCGGCAGCGGTCCGTCCGATGTTGGCAGCGGTCGCTGCAAGCGTGCCGCCGGTGCGTCGCGCGACCGGCCTGCCGCCGCGAAATGCCCCGTCGCTCGCTGCCAACACGGGTGGGTGGGAAGAGTTCTAAGCCGGGTGGGAGACGGCGCCCATCGCGATGGCTGGTCGCGATGGGCGCATTTTTGTTTCCTGAACCGATGATGGCCGTTGAGCGCCTGGAGACGTGGATTTCACCTGCAGTTGCCACGTGCAGGCAGACACTTGCGCCATACCGGAGCACAGGAGATGGCCATGAAGACCTCGACCCGATTGATGGTGCTGGGCACCCTGCTGGCGGCCTCGTCCGTTGCTGGCGCACAGAATTACGGCCCGCGTGATGAAGGGCGCAAGTTCAACGATGGCAGCCGCGTGGTCTGCAAGAACGTGGAAGTGCAGCGCAATACCCGCGATCCCAACCGCATCACCGGTACCGCTACGGGCGCCGTGGTCGGCGGCCTGTTGGGCAATCAGGTAGGCGGCGGCAACGGCAAGAAGCTGGCGACCGTCGCCGGTGCCGTGGCAGGCGGTGCAGCTGGGCGGCAGATCCAGGGCAACCATCAGCAGAAGACCGGCGACCGCGTGGTCGAGCGCCGTTGTGAGCGCGTCTATCGCTGATACCTCCATGCGATAGCCCCTTCCACACTGCTGTACCCCGAACGCCGGCCCTGTGCCGGCGTTCTCCGTTTCCGGACCGGTTCCGTGGGGCAGGGCGCATGCCTATACTGCGCCGACCTCCAGGGATGAATCGCCAGTGAACAAGTCGAGCGCTGTAGACCGTCGGGAACCGTCAGATGTTGCTGATGCAATGCCTCGCACGACAGCCAGCTACTCCCGCGTGCGTGACCGCACCGACGAGCTGGAGCTGTTCATTTCCGGCCTGCTCGCCTTCGCACTGCTCGCTGTGCCGGGCTACCTGTTCGATGCGTGGGCGCGCAGCAGCCTGCATACCGAAGGTGTCTATTTCCAGGCGCTGTGGTTCGCCTTCAGTATCGGCGTCGGCATGTGCTACGTGCTGGCGGTGGCCTTGATCATCCACTTGGCGGTGCGTGGCTACTGGATCGGCCTGATCGGCCTGAAATCGCACTTCCCCAAAGGCATCGACTGGGATCGACTGACAATGTTGGGGCCGTTCTCACGTGCGTTCCTGAAGCAGCGCGACGGTGGGCTCGACGGCACCATCGAACGCGCAGACCGGCTTGCCACCATGCTGTTCTCGAGCACGCTGCTGTGCGTGCAGACCCTGGCCGGCACGCTGGTGGTGGCGATTGTCTCGCTGGGCGTGGCGATGGCCATCGGTGCCGCCTTCGGCGATGTCGATCGCATCACGCTGGCGATCGTTGCGGTGCTGATGGTTGGCCTGCTTGGCCTGGCGATGGTGCCGATGCTGCTGGAAAAATCGATCGCGCGGCGCCACGCGCGGGGCCTGGACACCGCACGGCAGGAGAAGCGGCTGCAGTCGGTGCTGGCTGGCCTGCAGCGGGTACCGATGCTGCGCCTGCTGCAGACCATGCAGTGGACCCTGCAGAGCAACCTGCGCGGTCGCTCGTTCACCGTGATCTATATATCGGCGGTAATGCTGGCGATGGTGCTCGCCGCGCTGCAGGTGTACGGCTCGATGAAGTTCTCGCTGTTCAACCGCTACAGCGTGATGACCGAAGAAGCGGTGGACCACGGCATGCTTGGCGCGCACTACGAATCGCTGCGCTCGGCGCATGACCAGCTGCTGCCCTATCCGATGATTCCGGCCGATACCATTAGTGCATCGCGGTTGCGGCTGTTCATTCCGCACCGTCCGCAGCGTGACAATCCGGTGGCACGGCAGCGCTGTGCGGGCGGTGCCCGCAACGAAGCGCAGGGTGCACAGGCGGCGACGGCAGCGGTGAACTGCATGGCGCTGCTGTGGACGGTGCAGCTCGATGGCGGCAAGGTCGACCTGCATGATTTCGTGCCGATGGAGCGCCGGGACCTGGATATGCGCGGGCTGGTGGGCTACTTGCCGATGGCGGATCTGAAGCCGGGCCGGCATGACCTGCGACTGGTCTGGAACGCCGACGGCGGCGAACGTGGGCCCAGCCGCCGTCGCGAATACAGCATCCCGTTCTGGTACGCACCGGAACCGTAAAAGGGGACGGAGGGGATCAAGTCGGTTTCTCCCCTTCGCGCCGATTACGACTTAATCCCCTCCGTCCCCTTTTTGCTGTGCAGACGCCAGAGGGCGAGGGCGCCGTACAGCACCAGCAGCACGGCCAGGGTGATCAGTTCGCGGCTGACCTCGGCCAGGCTGGCGTCCATCTGGTTAAGGCGCACCATCAGGTTGATGCCGGAGGTGGTCGGCAGCAGTTGCGCCAGCCACACCAGCGGGCGCGGGGTCATCACCGCCGGCCACGACAGGCTGGCCAGGAAGAACAGCGGGATCGAGGTAGCGATGATGTACTGGAAGGCGCGTTCGCGCGTGCGGAAGAAGCTGCCGACGAACAGGCCGAACGCCACCGTGACAGCGATGAACAGGGTGCCGCCGAGCAGCTGGCCGAGCGGGTTGCCGCCACGCGGATAGTCCTGCACCCAGGCGGTGAAGCCGGCGTACCAGAACAGCCCGAACAGCCCGATCAGGCCGAAACCGAGGGCCATGCCGGTCAGGGTGGGCAGGTCGAACTGCAGGCGCCGGCCCAGCACCAGCCGGCGGCCACCGAGCAGCACGCCGATGCCCATCAGCAGCGTCTGGTGCACGATCAGTTCGGCCACGCCGGGGACGATCGCGCTGCCATAGCCTTCCTGCGTGTTGAACAAGGGTCGTTGCACGAGGGTGACCGGTGGTGCCTGTGGCGCGCCCATGAACGCGGCCTGGGTGACAGCCGCTTCACGGCCGAACGCTCCCAGCGCATCGGCCACGCTGCCCAGTACCCAGCTGGCTCGGCCAAGATAGGCGCCGTTGCCGAGCAGCACCAGTTTGGCCGGATGCCCGCGCAGGATGTCGCGTTCCAGGTTGGCCGGGATCAGCACGATACCTTCGGCATGGCCGGCCTCCAGCTGTGCGCGCGCTTCCTGCAGGTCGGCCGGTTGCCCGACCACATGGGCCACGCGCAGCGAATCGAGCTTGCGCAGCAGCTCGCGGCTGGTCGCGCTGTGGTCTTCATCGACCACCAGCACGGGCAGGTTGCCGGCCACCTGATGGCGATAGGCGGCGGGGTAGAAGAACGAGTACAGAATCACCGCGCCGACCATCACCACGATCGCGTAGCGATCGCAGAGCACGGCCAACAGGGTCTGTCGCAGGCTGTGCCAGATCCGGCTCATGCGCCTGCCCCGGCCGGTTGCGCGGCCTGCGGCGTGCGCGCGAACGCCAGCAGGCGCCAGCCGCCGATGCCGCCAGCAACCGCGATCATCAGCAGCAGCGTGGCCAGCGGCCATAGCGATACCGCCAACGGCGAGCCGATGAACTGCTGCTGGGTCTGCAGCTTGATGTAGGCGCTGAGCGGCAGCAGCAGGTGCCAGACGCGGGTGAACAACGGTGCGTCGATCACCGGGAACGTGGCGCTGGAGAACGCCAGCGCCGTGCCGATGCTCAGGCCCACGGCGGACAGGGCCGTGCCCATATCACGGGTGACGCCGACGAAGAACAGGGCATAGGCCGCGGTGGCCAGGTAGAACAGCGGCTGTGCGAGCAGCAGCAGAAGCACGCTGCCAGCGATGCCGTCGCCACGCAGCCAGGCCAGGTAGGCCGCGCCCAGCGCGCCGTACAACGAGAACAGCAGCACGTAGGGCAGCACCTTGCCGGCAATGGCCGACCATGGTGCATGGCCCAGCCAGGCGGGCAGGGTACCGTCGCGGATCTCACGGCCGAGGCTGCCGGCCACGGCCAGCGCCAGTACCAGCGACAGTACCGCCGGGAAGATCAGTGGCAGCAGGAACAGCTCGTAGCTGCGCGCCGGATTGAACAGGATGTCCGACTGCACCGCGATGGGGGCGGCACGCAGCTTGCCCGGCCCGACCTGCAGGCCGATGCGTTCGCGCAGCAACCGCGCGTTCCACGCAGAGACCGCGTCGCCGATATCCCGCGCGGCGGACTGGCCGGTGGTCATGTAGGTGGCGTTGTAATAGGAAAACACCGTGCCCTGCCGGCCGCGAAGCGCCTGGCGGGTCACATCGCGCGGCACCAGCACCACCGCGAACACCTCCAGCCGACGCAGCTGCGCGCGCGCCTCATCCATATCGACCGGTTGGCTTGCGATGCGCACGCCGGGGCTGGCGTCGAGCATGCGCAGCAGCAGGCGGCTGTCGCTGCTGTGGTCAAGGTCGACCACGGCAATCGGCACATCGCGCATCACCGATGCGGAGAACATCCAGGCCATCACCACCAGCATCAACAGTGGCAGCACGGTGACCAGCGCCAGGTCCGCACGGCTGCTGCGCAACCGGCGCAGTTCGCGCTGCCATGAGCTGCCGAAGCTGCTGCGGCTGGTGTTCAGTGCTGCGGCCATGCGAACAGCACGCTCATGCCGGGGCGGAAGCCCTCGATGCGGCGTACCGGGCGCACCCGCACTTCGAAGCTGCGCACGTCATAGCCCGATGACTGGCGGGTCGTGCGCCAGGTGGCGTAGTCGCCTGCGGGATTGATGAAGTAGACCTCGAACTCACCGTCCTTGCCGAGTGCCGGCACGCTGCCCTGCAGCTTGCTGCCGACCTTCAGGCCCTGCATCTGCGATTCGCGCAGGTTCATCGACACCCACATGCGGTCGATGTCGACCAGGGTGAACACCGGGTAGCCGGCTGGTACCAGTTCGCCCGGGTCGGCCATGCGCTTGTTGATCTCGCCGGCCACCGGCGCGCGGCCTTCCACTTCAACGCGCGCGGCGTTGACCTCCGCCACCGCGCCCTGGGCCTGCTGCACCTGGCCCTGCGCGGCACGCTTGTCCTGTTCGCGCGCGCCGGTCAACGCCATGTCGTACTGGGCGCGTGCGGCGCGGGCCAGTTCGCGCGAGCTGGTGGCCTGGGCCGCCGCTTCATCGCGCTTCTGCCGGGTCATCACCCCTTCGTTGAACAGGTTCTGCACGCGCCGGTAGGTGGCATCGGCAAGGGTCGCACCGGCCTCGGCGCGCTTCCAGTTGGCTTCGGCTGCGCGGATGTCTTCGCTGCGTGCGCCTTCGGCAGCCTTGTCGGCCACCGCCTGCGCCGCAGCCAGTGCGCCGTGCGCCTGCTGTTCCTTGGCTGCTACTTCGGGGCTGTCGAGCAGGAACAGCACCTGCCCGGCCTGCACGCGATCGCCCTCGCGGACCTTCAGTTCGGCCACGCGCGCGGTGATCTTGGCGGACACGTTGAGGGTGTCGGCGTCGGCCATGCCCTGGATCTGGTCGGCGGGGCTGCGCCAGGCCAGCCACAGGCCCAGCACCACCGCCACCAGCAGCACCACCAGCAGAACCGGCCCCAGCCGGCGCTTGCCCGGGGGCGTCGTTGCTTCGTCGTGCAACACATCACTCATGATCAATTACCTCGTCTGCACGCCGCCGATGGTCTTCGAAGCGGTCCATCTGTCCACTCACCTCGAGCAGTTGTGCCAAGGCGATATCGTATTGGTAGGCGGCCTGCGCACGTTCGACGCGGGCACCGCCAAGACCGAGCCGTGCGTCGATCACGTCCAGCGAGGTGGCCTGGCCTTCGCGGAAGGCCAGCTCCTGCAGGCGCAGGTTCTCGTCGGCCTGGGCGATGCTGCTGTCCAGCAGCACGAACTGCTGGCGTGCGGTTTCCAGCTCGTTCCAGGCCTTGCGCACACCCAGCGCGACCTGGTTCTCGGCCTCGCGCAGGCCGGCCTCAGCCTGTTCCTGCTGCGCGCGTGCCGCACTGATCTGTGCCGGCCGTGAGTTCGGCGACAGGAACGTGTACTTCAGGCCGATGCCGAACGCCCAGTCCGGATCGGTCAGCATTTCGTCGCGGCGGCGGAAGTCGTACTGGCCGAACAGGAATACCGTTGGCTTCAGCTTGGCCTGCTGCACGCGCACGCCCTGTTCGGCCTGCGCCACGATCGCCCGCAGGCGGGCGATCTGCGGCTGCCGTGCCTGCGCGGTACGCTCGAAGGTGGCGACCGGTTCCAGCGGCGCGCGCTGCACGAACAGCGGCGACAGCGGCTGCACATCGCCGCCACTGCGCAACAGCGTGGCCAGCGCAGCCTTCAGCGTGGCCAGATCATTGAGCGTCTTCTGGTACTCGCGCTCGGCCTTGTCGCGGGCGACGGTGGCCTGCAGGCGCTGCGCACGCGTGGCGAAGCCTTCGCGTTCCAGTTTCTCGGCATCGGACAGGTGGCGGTTCAAGCCATCGCGCACGTCGCGGCGCACGACCACTGCCTGTTCGGCCAAGCGCTGACCGAAGTAGGCCTGGGCCAGTTGCACGGTCAGCGACTGCCGCTGCGCTTCGCGCTCGGCGCTGGCCTGTTCGCTGGCCGCGCCGGCAGCACGCTGCGCGGCCGGAATCAGGCCGCCGGTGTACAGCGGCAGCACCGCAGTGACCACCGGCCGTGTGCGCCAGTCGCGCTCGGTGAACGACAGCGGTGAGTCGATGCCAAAGGCTTCGGCCACCGGCGCCAGCGAGCCCAGCGGCAGGGTCAGGGTCTTCTGGAACTGCAGGCGCCGCACTTCGCCGGTGATCTCCGGCAGGCGCAGCAGGCGAGTGGCCTCGTGCAGTTCTTCCTTGTTGCGCACGCCGGCATCAGCAGCGGCCAGCGCGTCGGAGACCTGTTCCAGACGCTGCCGCGCCTGTTCCCATTCCAGTGCGGGAGGCGCGCTGGTCTGTGCCGCTGCAGCCAGCGGCAGGCTGGCCAGCAAGGCCAGGCCGGCAGCGCCGAGCGCGCGATGCATCCTTGTCCGTGGGCAGCTCAGGCGCATGCCGTTCCTGTAGTGAAGAAGTGGGCAAACGGTAGTGGTCCGCGCGTGAAGCCGGGGTCTGCGGTGGTCTGGATCATGCTCTTTTCAACGTAGGGTATTGCCCGCGGCGGTACGCAGCGCGTGGGTGATGTGTTGCAACGTGCTCGAGCGCACGGCGGCATGCTGCCAGAACAAGGGTACGTCGAGCCAGCGACGCGGTTCCAGCACCACTATCTGCCCGGACTCTGCCGCTGGCGTGACCAGGGCCTCCGGCGCCAGGCACCAGCCCAGCCCACGCGCGGCAGCATCGACGAAGCCGGTGGAGGAGGGCAGGTAGTGTACGGGCGGTTGCATTCGCGCGCGGGTGAGCCTGCGCAGGAAACGCCATTGCAGTTCATCCTTGCGGTTGAACACGATCATCGGCGCCGAGGCCAATGCTTCGGCCTGCATGCCCGCGCTGAAGTGGCGGCGCGCAAATGCCGGTGAGGCGATGGCGCGGTAGCGCATCGCGCCCAGCGGATGCACGTTGCAGCCCTTCAGCGGCCTGCGCTCGGCGGTGACCGCGCCAAGCACGCTGCCGGTGCGCAGCAGTTCCAGGGTGTGGTCTTGGTCGTCCATGCGCAGGTCGAACAGGTAGCCGTGGCGCTGGTGCAGCTCGGCGATGGCGGCGACGAACCAGGTGTCCAGCGAATCGTCGTTGACCGCCAGCGGAATCGGCGTACGGGTGGCATCGCTGCCGCGTTCCGGCAGCAGTTCGGCAAGCGCTTCGGTCTGCAGTGCCTGCATCGGCCGCACCCGCCGCAGCAGCACTTCGCCGGCAGCGGTAGGCCGGCACGGGGCCTGGCGCACCACCAGCACCTGGCCCAGCCGGTCCTCAAGCGCCTTGATCCGTTGCGACAACGCCGACGGGCTGATCGACAGGCGGCGTGCGGCGGCCTCGAAGCTGCCTTCTTCGAGCACGGCGGTGAAGGCGCTCAACTGCGGATGTACCAGGTCCACGCGGTGCCTCTTCAGTTTTTCTGCACAGGATAAAGAAAAACCAGCTGGCCTTAACGAGCCCGTTGGTCGCACCCTGCGTCTCTTCTCAAGGTGGAGAGCGTCGGATGTGGATTGCTGCGGCCCTGGCCGGTCTGTTTGCAGGTGCTGGCCTGATCATCGCCATCGGCGCGCAGAACGCCTTCGTGCTGCGGCAGGGGCTGCAGCGCCGCTACGTGGGCATGGTGGTACTGGCCTGCATGGGCGCGGACATCGCGCTGATCCTGGCCGGCGTTGGCGGCATGGGGGCGCTGGTGCTGCAGTGGCCGTTGCTGTTGCAGGTGCTGCGCTTCGGCGGAGCCGCCTTCCTGCTGTGCTATGGGCTGCAGGCCGGGCTGCGCGCGTGGCGCGGTGGCAGCGCGCTGGCCGCGGCCGATGCCAGTGGTGGCAGCCGGCGGCAGGTTCTGCTGGCCTGCCTGGCGTTCACCCTGCTCAACCCGCACGTCTACCTGGATACGATGGTGCTGCTGGGCAGCCTGTCCACGCGCTACCCAGGTGACCTGCGCTGGGCGTTCGCAGCGGGCGCCTGCGTGGCCAGCGTGCTCTGGTTCTGCGGGCTGGGGTTCGGCGCCCGGTTGCTGCAGCCGGTGTTCCGCAACGCGGCAGCATGGCGGTTGCTGGATGCAGGCGTGGCGGCCTTCATGCTGTGCCTTGCGCTGCTGTTGCTGCTGCGCCCGCTCTAGGCCGCATCCACCGCGCACAACGGGGTTTCACGAGGGCGCAGGGTCAGCACGCGCACGCCGCTGCCGGTCACGGCCACGGTGTGCTCGAACTGCGCCGACAGCTTGCCGTCGCGGGTATACACCGGCCATTCGTCCGGCTGCTGGCGGATGGCAGGCTTGCCCTGGTTGAGCATCGGCTCGATGGTGAACACCATGCCTTCCTGCAGCTCCATGCCGGTGCCGGCATGGCCGTAATGCAGGATCTGCGGTTCCTCGTGCATCTCCTGGCCGATACCGTGGCCGCAGTACTCCTTGACCACGCTGTAGCCGTGGCTGCGCGCGTGGCGGGCGATGGCGTGGCCGATATCGCCCAGGCGCGCGCCGGGCCGCACGGCGGCGATGCCTTTCCACATGGCCTGGTAGGTCACCTGCACCAGCTTGCGCGCGGCGTAGTCGGCATCACCCACAACATACGTGGTGCTGGAATCGGCAATGTAGCCGTTCTTCTCCAGCGTGATGTCGAGGTTGACGATCTGGCCATTGCGCAGCACGTCATCGGCCGACGGCAT
This sequence comes from Stenotrophomonas sp. FW305-C-20-S1, assembly GCF_058783335.1. NCBI lineage: Bacteria > Pseudomonadati > Pseudomonadota > Gammaproteobacteria > Lysobacterales > Lysobacteraceae > Stenotrophomonas > Stenotrophomonas sp. FW305-C-20-S1. The sequence goes on along the minus strand of NZ_JBYTEK010000036.1, from coordinate 987 downwards.
GCCGTGGCAGATGACGTTGTCGATCGAGGCGTTGAGCACGTACGGGAACCCGTACTGCCCCTTGCTGGCGGGCCGCGCCTGCAGCTCGTCGACGATCATCCGCTCGACGATGTCGTTGATCTCCAGCGTGCTGCGACCCTGCAGGGGCAGGGCGTCGAGCATGGCGAAGACCTGCGCCAGCAGTCGTCCGGACTCGGCCAGGCGGTCGATCTCGTCGGGGCGCTTGATCATGGCCATCGGCTCAGGCCCGCCCGGGGGCAAGCAGCTGCGGCTGCACACCGGCGGCGCGCAGTTCACTGGCGACGACGTCCTGGAAGCTCAGGGTCGGGTTCATCTCGCACAGCATGCCGACCCGGATCCAGAACGTGGCCTGGGCGTTGATCGAGCGGTTGGAGACGGTGCAGGCACGGCGCAGCTGGTCGTGCAGGGTGTCATCGATGTTGACGATGCCCATGGGCGTTCTCGATTGGGAATATATGAAGCGTATACGAAGCGTATATTTCCGTTCAAGCGCGTGGCATTCAGCCAGCGTCGGTGGCGAAGCGCAGGCGGTTGCCGTCCGGGTCGATGATCAGCATCTCGCGGCTTCCCCAGTCGGTATCGTGTGGCGGCTGCTCGATGGGTACGCCCGCAGCGCTGAACGCGCCGTGCAGGCCATCGACGTCGGTGACGATGAAATACACCGCACCGCCCACCTCGCAGTCGCCGGTGTGTTCGGTCAGGAAGATCGTCTGGCCTTCGCGGCTGAGCTGGGCGAACAGCGGAAAGCCGGGTTCGAAGCGGTGCTCCCAGTCGACGATGAAGCCCAGGCCCTGCACGTAGAAGGGCAGGCTGGTATCGGCATGGCGCATGCGCAGCTGCGGGATGACGGTCTGGGGCATGGCGAGGGTTCCTGGGGCAGACGTCCAGTGTAGTGGGGGGGGGGGGGGGGGGGGGGGGGGGGGGGGGGGGGGGGGGGGGGGGGGGGGGGGGGGGGGGGGGGGGGGG
>NZ_JBYTEK010000035.1:0-49350 GCF_058783335.1 Stenotrophomonas sp. FW305-C-20-S1 | reverse complement strand
CCCCCCCCCCCCCCCCCCCCCCCCCCCCCCCCCCCCCCCCCCCCCCCCCCCCCCCCCCCCCCCCCCCACTACCGTTTCCGCTGGTCACTGCGCGGTCAGCGCTTCAGTCGCTGGTCGCGCGCCAGCTGGTCTGCCATGGCCTTGTCCAGTTCGGCCTGCAGGGCCGGCTGCTGCACGTCCGCATCCAGCACAAACACCTTCACCCCGTGCGCCGGCACCTCCGCCTTCAGGCTGCCCTTCACCATCACCTGGCCACCGTCCAGCGCGTCGCGCCAGAGGCCGGGCTGCAGGTAGCGGTCCACGCTGAAGGTCTTCGTGGCATCGCCCTTGTTCAGCAGCACCAGCGCGGTCTGCGCCACGTCGCCATGCTGCAGCACACGGAAGAACACCGCTTCATCGCCCTGCAGACGTTCGTTCACCTGCAGGCCGCGCTGCAACGCCGGCGTACTCTCGCGCAGCTTGGCGATGCGCTGCAGCGGGGCGAAGATCGGGCTCTGCGGGGCTGCATCCACCCGCGGCTGGCCGAAGTAGGCACGGTTGCCGGCGTGCTCCGCACGGCCGCGCATGAAGCCGGTTTCCGATCCGTAATAGACCACCGGAATGCCGCGCGCGGTGAACAACCAGTTGTGCGCGTCGATGAAGCCGCTGTCGCTGGCCTGCAGGCGCGGCATGTCGTGGTTGTCGTAGAAACTCATCAGCTCATACGGGTTGGCGTACGGGCCACCGGTCAGGTGCAGCGGCTCAGCCAGCGTTTCAAAGCCCTTGCCGGCGCTGCCGAAGGCCTGCTCCAGCGCGCCGCGCAGCGGGAAGTCGAGCACGCTGACATTGGCGTTGGCCGGCCAGGTGTGTTCGGCGATGCTGGCGGCGTTGTAGTCGAACGCTTCGCCGAACATGAACATGCCCGGGTGCTGCGCGCGGATGCGGTTGACGAACTCGTGCCACCACGGATGCGGCAGCCAGCCGATGGTATCGATGCGCAGCGCATCCACACCTTGCGCGGTCCACTGCAGGTACGCCCCCACCAGGTAGTCCATCACTGCCGGGTTGGCCTGGTTGAAGTCGCTCAGCTCGGCCAGGTTGCCATCGAAGATCGAGCCGTCCTTGCTGTCGACCGGACCGACGTTGTTGTAGAACGCGTGCAGCGGATTGTGTTTCGGGTCCAGCTTCTGTGGCGGCAGGTTCTGGTGGTCGGCAATCAACCTGCCGTCCTTGTCGAAGATCTGGCCGAACTGCGGCTGCCGCTTGGGCATGGTCCAGGCCGGCGATCCATGGTTGCCGACGATGTCCAGCACCACCTTCAGGCCGGCGCCGTGCAGGCCCTTGGTCAACCCGGCAAAATCCAGGTCCCTGCTCGGCAGGTGCTCGTCCAGCGTGTAGAAGTTGATGCCCCAGTAGCCGTGATAGCCGGTCTTGCCACGGTCGGTCAGGGTGCTGGTACAGCTGATCGGCTTGCTGCCGGTGAAGGCTTCGTCCGGGTTGTCGACGATGGGGGTGATCCACACCGCGCCGAAACCGAGGTTGCGGATGTAGTCGGCATTGTCGAGCACACCACGGAAATCGCCACCGAGATAGCCGATGTTGCCGTCCACCTTGTCCGGGCATGGCACCGGAATATCGAAGGTACGGTGCTTGCCGCCCTGGTCGCGATGGTCGTTGGACGGATCGCCGTTGACGAAGCGGTCGGTGACCACGAAGTACACCGCGTCACTGGCGAACGGCTCGGTGGTACCAACATAGGCCGGGCGTGGCGCAGCCGAAGCATGGCCAGCGAACAGCACAAGGGATGCAGCAGCAGACAGGGCACCACGCATCACACCACCTCCGGACGGGACGGAACCCGCAACACGCACAGACCGGCAATCAACAGACTGCAGCCACCCAGCACCAGGACATGCATCGGCTGGCCCCCCAGCCATGCGCGCAGGGCGAAACCGAGCGCGCTGGCCGCGACCAGCTGCGGGATCACGATGAAGAAATTGAAGATGCCCATGTACACGCCCATCTTCGCCGCCGGGACGCTGTCCGACAGCAGCGCATAGGGCAGCGACAGGATCGAGGCCCAGGCAAAGCCGACGCCGACCATCGACAGCAGCAGCCACTGCGGATCGTCGATGAACATCATCGAGATCAGCCCTGCCCCACCCAGCCACAGGTTGACCAGGTGGCTCCAGCGCAGGCCGATCGCCCGCACCATCGGCGGGATCAGCAGCGCGGCCAGTGCGGCGAAACCGTTGTAGGCACCGAACAGCACGCCCACCCAGTTGGCACCTTCGTTGTAGGCCGCCGATTCGACATCGGTGGAGCCGAAATGCATGCCGGCCACCGCACGCGTGGTGAAGATCCACATCGCGAACAGGGCGAACCAGGAAAAGAACTGCACCCAGGCCAGCCGGCGCATGGTGATCGGCATCGCGCGCAGGTCGCCGACGATGGCGGCCAGCATGTGCGTGCCCGGTAGTACCCGCGCCGCCGCCAGCAGTGCGCCGTAGCCCACGCACAGGCCGGCCAGCACGTACAGCATCTTGTCGCCGTGGCGCCACGCGATCAGTGCCGCCAGCAGCACGCCGAGACCGAGCCACAGCGCAACCTGCGTCCACGGTGCGGGCCCGCTGACCGCGGTCCCGGCGTGATGCGCCGGTGGTTCGGCATCATCGAAGCTGGCCAGCTCGTCGGGCGAATACTCACGGGTGCTGACCACCGTCCAGGTGATCGCCGCCAGCAGCACCACCGCGCCGAAGTAGAACGCATAGCGCACGGTATCGGGCACCTCGCCCGCCGCTGCCGTGTTGGCAACACCGAAGTGGGCCAGGATGAAGGGCAGGAAGCTGGCAACGATCGCGCCGACGCCGATGAAGAAGCTCTGCATGGCATAGCCCGCCGGGCGCTGCCGCGGTGCCAGCTGGTCGCCAACGAAAGCGCGGAACGGCTCCATCGACACGTTGATCGAGGCGTCCAGCACCCACAGCGTGCCGGCCGCGATCCACAGCGTCGGCGAGTTCGGCATCACCAGCAGGGCCAGCGTGGTCAGCACCGCGCCGATCATGAAGAACGGGCGGCGCCGTCCCCAGCGTGTCCACGTGCGGTCGGACAGGTAGCCGATCACCGGCTGCACCAGCAGGCCGGTCAGCGGTGCGGCGATCCACAGTCCGGGCACCGCGTCCATGTCCGCACCCAGTGTTTCGAAGATGCGGCTGGCGTTGGCGTTCTGCAGGGCAAAGCCGAACTGGATGCCAAGGAAGCCAAAGCACATGTTCCAGATCTGCCAGAACGACAACTGCGGCTTTGCAGGACGGCTCATCGTGCGTCCTCTGCTGCCGCCACCGGCGCAATCTTCAGCGCCTGGACCTGGGCCTGGTTCAGCACGCCATCACGCCCGCCCTTGCCGCCGGTGTAGTGCGCGAAGTGCTGCAGCGCGCTCATGTTGAAGCCCTCTTCCAGCGTCACCGTGCAGCGGCCTTTGGGTACCGCGAAAGTTGCCGCGGTCGAGTCCTGCGCCGCCACGCTGTGCGGCAGCGTTACCGTGTGCCGCTGCGGAGGCTGGCCCTTGCACTGCACGGCCAGCTGCTTCACCGCCGCGGTCACACCGGTGTTGATCGGGCCGTTCGGGTTGCTGTACTGCAGGCGCAGGCGCACGTGGCCCGCCCTGGCTGCATTGAACTGCCATTGCCGGCTGCCCCGCAGCACCTGCTGCGGGCCGACGCAGACCATCGGGCTGTGCAGGGATTCCAGCGCACCTTCGCGCCGGGTCAGGCTCAGGCAGTGCTGCAGGCCATCATCGCCGACGCGCACCTGGCCCTTGCTGGCCGTGGCCGCGACACCGTCCTGCCAGAGGACCTGGCCGGCAGCCACCGCGACCGACCAGCCCTTGCCACTGCGCTTTGCCTGCGGTGCCAGCGGCGTGGCCGGTGCTCGTGCATTGGCATCGGCACGCGGCACATCACGGCTCACGGCTGCCGGCGCAGCGACCAGCTGCACGGTGGTCGTGGTGCCGCGCGTACGTGTTTTTCCCGCGATCAACAAGCCAGCGCCCACCTGCTTCGGGCGCTCCAGCACATAGCGCTTGCCGCCCGCCTCCAGACTGATCCGCTTCTGCTTTCCGAACAGCTCCGGCACCAGCTCGGCCGGCAGCTTGGGCTGCACGCGACCGTCGTCCTGCACGCCGAACACGCCTTCGGTGACCATCGACAGATAGCCGGCCACCGACCACAGCTGGCGCTCGGAGTTGACCACCGGCCCGCTCAACGCGCCTTCGTCTACGTGCACGGCCTGGCTGACCAGTTCGTAGTTCTCCATGTTGGAACCTGCCAGCGCCGCCCCTTGCATCAGCGAGCGGATCTCGGCAGCAATGCGCGGCGCATCGTCCACCTTGCGCGCCGCGCGCAGCGAGTACGCGCTGACGAACGGCCAGATCGCACGGTTGTGGTAGATCGGCTGCTGCGCTTCCTGCGGCCACACCACCGGGCTTCCGGCAGCGCCCATCGGATAGCCCGCCAGCGCACGACGCGCACGTTCAGTGGGCAGCACGTCGGCGAGGATGCCCAGCGACAGGCCGAGCAGATCGATCTTGGCGTACGGCACCGGGTGCGCCGCTTCGCCGATGTAGCTCATGTACTGGCCCATGTCTTCGCGCCAGAAGCGCGCGTCGATCTGCACCGCCAGTGCATCGGCCCAGGCCCTGTACTGCTCGCTGCGCTCGTCGCCCAGCTGCGCGGCCATCTGCTGCGCCAGGCGCAGCGCCTGGTAATGCAGCACATTGGTGGACAGCGCGTAGGAATCACCGATGAAGCGCACGTCCTCGCGCGTCCAGTCCGGATAGGTCTGCTCGCGCCAGTCAAGGAACGAGGTCTCGCCGCGATACAGGCCCACCTGCGCGTCGAAGACCATCGCCCGGTCCTGCGCCAATGTGCCCTGCAGGGCCTGCCAGACCTGCTCGGCAAACGCAGGATCATCCAGCAGGTGGCGTGCGGCGAGGAACCACACCACGCGGTCGCTGCTGATCGGCCAGCTGCCACCGGAGCCGGTGTCCTGGGCCACGAACAGGCCGGGCGTATGCCCGTCGCGCGCAGCCGACAACTTGAACTGCAGCGACTGACGGGTGCGCTTCGGGTCCAGCTTCGCCAGCGCCAGATCGGCTGCAAAGCTGACGTCACGCGTCCACACATACGGCCAGCGCGCGCCTGTCTGGAAGCACTCGCACGGTACCGGACGGCCTTCGTCGAAGGCCGGATCGCGGATGGCATCCACCCGGTCCTGGTCCATTTCCTGCTGGGCCAGCGCGAACAGCGCGTCGAACATCACGCTGCCGGTCTGGCTGCGCATGGGCGCGGCGGCGATGCGCACCTCACCCTTCGGCGCATGCAGCACGAAGCTGCCCTTGGCAGCGGATTCGGCGCGCGCCTGGCGGCCGTCGAATGTCAGGTCGGCCGCGTGCGCGGTCGTCCCCAGCGCTGCCCCCAGGGCAGCGGTCAGGCAAATGATCTTCAGCATCGAAGCGGCAGACCGGCTTGCGCCCGTCGACCTCCCTCCCTCTCTGCACCGTTGTGGGTCCGCACTGCCGTTGCCGGCGTGCGGGCGCGGCACCTCCCTCAAGGTGCCCTGGCCCCATGGTAGACGCGGGGCTGTCGACTGCGTCCAGCTGCATACGTATTCATGGCGTGCAGTACCGGCAGGCCTGCCGGCCTGGCTTATGGTCCGGGTCTGTCAACGGCGCCTTGGGAGGGGAAATGCCGACGTCACCCACAACGGTACGCGCAGTGTTCGCGCACGCTTTCGGCCTGGCCCTGCTGGGATGGGCCACGCTGGCACAGGCGGCGGCACCGCAGATCGCCAGCGTCGAATCACCGGACAAGGTGCTGAAGGTCAGCCTGGTGCTGGACGGCGGTACCGCGCGCTACCGCGTCGAGCGCCTCGGCCAGACCGTGGTGGCCGATTCGAAGCTGGGTTTTGAACTGCGCGATGGTCGCCTCGACCGCGACTTCAGCCTGCTGGCGCAGGAACGGCGCAGTGTCGATGACAGCTGGGAACAGCCCTGGGGCGAGCGCCGGCTCACCCGCAACCACTTCAACGAACTGACCGTGCATCTGGCCGAAACCACCGGCAGCAAGCGCCGGCTGGACCTGGTGTTCCGCGCCTACGACGACGGCCTGGGCTTCCGCTATGTGTTCCCCGAGCAACCGAACCTGCGCGAAGCGATCATCGATGACGAGCTGACCGAGTTCGCCATCGCGCCGGAGTCCACCGCATGGTGGATACCCGCGGGCGAACCGATCCATTACGAATACCTGTACCAGCGCACCCCGCTGCGCGAAGTGCCGCTGGTGCACACGCCGATGACCCTGCGCAGCCACGACGGCCTGCACGTGGCCATCCATGAGGCGGCACTGGTCGACTACGCGGGCATGTGGCTGCGCCGCACCGAGGGCCAGCGCCTGCGCGCCCAGCTTTCGCCTTCGGCCGAAGGCTGGAAGGTGCGCCGCGCCCTGCCCTTCGCCACGCCATGGCGCACCCTGCAGATCGCCGACCGTGCCGGCGGCCTGGTCGAGTCCGACCTGATCCTCAACCTCAACGAGCCCAATGCGCTGGGCGATGTGAGCTGGGTGAAACCGGCCAAGTATCTGGGCGTGTGGTGGTCGATGCACCTGGATGAAGAGAGCTGGGCCACCGGACCGAAGCATGCGGCCACCACCGCAAAGACGCGGAAGGTGATCGATTTCGCCGCCGCGCACGGCTTCCGTGGTGTGCTGGTGGAGGGCTGGAATCCTGGCTGGGACGGCAACTGGGTCGGCAACGGTTACGACTTCGACTTCACCCGCGCCACGCCGGATTTCGACATCGAATCATTGTCGGCGTACGGGCTGAAGAAGGGCGTGCACCTGATCGGCCATCATGAAACCGGCTGTGCGATCGAACACTACGAAGACCAGCTGGGTGCTGCGCTGGATCTGTATGCGCGGCTGGGCGTGGACCAGTTCAAGACCGGCTACGTCTGCGACGACGGCCAGGTTGATCGCCGCAATCCGGCCGGCGGCCCGCTGTGGCGCGAGTGGCACGACGGGCAGTTCATGGCCCGCCATCACCTGAAGGTGGTGCAGGAAGCCGCCCGCCGGCACCTGTCGGTGAACCCGCACGAGCCGATCAAGGACACCGGCCTGCGCCGCACCTACCCGAACTGGATTTCCCGCGAGGGCGCACGTGGCATGGAATACAACGCCTGGGGCCAGCCACCGAACCCGCCCGAGCATGAGGTCAACCTGGTGTTCACCCGCATGCTGGCCGGGCCGATGGATTACACGCCCGGCATCCTCAGCCTGAAGGGCCGCCACGGCCAGGCCATTCCCAGCACACTGGCCCGCCAGCTGGCCCTGTATGTGGTGCTGTACAGCCCGATCCAGATGGCTGCCGACCTACCCGAGCACTACCTGCAGCACCGCGAAGCGTTCCGCTTCATCGAGGACGTGGCGGTGGACTGGGAACAGAGCCGCGTGCTCGATGGCGAGGTCGGCGACTACGTGACGATCGTGCGCCGCGACCGCAACAGCCGCGACTGGTTCCTGGGCAGCATCACCGACGAGAACGGCCGCGTGCTGCCGGTGTCGTTGGGTTTTCTGGAGCCGGGCGTGCGCTACCGCGCCGAGGTCTACCGCGATGGCGATGGCGCGGATTTCCGCAGCAGTCCCTTCGCCTTCAAGCGCGAAACACGCGAGGTCAGCAGCACCGATTCACTCACCCTGGTGCTGGCGCCGGGCGGCGGACAGGCCATCCGCTTCACACCGCTGTGAATGCGCAGGTAGTGCCGGCCGCTGGCCGGCATCGTTGCGACGTGGATGGTTGCCGGCCAGTGGCCGGCACTACCGGAATGATGATCTGGAAGCGATTACAACCCTGCAAACGCCATTGAATACGTATGCAGGGTGATTCCCACGAAGAACGCGCTGCCTACCATAGCGGCGACGACAGCGGCCACCGCGTCGCACGTCCTCGACACCATCGGGACGACCACGAATCGCACTACAACATTGCCTGGGAGGGGAAAATGTTGAACCACAAGCGCAGTGCGCTGAGCATCGCGTTGGCCGTCGTACTGACGCCATCGCTGGCAGCAGCGCAGTCCACGCAGAGCACGGCAACCCCGCCAACCGCCACCGCCGCCACCAACCTGGACACCGTGCAGGTCACCGGCATCCGTCGCGGCATCGAAAGCGCCATCGCCACCAAGCAGGACGCCACCTCGGTGGTCGAAGCCATCTCCGCCGAGGACATCGGCAAGCTGCCCGACGTCAGCATCGCCGAATCGATCTCGCGCCTGCCTGGCCTTGCCGCACAGCGTGTGGCCGGTCGTGCGCAGGTGATCAGCGTGCGTGGCCTGTCGCCGGATTTCGCCACCACCCTGCTCAACGGGCGTGAAGTGGTCAGCACCGGCGACAATCGCGGCGTCGAGTTCGACCAGTATCCGTCCGAGCTGGTCAACGGCGTGACCGTGTACAAGACCCCCGATGCAGCGCTGGTCGGCCAAGGCCTGTCGGGCACCATCGACATGCAGACCGCACGTCCGCTCAGCTTCCCCGACCGCGTCATCGCCGTCAGCGGCCGCTACCAGAAGAGTTCGTTGGGCCGCGCCGCAGACACCGACCCGTACGGCAACCGCTTCAGCGCCAGCTACATCGACCAGTTCCTGGACAAGACCCTCGGCATCGCCATCGGCTACGCGCACAGCGACATGCCGATCCAGGAAAACCAGGTGGGCCTGTACGAGCCATGGACCACTGAGCACACCGACGCAGGCAACCGCCCGGGCGTTGCCGCTGGCACCTACTTCACCGACGGCATCAAGGCGCTGCGCCGCACCGGCAACAACAAGCGCGACGGTGTGATGGCCACGATCCAGTTCCGGCCGAACAACAGCTGGACCAGCACCTTCGACGCGTTCCATACCGAAGCGGAACAGATCGACACCGCCAACCAGTTCGAGCTCAACCTCAGCAACTACAACGGCGGCTACACCCCGGGACTGCTGGTCAGCAACCCGCAGGTCAACGCCAATGGCACCTTCACCGGTGGCACCGCCAGTGGCGTGTACCCGCTGGTGCGCGGCATGTACAACAAGCGCAAGGACAAGATCGATGCGTTCGGCTGGAACAACGAGTTCACCTTCGGCAGCGTCAAGCTGGTTGCCGACCTGAACTATTCCAAGGCCACCCGTGACGAACTGAACCTGGAAAACAACCTGCAGCTGACCCCGATGCCGCAGCTGGATACGGTCAGTGTGCAGTTCCGCCAGGATGGCTTCTCGCAGATCAGCCCGGGCCTGAACTACTCCAACCCGGACGCGCTGTTCCTGACCAACACCATCTACGGTTCTGGTTACGGCAAGGTGCCGAAGGTGGAAGACCGCCTGAAGGGCGGCAAGCTGGCCGCGACCATCGCCCTGCCCGAAGCAATGGCGTCGTGGGCACCGGATCTGGATATCGGCGTGAACTATGCCGACCGCCGCAAGGTGAAGACCCAGTCCGAAGGCAACATCCTGCTGGGCGCGCAGGGCGATGCCAACATCGCATCGGATCTGCAGTACCGCCCGGTCAACCTCGGCTTCGCCGGCCTGGGCACCATCCCGGCCTGGAACGTGCCTGGCGCGGTCGGTCGCTACATGACCTTCAATCCGGTCGACAATCTGGACTACCTGATTCCCAAGTCGTGGACGGTGCAGGAAAAGATCACCACCGCCTGGGCGCGCCTGAACATCAACACCGACATCGGTGTGGTGGGCGTGCGCGGCAATATCGGCGTGCAGATGCAGCACACCGACCAGAGCTCGGACTCGCGCTACTGGGACAGCTCGCAGGCGGCCGGCAACAACATCCAGCCCTACTCGGACGGCCGCAAGTACAACGACTGGCTGCCCAGCTTGAACCTGGCCTTCATGTTCCCGCATGAGCAGACCCTGCGTTTTGCCGCAGCCAAGCAGGTCGCGCGCCCGCGCGTGGACCAGATGCGCGCAGGCCTGGAGTTCGGCGTGGATACCGGTACCGGTCGCCCCGGCGGCAGTGGCGGCAACCCGTTGCTGGACCCGTGGCGCGCCACCGCGCTGGACCTGTCCTACGAGAAGTACTTCGGCGAGAAGGCCTACGTGGCCGCCGCGATCTTCTACAAGGACCTGAAGAGCTACGTCTACACCCAGTCGGTGGACAACTACGACTTCACCGGCCTGCTGGGCAACTATGTGCCGCCGCCGGGCATGGTGGTGCCGGTGCTGCCGACCGGCACGTTCTCGACTCCGGTGAATGGCAAGGGCGGCACCCTGAAGGGCCTGGAGCTGACCGCATCGTTCCCGCTGGAAATGCTGACCGACAGCCTGCGTGGCTTCGGCGTGCAGGCCAGCGCGACCTTCAACAAGAGCGACATCCAGATTCTGGATCCGGAAAGCGCGTCCAGCGTGGGCACCGACCCGATCAGCCTGCCCGGCCTGTCCAAGCGCGTGTACAACTTCACTGCCTACTACGAGCGTAGTGGCTTTGAAGCACGCGTGAGCCAGCGCCGCCGTTCGGACTTCATCGGCGAGATCGGCAACTTCAACGGCAACCGCACCCTGCGCTATGTCGTGGGCGAGAACGTGACCGATGCGCAGATCAGCTACACCTTCAGCGACAGCAGCAGCCTGCGTGGGCTGACCCTGCTGCTGCAGGGAAGCAACCTGACCAACGAGCCGTACCGCACCTACGCCGGCACCAAGGATCGCCCGCTGGAGTACATCGAATGGGGCCGCACCTACATGCTGGGCGTGAACTACAAGTTCTGAGGTAGCGCCGGGCCATGCCCGGCGACCCGGACTCGGTAGTGCCGGCCGCTGGCCGGTACCGCCATCGGTAGCGCCGGCCATGCCCGGCGACAGGACACAGGGAACAGGACCGGAAACCCGCTGCGCAGGCAGCGGGTTTTCCTTTGTGCGCACAACGCGATGGCCAGTGAACCGTGATCGGTACGGCCCCATCCACGCATGGCGTGGATCTCCCCCGCCGCATCGCAATCGATGCGTGGCGGGCATTCATTCGGCACCCCCCTGCTAGATCCACGCCCTGCGTGGATGTCCTGCACCGGAACCGCGCCCACAAAAAAGGGACGGGGCGCTTCGGCCCCGTCCCCGCAAGTACCGCCACCGGAGAAATCGGTCAGCTGCGTCGTGCGCAATACACCGCACGCGGCGGCAGCTGCAGTTCATTGCCCTGCACCGTCCCCGCATCCGGGCCCGGCACAGCCACCTGCTGCCAGTTGCCCGCCGGCAGCGGATGGCTCACCGCTTCGGCCGACAGGTTGAAGGCCAGCAGGAGAGTTTCATCTGCAAGCATACGCTCGAACAGCAGCACTGGCTCGGCACTGTCCAGGAACCGGATGTCACCGTGCAGCAGGGCCGGCTGGGTACGGCGCCAGGCCAGGAAGCTGCGGAAGGCCGACAGCACCGAATGCGGATCCTGCGCCTGCACCGCCACGGCCGCCGCCTGGTGCTCGGCCGGGATCGGCAGCCACGGCTTGCCGGTGGTGAAGCCGGCCAGCGGCGCGTCGATCCACGGCAGCGGCGTGCGGCAGCCGTCGCGCCCCTTGAAGTTGGGCCAGAAGGTGATCCCATACGGGTCCTGCAGCGCCTCGAACGGCACTTCGGCCTCGGCCAGGCCCAGTTCCTCGCCCTGGTACAGGCAGACCGAACCACGCAGTGAACACAGCAGCGCCACCAGCATCCGCGCCAGGCGAGGGTCGGCCGGATGGCCACCCCAGCGGCTGACCGCCCGCTCCACATCGTGGTTGGACACCGCCCAGCACGGCCAGCCTTCGGTCATCGCCGCTTCCAGGCGCGAAACGGTGTCGCGGATGTAGGCCGCGCTGTAATCGTTGACCAGCAGCTCGAAGCTGTAGCCCATGTGCAGGCGGCCATCCTGGGTGTATTCGGCGGTGGTCGCCAGCGAATCCTCCGAGGAGATCTCGCCCAGGCTCACCGCCCCCGGGTACTCGTCCAGCAGGGCGCGCAGCTGCTCCAGGAACGGCAGGTTCTCCGGCTGGGTGTTGTTGTAATAGTGGTACTGGTAGGCGTACGGGTTGTCCGCGCTGAAGCCGCGGCCGACGCGCTTGTCGGCCGGCTTGGGCGGGTTGTCGCGCAGCTGTGCGTCATGGAAGCAGAAGTTGATCGCATCCAGGCGGAAGCCATCCACACCCCGGTCCAGCCAGAAGCGCACGTTGTCCAGGGTCGCCTGCTGCACCTCCGGGTGGTGGAAATTCAGGTCCGGCTGGTCCACCAGGAAGTTGTGCAGGTAGTACTGCTCGCGGCGCGGCTCCCACTGCCAGGCACCGCCGCCGAACAGCGACAGCCAGTTGTTGGGGGGCGTGCCGTCTTCGCGCGGATCCACCCACACATACCAGTCCGCCTTCGGGTTGCTGCGGTCCTGGCGGCTCTCGCGGAACCAGGCGTGCTCGATCGAGGTGTGGCTGAGCACCTGGTCGATCATCACCTTCAGGCCCAGGCCGTGGGCCTTGGCCAGCAGCCGGTCGAAGTCGTCCAGGCTGCCGAACAGCGGATCGACATCGCGGTAGTCGGCGATGTCATAGCCGAAATCGGCCATCGGCGATCGGAAGAACGGCGAGATCCAGATCGCATCCACGCCCAGCGCGGCGATATGGTCCAGGCGCTGGATGATGCCGGGCAGGTCGCCTACCCCGTCGCCGTTGGCGTCGAGGAAACTGCGCGGGTAGATCTGGTAGATGACGGCTCCGCGCCACCATGGATAGTGCGACATCGACAGCCCCCCTCCGGGCATGCGGGGCCCGCCGGAAGCGGGCCGAAATCCTGCTCCCGCAAGCTTAGCGGCGGCTCCCCGGCGATGGCGCTGCCTGCATACGTATTCACGCCCGGCCGGTCCGGCTCACGCGCCGGTGACGCCATCCGCCCGAATTCACAGGCAACGCCTATAATCAGGGATGAGCCTGAAAGCCTGATCGCATGACCATCACTGAAGACACCCGTCCCGCCCTGGGCCTGTCCCAGATCCAGTCGCTTGCCGCAGCCGACATGGCTGCCGTCGATGCCCTGATCCGCCGCCGGCTGTCCTCGGATGTGGTGCTGATCAACCAGATCGCCGACCACATCATCTCCGCTGGCGGCAAACGCCTGCGGCCGATGCTGGTGATGCTGGCCGGCCATGCGGTCGGCGGCTCCGGCCCCGAGCACCACCAGCTGGCAGCGATCATCGAGTTCATCCACACCTCCACCCTGCTGCACGACGACGTGGTGGACGAATCCAGCCTGCGCCGCGGCCGCAGCACCGCCAATGCACTGTGGGGCAACGCGCCCAGCGTGCTGGTGGGCGACTTCCTGTACTCGCGCAGCTTCCAGCTGATGGTCGAGCTGGACCGGATGCCGGTGATGCAGATCCTGGCCGACACCACCAACCGCATTGCCGAAGGCGAAGTGCTGCAGCTGCTGCACGTGCACAACCCGGACACCGACGAAGCCGCCTACCTGCGCGTGATCGAGCGCAAAACCGCGGTGCTGTTCGCCGCCGGCACGCGCCTGGGTGCACTGGCCAGCGGCGTCGATGAAGCCACCCAGCAGGCCCTGTACGACTACGGCATGCACCTGGGCTACGCCTTCCAGATCGCCGATGACGTGCTGGATTATTCAGCCAACGCCGACGAGCTGGGCAAGAACCTGGGTGACGACCTGGCCGAAGGCAAGGCCACGCTGCCGCTGATCCATGCCATGGCCCATTCCGATGAGGCCACCCGCCAGCGCCTGCGCGCGATCGTTCAGAACGGTGATGCCTCGGCGATGCCGGAAGTGCTGGCGGCGATCCACGCCACGGGAGGCCTGGAATACAGCCGCCGTCGTGCCGAGGAATATGCAGAGGCCGCCGAACGGGCGCTTGACGGCCTGGGCGACAACGATGCCGTCGCCGCCCTGCGCGGCCTGGCCCGCTACGCGGTACAGCGTTCGCATTGATGGATTCGCCGGGCACGGCCCGGCGCTACCGCGCGCGATCTGGTAGCGCCGGGCCATGCCCGGCGGACACGGACCTGCAACAGCGGGTGGGTGCCGACCGTTGGTCGGCACACCTTTTCAACGCCTCTCGAAACGCTCCTCGAAGAACTCATCCAGTGCCTTCCAGGCACGCTTGGCGGCGCGTTCGTTGTACTGGCAGCCCGGCGGGCTGTTGGCATCGCGCTCGGCAAAGCAGTGCACCGCACCGCTGTAGTTGGTGAACTCCCAGTCCACCTTGGCCGCATCCATTTCCTTCTGGAAACTGCCAATATCCTCGGCGGTCACACTCTTGTCGTCGGCGCCGTTCAGCACCAGCACCGACGGGTGGCTGCCGCCGGCCTGCGCCGGCAAGGGGGAGCCGAGCCCGCCATGCAGGCTGACCACGCCCGCCAGCGGCGCGCCGGCGCGGGCCAGTTCCAGCACCGTGGTGCCGCCAAAGCAGAAGCCCACTGCGCCGATCCGGCTGGCGTCCAGCGGTGCCTTGCCCGCCTGCGCCTTCAGTACGTTGACCGCCTCCAGCGCCCGCGCCCGCAGCAGCGGCCGGTCATTGCGCAGCTTGGTCGCCACCGGTCCGGCCTCGGCATCGGTCTTCGGCCGCACGCCCTTGCCGTACACATCGGCCACCAGCACCACGTAGTCATCGCCCGCCAGCTGCTTGGCCTTCTCGATGGCCGATTCGTTCACGCCCTTCCAGTTCGGCACCATCACCAGGCCGGGACGCTTGTCAGCATCTCCATCGTCATAGACCAGAACGCCACTGAAGGTCGTGCCTTGGTGCTTCCACTCCACCGGCTGGGTCTTCATCGCCGCCCACGCTGGCATCGCTGCCAGCCCCAGTACCATCGCCACCCCGCAACGCCAACGGTTCATGCGCCTGCTCCAGAAAAAGGGGACGGAGGGGATTAAGCCGTAATCGCCCCTCCCGCGTCGCATTCTGCATTGGCGGCGTGACGCAGGTGTGGTTGGATACGACTTGATCCCCTCCGTCCCCTTTTCTGCATGAACCTTGTTGATCGCTTTCTGTCTGGATTGAACCCGCGGCTGCCCGAGGACGATGCCCCGCAATGGGCGTGGACCGAAGGCGCCAGCGAGGCCGACCTGCAACGGCTGCGCGCGCAGTGGCCGCAGGTGCCCGACAGCCTGGTCGAGCTGCTTTCGCGCGTGGACGGCACGCACTTCCGCGACTATCCGAAGGGCGAGGTCTGCGTGCTGATGCTGGGCTCGGACGTGGGCGACTACCCGTACTACCTGCGCTCCATCGGGCAGATCTTCGAAGACCAGCAGCAATGGGGCGACAGCATCCGTTCCATCTACGAGGAATGGCTGGAAGAAGAACCGGAGATCCTCGGTGCCGGCATCGATGCCGACCTGCCGATGAGCCGCCGCCTGTGCTTCTCGCACTGCATGAACAACGGCGGCACCTCGATGCTGTATCTGGATTTCGATCCCGCACCCGGCGGCAGCGTTGGACAGGTGGTGCGCTACCTGCACGACCCGGACAGCTACGCGGTCATCGCCCCCAGCTTCGATGCCTACCTGCAGCAGCTGATCGACCGCGACTACAGCTTCCTCGACGAGGAACGTTGACCGCGTCGTGGTGACGGCAGCCGGCGTGGGCTCGGCTCTCCAGTAGATCCACGCCATGCGTGGATGAAATCCCCGGGTTGCCGGCCACCAGCCGGCACGACCGTCAGGCGATCCCGATACCCGGAATCGCGCTGATGGTGTCCGGATCGAATCCGGCCAGCTCGGCGAAATGCCGCCCGCGCGCAACGTAATCGCGGTAGGCGCCATAGCTCGGCGCGCCCGGTGACAGCAGCACCACCCCACCCTGCTCGCCCAGTGCGCGACGCGCCAGCGACATCGCATCAGGCAGATCGGCCGCGGCATGCAGGCCGAAACGGCCGGCATCGGCCAGCGGCTGCAGCATCGCGTGGATGCGCGGGCCGTTGCTGCCCATGGTCACGATCTCCACCGGCGGCACGTCGTGCGCCATGTGCTGCATGAAATCAGTCCAGTCCAGGCCACGATCATGCCCGCCGACCAGCAACGCGATGCGCTGGCCGGCAAAGCACTCCAGTGCCGCCAGGCTGGCATGCGGCGTGGTGCTGATCGAATCGTTGACGTAGGTCAGGCCATCAGCCTGGCCGATGCGTTGCAGGCGGTTCGGCAGCGGCCGGAAATCCTGCACCGCCGGCGCCAGCGCCACGGCATCCAGGCCCAGCGCCTCCAGCGCGGCCAGCACCGCGCACAGGTTGCCGCGGTTGTGGCGGCCCGGCAGTGGAGTATTGCGGGTATCGAATACCGCCTGCCCGCCGCGATGCACGATGTCACCGCGCATGTGCCAGCCCTGCGGCTGGTTGAACCAGACCACATCGCTGCCGGGCAGCGACAGCGCCGCCAGATGCGGGTCTGCGGCATTGAGCACGGCAACGCGCGGCGCGGCCCCGGTCACCAGCTGCAGCTTGTCTTCGATGTAGCGCTGTTCGCTGCCGTGCCAGTCCAGGTGTTCCGGGAACAGGTTCAGCACCACCGCCACCTGCGGGTGCGCACCACTGCGCGCGACCTCGCCGGTCTGGTAGCTGGACAGCTCCACCGCCCAGTACGCAGGCGCCGGTTGCGGGTCCAGCACTTCCAGCAGTGGCAGGCCGATGTTGCCGACCAGGCCGGTGCGATGTCCCGCTGCGCGCAGCAGGTGCGCGATCAGCGCGGTGGTGGTGCTTTTGCCCTTGGTGCCGGTCACGCAGATCGTGTCGCGCACGGTGCCATCGGCATCGGCATGTTCGGCAAACCACAACGCCGTGCCGCCGATGAAGCGGGTGCCCTGCTCCGCCGCCGCCAACGCGATCGGCAGGTACGGGCTGATCCCCGGCGACTTGATCACCACCTCGAATGCCGCCAAGGTCTCGGCCGACGGTTCACCACGCACGTCCAGCACGCCCTGCGTTTCCGCACGCGCGGCCGCGACCTCGCTGGCCGGGCAGAACAGGCTCAGGCCAAGCGATGGCAGGCGCGCGCGCAGCACCGCATACGCAGCACGCCCCTCACGTCCCCAGCCCCACAGCGCTACGCGCTTGCCTTCAAGCTGCGAAATCTTCACGCACCCGTTCCCACAGCGCCGCCGGAATACGATGTTCGCCCTGCAGCTGCATCAGCGGTGCCAGCTCCAGCTCGGCCGCATCCAGCTGCGGCTGGATTTCATTGCAGAAGCGCTTCACCAGCACGTCTTCCTTCCACTCCGGGCGCTGCGCCAGGGTGGCCATCGCCGCACGCGATTCGCGGCCTTCGCCCACGCATTCGAACGGCTTGTGGTCCTGGAATTCCAGCAGCGCGTCGAAGCCACCAGCCTGCTCGATGTCATCCAGCAGGTTGCGGCCGAAGATGCGCACCAGGCGGGTCTTGGGCATGAACGGGGCCAGCGCCAGGAACACGAAGTGGCACTTCGGGCAGACGCCGCACCAACGGTTCACCGGGCGCTCGCCAAGGATGTGGAAGTTGCGGTTGCAGCTGGAGAAATGCGCGTCGTAGAAATCGCTCTTGGCGAACTGGCGGGCCACCGCCAGCTCCGACATCGGCCGCAGCAGCGAGTAGTACTGCAGGTCGGCGGCCACGTACTTGCGCACGTGGTTGCCGAAGGCCTGCTCGCAGGCCCAGCCCTTGGACCACTGGTGGTTCACTTCACCGGTGCCCGGAATCTGGCTGCCGTAGCTGGCCGAACGTTCGTTGGAGAACACCACCTGGTCCACACCGTGCAGCAGCGCAGCCAGCACCATGATCGCCGAGTTCACCACGGTCACCGGGATGTGCCCGTTCCATGCGCCCTGGCGGTTGAGTTCGAACAGTTCCGGCGCCAGCGCGCGGCCCAGGTTCAACGTCGGCAGCCCGGTGCGTTCGGCACAGGCACGGATCAACTGCGAACCCCCGATCCAGGTCACCGTCTCGTCCACGCCGGCGCGGCGCAGCGCTTCGATGCTGACCAGCGAATCCTTGCCACCGCCGATGGCCACCAGCGCATGCGCCTGCAGGCCCAGCACCGGTGCCTGCACCGTTTCGCCCTGCACCGGCAGGCGGAAGCGCCCACGCAGGTTCAGGCCGTTGCGGTAGGCGAATTCGCCCAGGCCGTTGAGGTAGATGGTCTCCACCAGCGCTGCGGTATCGGCATCGATGCTGTAGCTGTCGATGATGACCGTATCGGGCACGCCGGCCTTGTAGTAGCTCACACCAGCAATCAGGTGCAGCAGCCGCAGCGCGCGCTGCACGGCATCGGCACGGGCCGGTTCCAGCACGAACGGGGCGCCGGGCACGGTAACGGTTTCCACCATTTCCGGGCCGTCATCGAAGGCGTAGACCAGCTTGGCCACGCCGGTGTCCGCGGCGAATTCGCAGCGGACGAAACGGAAGCGGGAAACCTGGTGTTTATCGAAAGCAGTCATGGTGAATCCAGTTCAAGCACGGTCAGGCACGTGCCCGCGCGCAGGCGCGGGACGTGTCGGTGGGCGGGTGCAGGGCGCGGAAGGCGGCGATCATTCGATCACGTCTTCGCGCGGCATCGCCCGCTGGTTGTAGGTGTTGGACATCACATAGCCGTAGGCACCGGCGTCGGCGATCAGCATCACATCGTCCGGCGCGGTCGACACCGGCAGCTTGCGGCGCTTGCCGAACACATCGCTGGATTCGCAGATCGGGCCGACCACATCGAACGCCGCTTCGGCGTAACCGCCCTGGCGGCTGAGGTTCTCGATGTCGTGCCAGGCGTCGTACAGGGCCGGGCGCATCAGCGTGTTCATGCCGGCATCCAGGCCGACGCGGCGCACGCCATCCTTCTCCACCACCTGGGTGGCGTGGGTCAGCAGCACGCCCGATTCGGCCACCAGGAAGCGGCCCGGCTCGATCGCCAGGCGGAACGCCGGATGCAGCGCCTTGACCTCGGCCAGGCCCTCGGCCCAGGCATCCAGGTCGAACGGCTCGTCTTCCTCGCTGTACGGGATCGGCAGGCCACCACCGATGTCGATGGTGTGCACGCTGCCGATGCGGCGCGCGAAGCCAGCCAGCTCATCGCACATCAGGCGCCAGTGCTGGGCGGTTTCCACGCCGCTGCCAAGGTGCGCATGCAGGCCGACCACGCGGGTGCCCAGCTCGGTGGCCGCGCGCACGAACTCGTCCACGCGCGCGATCGGCAGGCCGAACTTGGACTCCTTGCCACCGGTGCGGACCTTGGCGTGATGGCCTTCGCCACGGCCCAGGTCCACGCGCAGCCACAGTTCGCGGTTGCGGAACAGGTCCGGCCAGCGTTGCAGGGCTTCGACGTTGTCGACAGTGACGGTCACGCCCAGCGCGAACGCCGCTTCGTACTCGCTGCGCGGGCAGAAGCTGGGGGTGAACAGCACGCGCTTGGGCGACAGTTCCGGAATGGCCTGGAACACATGCTTCAGCTCACCGTGCGACACGCACTCCAGGCCGAAACCTTCGGCCTCCAGCAACTGCAGGATGGCCGGATGGCTGTTGGCCTTGATCGCGTAATAACGCTGGTCGATCGGCTTGATCGCCGCCAGCGCGCGGGCACGCGCCCGCACCGTCGGCAGGTGGTAGACGTAGCGCGGGGTGCCGGCATCGGCCAGCTGCAGCAGGTGCGCACGCTGGCCGCGCCACCACGGCGTACCACGCGGACGCACGGTGCCGGCGATTTCGCGCCAGCGCGGGCCGAACACTTCGGTCTCTTCCACCGGCATCGCGCCGCTGTCGATCAGTTCGGCGTGCAGGATCGGCAGCAGGCCATCGGCATCGGCTTCGTCGATGACGAAGGTCAGGTTCAGGTCGTTGGACGACTGCGAAATCATGTGCACGCGCTCACGACCGAAGGTCGCCCACACGTCCGACAGCTTGTGCAGCAGCGAGCGCATGCCCAGGCCGACCAGGGTGATCGCCGCACACGGCACGATCACCTTGACCTTGCAGATCTGCGACAGGTCGGCCGACAGCGCGGCCAGCACATCGGTGTTGACCAGGTTCTCGGACGGATCCAGCGATACGGTGACGTTGGTCTCGGCCGAACCGATCAGGTCCACCGACAGGCCGTGCTTCTTGAACAGGCCGAATACATCGGCGAGGAAGCCGACCTGCTGCCACATGCCGATGCCTTCCATCGACACCAGCACGATGCCGTTGCGGCGGCTGATTGCCTTCACTCCGGGCACCGGCGCGGCATTGCCGTCGATGCTGGTACCCGGCAGTTCCGGACGCTCGGTATCGAGGATCGCCATCGGCACACCCGCATCGCGGCACGGCTTGATCGAGCGCGGGTGCAGCACCTTGGCACCGGTGGTGGCGATTTCCTGCGCTTCGTAATAGTCCAGGCGGGTCAACAGGCGCGCGTCCGGCACGTCCTTGGGATTGGCGCTGAACATGCCTGGCACATCGGTCCAGATCTCCACGCGGCTGGCGCCGAGCAGCGCACCGAAGTATGCCGCGGAGGTATCCGAGCCGCCGCGGCCGAGGATGGCAGTGCCACCGTCGGCGTGACGCGAGATGAACCCCTGGGTGATCAGCAGGCGCGTGGGCTGCGCGCGGAAGCGCTGCGCCCATTCCGCATCGGCACGCCACTGGCAGTTCACCGACAGGCGCTGCGACCAGTCGCTCTGGTTCGGCTGCGGCGGCAGCGCGTCCAGCCACTGGCGCGCATCCATCCAGCCGAAATCCAGGCCGCTGGCACGCAGATAGGCCGCGCCCAGGCTGGAAGACAGCAGTTCACCCTGGCCGAGCACTTCGGCCTGCCAGTCCAGAGGACGGCTGGGCGCACGCGGGTCGTCCAGCAGGCCCTGCAGCGCGGCCAGCCGCTCGGCCAGCACCTCCGCGCCCAGCCCCAGCTCGTCCAGGAAGGCCTGGTGGCGTTCGACCAGCGCCGCCACGCGATCGCAGCTGTCCGGCGCGCCATCGGCAATCGCGGTCAGTTCATTGGTGACCCCGGACAGCGCCGAAACCACCACCAGAACGCGCGAACCGGTCTCTTCGGCCCGTTTTTTCGCCAGCTTCCCGATCGTGTCCCAGCGGTGGCGACGCGACACCGAGGTGCCGCCGAACTTCAGTACGATCCAACGATCGACAAGGGGGGAAGCTGACATGGATAGGCTATGTGTAATGTGGGGAAGCCGCCCGAGGGGGCGGAACCTTCGATTCTAAGCCCAATACACCCGTCAATGACCGCCCACCGCTACCTGCAGCTCGATGTCTTCGCCCACCAGCCCGGTACCGGCAACCCGCTCGGTGTCGTGTTCGACGCGGATGGACTGTCCACCGACCGCATGCAGGCCCTGGCCGCCTGGCTGAACCTGTCCGAGACCGTGTTCTTCCTTCGCCCCACCGCTGCCGGCGCCGACTACCACGTGCGCATCTTCACCCCTGCCAGCGAGCTGCCCTTCGCCGGGCACCCCAGCGTGGGCGCCGCCTGGGCTGCGGTCACCTGCGGCCTGGTGCAGCCACGCGACGGGGCCCTGGTGCAGCAGTGCGCGGCCGGCCTGCTGCCGGTGCAGGTCACCGGGCCGGCCAACGCGCCCACCATCCGCCTGGCGAGCCCAGCGGCACGGCCGCTGCCGGCTCTGCCAGGCGACATTCCTGACACTCTGCGTGCCGCTGCCGCCGAGGGCCAGCGCGCCGAGCTGTGGGACAACGGCCCGCGCTGGTGGCTGCTGCCGCTGCGCGACGCCGAGGCCGTACGCACGCTGGCACCGGACATGGCGGCCCTGCGCGACTGGAGCATTGCCACCGACGCGCTCGGCATCGCCGTGTTCGCGCTCGAAGCCGATACCGGGCACGACCTGGTGGTGCGCGCGTTCTGCCCCGCCGATGCGCCCAACGTGCCGGAAGACCCGGTGACCGGCAGCGCCAACGCGCTGATCGGCGCCTGGCTTCGGCAGCGTAATGCCCTGCCCGGCGAGAACCGGACCTATCTGGCCAGCCAGGGCCGCGAGGTCGGCCGCGACGGCCGCGTCCAGGTCACTGTGGACGCGCAGGACACGGTGTGGATCGGCGGCCAGGTGCAGCTGGTGATAGACGGCAACATCACCTGGTAGCGCCGGGCCACGCCTGGCGGCCTACCGCGCTGCGCGCTCGCGGGGCATGGCCCCGCGTTACCCTATGCCGCCTGTTTCCTGGAGTTCCTGCTCGATGACCACCCGCCGCTTCCTGCAGCTGGATGTGTTTTCCCCGCGCCCGGGCGCCGGCAATCCGCTGGCCGTCGTGCTCGACGCCGAAGGCCTGGACGATGCAGCGATGCAGGCCATCGCCCGCTGGACCCGCCTGCCCGAAACGACGTTTGTGTTCCCGGCACAGACGGCCGGCACCAGCTATCGGCTGCGCATGTTCAGCCCGCAGAAGGAAGTGCCGTTCGCCGGCCATCCCAGCGTCGGCACCGCCCACGCGGTGCTGCAGGCGGGACTGGCCATGTCGGTCGACGGGGTACTGGTTCAGGACGGCATCGCCGGTGCGCTGCCACTGCGCGTGACCGGCGAAGGCGCGCAGCAGCGCATCGCTATCCGCACGCCCCGTGCGCAGCTGGCCGAGATCGCCGCCACCGATGACCCACGCCTGCAGGCCGCATTGCACACCTGGCCGCTGGGTTCGCTGCCGCCGGCCCGCATGCAGGGTGGCCGCAGCTGGTGGGTCGTAGAGGTCGCGGATGAGGCCGCGTTGCGCGCCCTGCACCCGGACTGGGATGCGATCGCCACGCTGGCTGAATCGACCGGCAGCATGGGCGTGTTCGCCTATGCCTTTGCCGATGGCAGCGAAGGTTACGACCTGGCCGTGCGCGCTTTCGTCGGCAATGGGCGCCGCTTCGAGGATGCCGCTTCTGGCGCGGCCAACGCTGTACTGGCGGCCTGGCTGGACCTGCGCGACGCCCTTCCGCGCGGCCGCCAGCCCTTCGACGTCAGCCAGGGACGCGAAGTCGGCCACGATGCGCGGCTGACGCTGCTGGTCGATGAAGAGGGCGAGGTCTGGTCCGGCGGCCAGGTGCAGACGGTGATTTCCGGCACCATCGATTGGTGAACGCAAGGCGGTAGAGCCGGCCGCTGGCCGGCTGCCACCTTATACCCGGTTTCATGTGGTTGCCGGCCAGCGGCCGGCACTACCTTCTCAGCCCAGTTCGGCTTCCAGGCTGATCGGCACCGCGCTCAGCGCCTTGGAAACCGGGCAGTTCTGCTTGGCGTCATCAGCGATCGCGCGGAACTGCGTCGCCTCGATTCCCGGCACAACCGCCTTCACTTTCAGCCGGATCTGCGACAGCTGCGGGCCGCCTTCCATCGACAGATCGACCTTGGCTTCGGTATCCAGCGAGGTCGGGGTAAAGCCTGCCTCGCCGAGCTTGGCCGACAGCGCCATGGTGAAACAACCGGCGTGCGCGGCAGCGATCAGTTCTTCGGGATTGGTGCCCTTTTCATCACCGAAACGGCTGTTGAAGCCGTAGCGGGTCTTGTCCAGAAGACCACTCTGCGGCGTGCTCAACTGGCCCTTGCCCGACTTCAGGTCGCCTTCCCAATGCGCGGCAGCGTGTCGCGAGATTCCCATGTCCTGCTCCGTTGTGGCTGTGATGAACCAATACCCTGGCACGCGCCGCGTTAGCCCTGCGTCGCCCCGCCGCACGCGGCGCGCCTGTCCCGAGCCAACGACTGGACACTTCTTCGCCAGCAATCTGGCGATTTCCCCGTTGTTTTCAGTCATTTCGCCCATCCAGTCGAAATCACCGACACTGCGGTGCAGCGCACCACCGCACCCGCTCCCCCTACTGCCGGCCATGTACTGAATCGGCCTGGATATGAAAAAACATGCACTTTCAGCGCTCCAGGCTATTGGCGGCGCCCAAGAGTTGCCCTACATTGCGCTTGCCGACGGGGTTCGGCGCCGACCAAACAACCAACCGTTCACGGAACAGGAAACCATGGCAAAGACCGCTAAGAAGGCTGCCCCGAAGAAGGCAGTGAAGAAAGTCGCGACGAAGGCAGCCGCCAAGCCGGCCGCTCCGAAGCCGATCAAGGAAGTGCTGACCAAGTCGGGCCTGGTTGCACACATCGCTGAAGTCTCCGGCGTTGTCGCCAAGGACGTCCGCGCTGTGCTGGCCTCGCTGGAAGGCGCTGTCGCTTCCTCGGTGCACAAGAAGGGCGCCGGCTCGTTCACCCTGCCGGGCCTGCTGAAGATCACCACCGTCAATGTGCCGGCCAAGCCGAAGCGCAAGGGCATCAACCCGTTCACCAAGGAAGAGCAGTGGTTCGCCGCCAAGCCGGCCACCACCAAGCTCAAGGTTCGCCCGCTGAAGAAGCTCAAGGACGCTGCGCTCTAAGCGCGCGCCCTGCAGCGGATACCTGACGGGACGGCCTTGGCCGTCCCGTTTTTTTTGCCCCGCATCCGCGCTCGCTCTGCAGTAGATCCACGCCATGCGTGGATGCCGTCCACTGCGCCCCCGCAACACAGCGTTTCCCGCGCCCACGCAATTTCCCGCACAGGCCCGCCGCCCATGGCCGCGCCGCTGTTTTTCCAGCGCAGGAACGAACCGGGTGGAACACTGCGTGCAGCGCCGGCCATCGCCGCCGGCCGACGCCTTGCCTATGGTGGTCCCATTCCTCCCCACCAGCGCGAGCACCCCCATGGCCAGCCCTTCCACCCGCTACCGGATCTCGGTGACCCCGATCGAAAAGGACGGGCACCAGTGCACCGGGCGCTGCACCATCGAACTGGAGCACCGCGCCAGCCGCGACCTGATGCGCCTGCTGGAATCGGCCCCGCGCACGGCAGGCCTGAGCGGTGACGAACGTGCCACCCTGGTGGTGGCCACCCAGCTGCTGCGTGACATCGTGCAGCGCCATGCCGACACCGACGGCCATGCACTGGCAGCGGTCGCCGCGCAGGTCCTGCCGGCGCTGGACGCGCTGGAACAGCTTCCCTCTTCGCGCTGACCACTTCGCGCTGAGCGGCCCCCGGCCGCTACACTGCCGCCTTCCAGGTCGCCTCGGGGAGGAGGCAGACATGCGCGGCTTTATTTCCTTGCTGATCCCGCTGCTTGTGGCGGGGTGTTCCAACCCGGCGCCCCCGGTCGATGCGGCCGAGCGCGACGCGAGCGGCGCCACAACCGCCCCGTCGGTGCCAACGACGAAAGCGGCACCGCAGGCCGCTACCGTTGACGCGATCGCCATCGATCCGCTGTATGGCGCCGTTGCCAACGGCAGCGAAACGCCCGCAGCGATGCTCAACCGCTACATGCTGGATCTGCTCAACCGCAACACATCGCGCAGCGATGCGGCCTGGGCCTATGCCCCCGCCGACCCGCGTCATGCCGACGATGCCGTGCTGCGCCTGCTGCCCGACGTGCGCAACCTGCGCCTGGACAGTGACGTGGCGTTGCCCCGCGACGATGGGCAGCCGCCACGCCTGCTGGAGGTGCCAGTGAAGATCCGCGCGGTGACCGCCAATGGCACCTTCCGCTACCACGGCTGGTACCGCGTGCAGCCCAGCGCCGATGGCCGCAGCTGGCAGATCCAGTCGGCCAGCCTGCAACCAACGCTGGACTGAACCGTTGCAACCGTGTGTACCCGCGATTCAGCGGGCAAAGCTACTCTGTAGGCCTCTTGGTTCCTTCTTCCGGTCACCGCCATGCGCCTGCGTTCCCTGATGACCCGCCTTGCCGCCTCGACCGTGCTGATTGCTGCTGCGATCGGTGCGCAGGCCGCCCCTTCGATCTCCGGTCGTGAACTGGCGGTTGGCGCCAGCGACGTGCAGCAGTATCTGGACGGCAGCTTCCCGCGCACGCAGGACGCGCTGGGCGGCCTGATCGCGCTGACCATGAGCCACCCGCAGCTGAGCCTGCCGGCAGGTGAGCGCTTGAACCTGGGCATGGACGTGGCGCTGGCCACCGCCGGCGGCAATCCGGCCAAGCTGGGTACGGTGAAGCTCAGCAGTGGCCTGCGCTATGACGCGCAGACCCAAGGCTTCCACCTGCAGCAGCCGAGCGTGGATGACTTCACTCCGGCGAGCCAGGGTGGCGGTCTCGATTCACGGACCCGTGGCCTGCTGAACGCATGGCTGAGCGACTACGCCCAGCGCGAACCGATCTACAAGCTGGACCCGGCCGTGGCCGGCCTGCTCGGTGCCCTGCAGGTGCAGTCGGCGCAGGTGAAGAACGGCAAGCTGGTGGTGACCTTCAACCAGAACCTGGGCGACCTGGTGCCGGCGGGCATCCTCGGCAAATAAGGTAGTGCCGGCCGCTGGCCGGCAATCCTTTTACGCACGTGCCGGCCAGCGGCCGGCGCTACCAGCGCCGCATCACGCCGCCAGCGCTTTCACCACCGCCTCGCTGAAGGCTGGAATGTCATCGGGCTTGCGGCTGGTGATCAGGTTGCCGTCCACCACCACTTCCGCGTCGCGCCAGCGCGCGCCGGCATTGGCCAGGTCCTGCTGCAGCGACGGCCACGAGGTGACCTCGTGTCCCTCCGCCAGCCCGCTGTTGATCAGCAGCCAGGGGCCGTGGCAGATCGCCGCCACCGGCTTGCCGGCACCGGCCATGCTGCGGATGAAATCCAGTACTGCTTCGTTGGTGCGCAGGGTATCCGGATTGATCACGCCACCGGGCAGCACCAGCGCATCGAAACGGCCGGCATCGGCGCCATCCAGTGGTTGATCCACGGCGACCGAATCACCCCAGTCCTTGTCCTTCCAGCCCTTGATGCTCGCCTCCTTGGCCGGCGACACCACGCTCACGCGCGCGCCCTCGGCTTCCAGCAGGTGCTTGGGCTCGATCAGTTCGGACTGCTCGAAACCGTGCGTGGCGAGGATGGCGATCTGTTTGCCGCGTAGACGCTGTGCCATGTCGTGCTCCAGATAAGGGGGAGCGCACAGGGTGGCCGAGTGGCCCTTGAACGGCGGTGACCCTCACGTGCACGGCAGGTGGAGAATCGCCCGGGTAGCGCCGGGCCGTGCCCGGCGGCTTCTGGTTCCGCCCGCGCTTCGCGCTCGCCGGGCATTGCCCGGCGCTACCGGATCAGCGCTTGGGCTGCAGCATCGTGCCGGTGCACTTGGGCGAGCCACAGCGGCACTCCCAGATCTTCTTCAGCTTGGCCGTGTGGCGCTCGGCCAGGGTGATGCCGTAGTTGTACGTCAGCTCTTCGCCCGCCTTGATATCGCGCAGCGCCTCGATGAAGACCTTGTCGCCGCGGCTGTCACCGTCTTCGTCTTCCTCGATCACCGCCTCGCAGTTGGGGTCGCAGCTGTGGTTGATCCAGCGCGCGTCGTTGCCCTTGTAGTTGGCATCGATCACCCAGTCGTCGTTGAGGGTGAACAGGAAGGTATGGCCGCTTTCCACGTCGCCACTGTCATCGGCATCGACATCGCCGTGGCTGCGCAGCAGGCCCTTGTACTGGATCACGCGCTCGCCCTGCTTGATCGGGGCCACGGAAAACACACCGTTGCCGTGGATGGCGGACTTGCGGGCTTGGATCTTCTTGGGCATCGGCAAGAGACGTTTGCAGCGGAAGGAACGTTGATTCTCGCCCATTCCGGGTGATTGCGAAAATCACCCCCATGCCGCAGCATGTCGCCCCGATGGCGGCCCTTGGCGACTGCCCTCCGGCCGGGCCCAAGCGCCCGCTGAATGGCCGGGTTGGATGCCGGCGAATAAAAGCGTACAATTTCAGTCCGCTTTAAGAACCACTCGCATCCCATGTTGCGCGTCACCAAGCTCACCGATTACGCCACCGTCGTACTGACCGTACTCGCCGCCCGTCCGGGCGAGGTGCTCAGTGCCACCGAGCTGGCCGAATTCACCGGTCTGGAGCCGCCCACCGTCAGCAAGGTGCTCAAGCCACTGGCCCAGGCTGGCCTGGTCGAAGGCCTGCGCGGCGTCCGCGGCGGCTACCGGCTGACCCGCCCATCGATCGAGATCTCGCTGTTTGAAGTGGTTGAAGCCATGGAAGGGCCATTGGCCCTGACCGAGTGCAGCCACGACCACCACCAGTGCGGCATGGCGCCCAAGTGCGGCGCGCGCAGCAGCTGGCGGCTGATCAACGACGTGGTCTCCGAGGCCCTGCGCGATGTCAGCCTGGCGCAGATCCTGCCCCCTCTTCCCCTTGTCGACGAAGAACAGCGCCGCACCATCGCTGTCGACGTCGTCTCCTGATCCGTAGGCAGCCCCCCCATGGCCACCGAAACCATCGAAACCGTCGCCAGCGACGACACCCCCAACCGCGAGATCCATGAGCAGCTCGGCCGCAAGTATTCGGCCGGCTTCATCACGGACATCGAGTCGGACTCCCTTCCCGCCGGCCTGGACGAGGACACCATCCGCGCCCTGTCGGCCAAGAAGGAAGAGCCGGAATGGATGACGCAGTGGCGCCTGGACGCCTACCGCCACTTCCTGACCATGCCGATGCCGAACTGGGCCAAGCTGCAGATCGCCCCGATCGACCTGCAGGCGCTCAGCTACTACTCCGCGCCGAAGGGCCCGAAGTACGCCTCGCTGGATGACGTGCCCAAGGAACTGCTGGACACCTACGACAAGCTGGGCGTGCCGCTGCACGAGCGCGCCAAGCTGGCCGGCGTAGCGGTGGACGCGGTGTTCGACTCGGTGTCCGTCGGTACCACCTTCCGCAAGGAACTGGCCGAAAAGGGCATCGTGTTCTGCTCGATGTCCGAAGCCATCAAGGAGCACCCGGAACTGGTCAAACAGTACCTGGGCACCGTGGTGCCGGTCGGCGACAACTACTTCGCCGCGCTCAATTCTGCGGTGTTCTCCGATGGCAGCTTCGTGTTCATTCCCAAGGGCGTGCGTTGCCCGATGGAACTGAGCACCTACTTCCGCATCAACGCCGGCCACACCGGCCAGTTCGAGCGCACGCTGATCATCTGCGAAGAGAAGGCGTACGTGTCCTACCTGGAGGGCTGCACCGCGCCGATGCGCGATGAGAACCAGCTGCATGCGGCGGTGGTCGAGCTGGTGACGCTGGACGATGCCGAGATCAAGTACTCCACCGTGCAGAACTGGTACCCGGGCGATGAGAACGGCGTCGGCGGCATCTACAACTTCGTCACCAAGCGTGCCGAATGCCGTGGCGCGCGCAGCAAGGTCACCTGGACCCAGGTCGAGACCGGCTCGGCGATCACCTGGAAGTACCCGTCCTGCGTGCTGCTGGGCGACGACTCGGTCGGTGAGTTCCACTCGGTGGCACTGACCCACCATCGCCAGCAGGCCGACACCGGCACCAAGATGATCCACGTCGGCAAGCGCACCAAGAGCAAGATCATCAGCAAGGGCATCAGCGCCGGCCGCGGCCAGAACACCTACCGCGGCCTGGTGAAGATCGACCGCAATGCCGACGGCGCGCGCAACTACACCCAGTGCGATTCGCTGCTGATCGGCAAGCAGTGTGGCGCCCACACCTTCCCCTACATCGAGGTGAAGAACCCGGGCGCCACCGTCGAGCACGAGGCGACCACCTCGAAGATCTCCGACGACCAGCTGTTCTACTGCCGCGCCCGTGGCATCAGCCAGGAAGACGCGGTGTCGATGATCGTCGACGGCTTCTGCAAGCAGGTGTTCCGCGAACTGCCGATGGAATTCGCGGTGGAAGCCAAGAAGCTGCTGGAAGTCTCGCTGGAAGGTTCGGTGGGCTGATCGCCCGTCCTGCCCTCGCACAACGCATTCTTTTTACCGGCGGGCCCCGGCCCGCACCACGGAAACCCCCACCATGCTGAAGATCGAAAACCTCCACGCCCGCATCGGCGACAAGGAAATCCTCAAGGGCCTGTCCCTGGAAGTGAAGCCGGGCCAGGTGCACGCCATCATGGGCCCCAACGGCGCCGGCAAGTCCACGCTGGGCAATGTCCTGGCTGGCCGCGACGGCTATGAGGTCACCGAAGGCAGCGTGCAGTTCGAAGGCGTCGACCTGCTCGACCAGGACCCGGAAGCGCGCGCCGCTGCCGGCCTGTTCCTGGCATTCCAGTACCCGGTGGAAATCCCCGGCGTGAACAACACCTACTTCCTGCGCGCCGCGCTGAATGCACAGCGCAAGGCGCGCGGCGAGGAAGAGCTCGATTCCATGCAGTTCCTCAAGCTGGTGCGGCAGAAGCTGGCCGTGCTGCACCTGAAGGACGAACTGCTGCACCGTGGCGTCAACGAAGGCTTCTCCGGTGGCGAGAAGAAGCGCAACGAGATCTTCCAGCTGGCCGTGCTCGAGCCGAAGCTGGCGATCCTGGACGAAACCGATTCGGGCCTGGACATCGATGCACTGAAGAGCGTGGCCGACGGCGTCAACGCGCTGCGCAGCGCCGACCGCTCGTTCCTGGTCATCACCCACTACCAGCGCCTGCTGGACTACATCAAGCCGGACGTCGTGCACGTGCTGGCCGATGGCCGCATCGTCAAGAGCGGCGGCCCGGAACTGGCGCTGGAACTGGAAGCGCACGGCTATGACTTCCTGAAGGACCGGGTCGTGCCCGAGGCGGCGGTCTGATGAGCGCCCTGCTCGATTCCATGGCCCAGGCCTTCTGCGGCAGCGATGCGCGCCGCGAAGTGCTCGACAGCGTGCTGCGCGACGGCCTGCCCGGCGCACGCAGCGAAACCTGGAAGTACACCTCGCTGCGCCAGCTGGAGCGTCGCAGCTTTGCGGCCGCACCGTTGGCCCCGGCGCTGCTGGATGCCGCCGCGCTGGAGGACATCCCGGCACCGCGCCTGGTGTTCGTCAATGGCCGCCTCAACGACGCGCTGAGCGACGTGCAGGGCCTGCCGACCGGCGTGCAGCTGGAGACGTTGTCCTCCGCACTGGCCGCTGGCGAGGACGCCGTGCGCTTCCTCGGCCGCCGCTACGATCGCAGCGACGATGTGTTCGCCCGCCTCAACGCCGCCCTCGCCGATGAAGGCGTGGTGCTGCGCGTGGACGACGGCGTGCAGGTCGAGGTGCCGCTGCAGCTGGTATTCGCCAGCGTGGCCGGCGACACCGACCTGGCCTGGCACCACCGCCACCTGATCGAACTGCGTGCCGGCGCCAGCCTGGGCGTGGTCGAGCACCGCTTCAGCGTCGGTGATTCGGCGCATCTGGACAACACGGTGCTGCACGCCCACGTCGCCCGCGATGCGGTGCTCAAGCACGCCCGCGTGCAGGCCGGCAGCGCGCGCCAGACCAGCTTCCTGCGTACCGACGCGGTGCTGGCCAAGGACGCGCAGTACCACCGCGTGGACCTGGAGCTGGGTGCCGCGCTCAGCCGCCATGAGCTGAACGTGCGCCTGGAAGGCGACAACGCCCAGCTGACCGCCAATGGCGTGCTGCTCGGCAACGGTCGCCGCCACGTCGATACCCGCCTGGGCATCGACCACATCGCCCGCGACACCAGCGCCGAGCTGCAGTGGCGTGGCGTGGCCGCCAACCGCAGCCGCGTGGTGTTCCATGGCGGCATCCAGATCCGTGCCGGTGCCGATGGCACCGACGCCAACCTGTCCAACAAGAACCTGCTGCTGTCGGCCGACGCCGAGATCGATACCCAGCCGACGCTGGTGATCGACGCCGACGAAGTGAAGGCCGCACACGGTGCCACCGTCGGCCAGCTCGACGCCAACGCGCTGTTCTACCTGCGCTCGCGCGGCCTGCCGCAGGCCCAGGCGCAGGCGCTGCTGAGCGCCGCGTTCTGCCACGAGCCGCTGAGGGTGCTGCCCGAAGCGCTGCGCGAACAGCTGGCACGCCGGCTGGACAAGGCCCTGGCCGAGGCGGGCGTGGCATGAACCTGTCCACCCCGCGACCGATCGAAGCACCCGCCGACGCCCCCGACTGGGCGCGCGTGCGCCTGGACTTCCCGCTGCTGATGCGCGAAGTGCACGGCAAGCCGCTGGTCTATTTCGACAACGCCAACACCGGCCAGAAGCCGGTGCAGGTGATCGGCGCGGTGGACGAGTTCTACCGCCGCTACAACGCCAACGTCAGCCGTGCCGTGCATGCGCTGGGTACCGAGGCCACCGACGCCTACGAAGGCGCACGCAACAAGCTGGCCCGTTTCCTCAACGTGCGCAGCAACGACCTGGTGCTGTGCAGCGGCACCACCTTCGCGATCAATCTGGTTGCCTACTCCTGGGCCCTGCCCCGGCTGAAGGCCGGCGACGTGATCCTGGTGTCGCGCATGGAACACCACGCCAACATCGTGCCGTGGCAGCTGGTCGCCCAGCGCACCGGCGCGACCATCCGCGTGGCCGAGATCACCCCCGACGGCGCGCTGGACCTGGACGCGCTGCGCGCGGCGATGACCGCCGAGGTCAAGCTGCTGGCCGTGGCCCATGTCTCCAACGTACTCGGCACCATCAACCCGGTGCGCGAGATCTGCCGCGAAGCGCGCAAACGCGGCATCGTCACCGTGGTCGACGGCTCGCAGGCCGCCCCGCACCGCAAGGTCGACGTCACCGCGATCGGCTGCGACTTCTACGCCATCACCGGCCACAAGATGTGCGGCCCGACCGGCACCGGTGCGCTGTGGGCGCGTCGCGAGCATCTGGACGCGATGCCGCCGTTCCTGGGCGGCGGCGAGATGATCAAGGAAGTCAGCTTCGACGGCACCGTATTCAACGACGCCCCGCACAAGTTTGAAGCCGGCACCCCCAACATCGCCGGTTTCATCGGCCTCGGCGTGGCCGCGGACTATCTGCAGAACGTCGGCCTGGACCACGTGGAAGCGCGCGAAGCCGAGCTGCTGGCGCACTTCACCGAAGAGCTGCGCCGGGTCGATGGCCTGCGCATCATCGGCGAGGCACCGGAAAAGGCGGCGGTGGTGTCATTCCTGATCGACGGCGCCCATGCGCACGATCTGGCTACCCTGCTGGATCTGGAAGGTGTGGCCGTGCGCTCGGGCCAGCACTGCGCGCATCCGCTGCTGCAGTACTACGGCGTGGCGGCGACCTGCCGTGCGTCGCTGGCGTTCTACAACACGCATGAAGAGATCGAGCGGTTCATGACTGCGTTGACGAAGGTGCGGAAGTTGCTGGGGTAAGGCTTCAGTAACCGCTGGAAAGATACGTACGCCACGGGAGACCGTGGCGTTTTTCTTTTGCGAGGAGCACCGGCAAACACGACCATTCGCAACGGCAGGCTCTCGTCACTGACACCCGAGTTCACCGACCACTGCCTTGCATTTTGAATCCAAATAAACATGAAATGACTTAAGCTCTTCGGAAGGCACCTTAACTTTGCCTGCGCGATGCATTACAGCATACCCACGGAGCCCGCCACGACCAGCCTCAGGAACGACAACGCAGACATACTCAGCCCATTCCCGAGACGCGGAAACATATGCACTTATGACCGACAAACAGACATCAACGCGCCCACTACTTTTTCATGGACCGAACAATCCATTGCCGCAGCAAGAAACAGCACTGAACCAAGTACCAATTTGCAAAAGGCCATCAAAGGACCCTTGGAATTGGAATAAGCATATAACGCCAACATCTCTTGGTCATGCAAAGAAACCTCACCAGGAATGCCGCAGCCTGCGCCTCCATTCTCGAATCCACATTACTGCCCTCAAGCATCAATCAAACCGGAGAGATTGCCCCGCCTATTCTTAGCAGTACTTTCAGACGCATTGCTGACAACTCCTGCGACGACCTAGAAGCCCCCCCTAAGTTCTGCCATCAGGGGCAGCCACGCCATCATCAATGCAAAGGTGGAAAGTTACTTGATATCCTCAAGATCAAGCAACACGTCTCCGAAAGTCTGGCGCTTAACTTCGACCGGCAACCCCAACGGACGCACTTCAAGAGGCGCGAAAATTTCCCCGAGCAATAGATCCTCAGTTGTTCCAGTCTTTTCTCTATCCCTGAAGGTTCCAATCACTGACACCCAAGAGTAAGCATGCTCTTGAAAGATGCGCTCCTGGACATCCATCGGACCTCTAATCCTGATAGAAGTCTCGTCGGTCACTCCTGCCTCATAAAACTCCTTGCTTGAATTCAGGACAAATAGATCCCGAGAAACAGCAAGATAACCTTCAATCCGAATCATGCGGCCATTGAATCCACTAGCATCGCTTGCAAGCGCCCTGAAAGTCACCCTGCACGCATTCTGCGCCGTCTCACCGCAGCTCACTCTGTGCGACGCATGATCTTCTACAGGCATTTGACATGCTGCCAACTGAAATGCAAGAAACGCCGCAGAAGCCACGACCCCAATCTGCTTCATTTGATCATCTCCGACTCACCACTCGAATTCATCTTATACACCCCCGACGGATCGGACACGTAATTTGTGGACTTGGACGTTCTGAAAGTTTGAATATCACCATATGAGAACGGCGAGTACGCCGTCTTGAAGCCATCCAGAACTGGATGCGTATGAATGTTGATCCCTCCAAGCAACGGTCGTCCAGCAGAGCCCCCCAACCAGTCTTCGCGACGAACATCAGCGGAAATCCCAATATCGGAAAGATGAAAAGCACCGCTATTCTTCATCACGATTTCCGCACTCACCTCCCATCCGAATCTAATAGAGTATTTCTGATAAACCTGCGAAAAGACCTTGGCAGCATCGTCTGAATTTGCGTTCGCAATTGACTCCATCTTACCCTTCGTAGCATCGACAACACCCTTCATAGCATCATACCGAGCCTGCGCATTCTCCTTAGTAAAACCAGACGGGAGAGCCCCTCCGATTGCCGCCACCCTTACTCCAGCGGCGATACCATTATTTTTTATTTTGCTCCCGGTAATAGCCTGCCGAGCTTCCTTGGGCTGCCTTCCATCCGGATCAAGGAACCGATACGGGTTCCCCAGCGCGTACGCGTAGCGTCCAAAAGCAGCAACTGATGAGGCTATTGGATCGACTGATAGAAATGCCCCAGTCTCCACATCATAGTACCGCTGCTGCATGTAGCTCAGACCTGTGCCCGAGTCCACCACATGCCCGGTGTACCCAGGTCCATCCTTCCACGGCCGGTTGACCACGCCTCCATACGGTTCATATACCGTGCGCTCGATGACATTTCCACTGGCATCGGTGATCGCCACCGGTGAGCCCAGTGCGTCAGTGTGGATATACTCCACCACCTCCTGGGCTGCTGCCGGCGCAATACACGCCAGCATCGTCACCACAAGAAGCGCTGCGCGAATTAGTAAAGAAGTGATTCCATTCATGGCTCAGTCCCAGCTCAGTACACCGCGGGTGACGGGATGGTCGGCTGACCACGACGAGCAACCGCCTGCATTGCAGGCACGCACACGATAGTTGCCGGCACAATACGCATTGCCGTTTGCACTCACATAGGCGTTGGGCCCGGTATACAGACGCTTGCCACCGCCACCACTCTCAAGCTGGTACTCAGTGGCGTCGGCCATTTGGCTCCACCCCACCGAGCACTGCACCTGATAGGGCGCCTTGCGCGTGGTCAGCCATTCGGCCAGATAGAAATGGGGCGTCCCTGGAGGAAGTGCCACCGTTACCGTCACGATGCCCGAGTAAGGGCTGCACCCCACGAAGTTGCAGGCACGCACGCGATAGGCATAGCTGCCCTTGCCGCGGTCCGCGCCGAAGCTGTTCGCACCGCCGTTATGCACCACGGTCCATCCACCGCCGTTGGCGCTCTCCTCCAGGATGAAGCTTTCGCTGTTGGCAGGCACAGACCAACTGAGACTGTACTGCGGCACATTCACCAGCCCTGGGGCGTTGATCACCGGCTCGATCGTCGGCGCACCGATCACTGCAACCGTCGCAGATCCTGACCAAGGCCCGCATCCCGCGCCGTTGCAGGCGGCGACGCGGTACGCATAAGTACCCACTCCGCGTGCGGGCGTTGCAAAGGACACCACGTGTGCATCCACCAGCGTCACCCAGCCACCGCCATTGGTGCTTTCCTGCAGCATGTAGCGGTCGGCACCACCAATCCCGTTCCAACCGATGCCAATGCTGCCGGGTGCCGATCGAGCCGGCGCTGATACTCCAGGAGCACCGACAGGCGGGTAGACCACCGTCACCGCGGCGCCATTGCTGTATTCGGTACACCCCACCGGATTACATGCACGGACACGATAGTTGAAGCTGCCTGCCGGCTTGCCACTGAATGCCTTGGATTGGCCCGCCGTATTGTGAACCTGCGTCCAGGCTCCGCCGTTGGCACTCTCCTCCAGTTCAAAGCGTTCTGCGCCGGCGGAGGCCGACCAGCTGATGCTGTAGCTGCCGTTGAATGCAGTTGTCGGTACGCTCAGCACAGGCACTGCAGCCGGCGGCAGCTCGACGGCGACCGAGGCGGTGTTGCTCCACTCGCCACAGACCACGCGGCATCCGCGCACTCGGAACTGATAGGTGCCGGTGACCAGACCGCTACTGGTGAATGCCTGCGCCTCGCCGTCGAAAATCGTGCTCCAGTTGCCCGCTTGGGCGCGCTGCAGTTCGTAGCGGTTGGCGCCGCCGGCCGGACTCCACGTCAGGTTGACGCTGCCTTGGGTGATGTAGCCCGGAGCGCTCAGCGCCGGAGCACTGGGTGCAGCCTCCCCGTGCACCTGCGCCACCAGGCTGCCGGACAGGTACAGATAGTCCGTCTGCTTTCCCGTGCGCTCATTGCGCTGGAAACGCAGCACGCC
This sequence comes from Stenotrophomonas sp. FW305-C-20-S1, assembly GCF_058783335.1. NCBI lineage: Bacteria > Pseudomonadati > Pseudomonadota > Gammaproteobacteria > Lysobacterales > Lysobacteraceae > Stenotrophomonas > Stenotrophomonas sp. FW305-C-20-S1. The sequence goes on along the minus strand of NZ_JBYTEK010000035.1, from coordinate 12,751 downwards.
GCCATTGTCATAGAACGAGTAGATCACGCCCGTTTCGCTGTTCCATGCTTTCACCCGGCGTCCATGCGCGTCGTACATATAGGCTTCCGTCGTTCCCACCGTACGCAGGCGGTTGCCGTAGTCGAAACCAAACGCCTGGCCATTGCGGATCGAAAGATTGCCCTGCACGTCATAGCCGAGACCGACAACGGTCGCGCTGCTGCCAGTATCGACAACGTTGACCAGACGATTGGTCGGATCGAAATAATGCGTGCGATCCCGGCTGCCGACCTTGGCCCGGCGCAGGTTGTCCAGTGCGTCGTACTCATACAGCGCGTTGCCAAAGCCCGGCGCGGTAACCGAGCGCAGTCGATCCAGCCCGTCATAGGCCATGTCACGATTGCCTGGCGCACCCGGCAAGCCATCAGAGATGGCCATCACGTTGCCACCCGCATCGTAGTCGTAGCTGTCATCGAGCACTGCGGCCGCAGCGGTGGCATCGCGACTTCGGTCAGGAAGACCGCGAGCATTCTGGCTCATCGTATGGACAATGCCGTTGCCATATACGAAGCGCGCCAAGGCGCCGTTGGCAAAATAGCTGGCCTCCTTCGCATAGCCCCCCACCGATGTGGCGCGGCCGAGGGCGTCCGGGGCATAGCTGACGATGCGCCCGCCCGGGTAGGTGTTGCTGGCAAGCGCGCCGTTGCCATCGTAGCCATAGGCCAGGCTCAGATTGCCGAAGTCTGGATGTTGCAGCGTCTCGCTGCTGAGCAGACGACGATGGTTGTACTGGTAGCGATTGATGACCAGCGGACGGCCGGCATCGTTCTGCGTACTGATTTCTGCGGGCAGGCCATCTGGCGTATACGACCAGGTCTGGTTGCCGCGGCCATCGGGGAAGGTCAACGCCAGCAGTCGATTGGCAGCGTCATAGGTGCGCTGCACGGCGCGGCCAGTCGCGAGTGCTTCGCTGCGGTTGCAGTCTGCGCTGCTGGCAAGGCCCGTGCCGGCAGCCGACCACAGAACATTGCCGGCGGCGTCGTAGTCCTGCACCGTCGCCCCGGTTTCCGGCTCGATGGTCTTGCAGAGTTGCTGGTAATCGTCATAGACATAACGGCGGGTCAGTGCCTGGCTGCCGTCGGCGCTGCGACGGGTAATCGCCAGCGGCTTGCCGAGAGCGTCGCGCTGGATCTCGGTCACTACCCCTTCTGGATGCCGCAGTATCAACGGCATCTCATAGGTGGGCTGGTCATAGGCCAGGTGCCGTGTTGTGGTCGACTGTCCGCGTGGATTGGTTACCTTCACCGACAGGTTGCCCACGAACTCAGTGCGAGTCACCAAGGCACCCAGTTCGGACGACTGGCTGACCACGACCGGTCGACCCAGCGCGTCGTACTGCGTGGTGGTGCCGTCAAACGCCGCATTGATGTCGGAAAGCTGGCGAACCGGATAGGACGCGAACACCGTCTTGCCGCTGGTGTCGTAGCGGGTCACGACTGCGCTATCGAGAGCGTTGTCTGCATTTTCAGTGACCAGCACCGGGCGGAACATGGCATCCAGATAGGTATCGGTCCGTCGCCCGCCCTGGGTTCGTGAATGTTTCCAGGCGCCGGCCGGCACGCCGAACTGCGGCCCGCCCAACCGCTGCAGGTCCATGGTGACCGCATTCCAGCTCACGGTGTCGCCACCGGGGAACTGCTGGCTGCGCAGGCGCCCCATGCTGTCGTAGCTGAAGCTGGTGGTTGCTCCGATTTCATCGGTCAACGAGGTGATCCAGCCGTTGTCGTCCACCACAACGGTGCGCATCGCCCCATTGGGAGATTCAGCCGTGGCCGGCATCCGCAACTGCTGCGGGACACCGCGCTTCCACGCGGACAGGTGGCTGGTGTTGCCACGGGCATCGGCAACCGATGCCACCGTACCATCAGCCGCGTAGGTCACCTGCTGCGCCAACCGGCCGAAGGCATAAGCGCGCAGCGGCAACGCATTGGTCGTGTCGAACTCGGTGCGTGACTGCTCGACACCATTGACTACGCTGCGCGCTGACTGGCCATTCACCCATAGCGCTAGGTTGTCGTAGTAGGTGGTTGTGCTGGCGCGGCTCTGTCCGGCTGAATTGCCCTCGACGACGCTCACCTCGCGTGCAAAGGCATCGAAAGCCTGGACCGTGCGGGTGAACTGCACGCTATCCTGTTCCACCACGGTGGACTGCACGGGCCTGTTGTAGTGCGCCTTGAGGTCGTTCGCACCGTACTTGAAGTCCTTGCCGGCTTCTTTCGGGAATGGCGCCGAGTCAAGCTGGGCGTCGGGATAGTAGTTGTTGCGGTCGACGCGCACGACGGTGCCGCCCGAGCGCGTGGTGGTCGACAGCAGCAGACCGTCGTTGTACGCCACCTCCTTGCCGAACTCATACACACGCACAACACCATCGGGCAGCGTTTCGGTGGTGACCTTCGGTTCGGCCTGGCCCGGAGGAATCGCCGGGCCGCCGAGATCCTGCGCGTAGGCGCCATCAAGATTGGTGTACTGATAGGTCCATTGCGCAGTTGGCATCCCCGGACCACTGATGGTCTTGGCCACCAGGGACATTGCGTCACGATAGATCGGCGTGTAGTTCCAACCATCAGCAAACAAGTGATTGTCGCCGGAAGTCTGGCAATCCAAAGAGACGTTCTTGCGCCCGTGGCGGAACGGCCGGAACAGGAAGGTTCCCAAGGCGCCCGAAGGATGCTGGACGGTCATGGAAATCTCACTAGGCACGATCTTGTTCATGCGAGAACACGTTGCCGGATAATCCATGTACTCCCAGATGTTCTGCCCGATGTAGTCGGCATACTTATGTGTGACTGAAAGCGGCGGCAGGTTGTAGACCCACTGGGTTCCGTCCGGCAGCGTCACCGTCCTCAGGATATCTGCCTCGGTGTAGCCATAGGTCCACGTACGCCCTGCTGTCGTGGCAGAAGCGATCAAGCCCTTCGCGTTATAGGCCAGGCTGATCTCCCGACCATCGTTGGCAACCATGCGCAGCAACCGATCGCCGCTCCACTCATAGCGCACCCAGTTGCCGAATCGATCCACGATTTGAGATGGGTACAGAAACACACGCTTGCGATTGAGCAGCGCATTGCTTTCCGGCCCGTACGGTTGCAATGTCGCGGCGGTGTTGGGCTTGGCGACCATCCAATCGAAATAGTATTTGGTGCCATCCGGTGCATGGCCAAGAAATCCCTGCCCCGGATGCCCGCTCTTCAACGCAGTCAAACAACTGAACGTCCAGCCTCCCTTCGTGCTCCAGGGCGCAGGCTCGCCAAACTGCGGCTGCGGCTGGCGCGGGTCACCGCTGCCCCCGAGCACCGGCTCTCCGCCGCCCCCCGGCAGGGAAAGGCGCACGCCGTCCCAGAACGTATGCGTATTGAAGTTGACGATCTGCGTATGACGGCGATTCCAGACCTCGAGCGCAGGTGGCGCACCCACCGTCGAACAGCGCGCTGCCGGCGCCCAGTAGCCAACCGCAGCAGTCTCTGGCAGGTCGCCGTAGACACCAGACAACGACGGAATATCCAGCCCCCAATCGGAGAACGGGCTCTCGCTGCTGCCATCGCCACCGCCGTAGCTACGGCTAAGCATCACCGCCAAATTGCCATTGCCCGGTATCGAAATATCCGTAGCCTTGAAGCTGATCGAACCGTCATACAGGTTGACCTGCTCGCCAAAGATCTCGCCCTTCAAGGGCTCGACCAGGTCGCCATACTTCAAGCGCTTGTCGTACTCCTGGCGCCAGGTAGGCACGATCTGGGCGGAGGCGGGAACCGGTGCCAGTACGCAGAAGGCCAGTGCTGTCAGAAGCAGGCCTTTGATGGCGTTTACCGCGCGCGGATGAGCAATGAGCCGTGACTGCATGAAGATCCTCCCTGGATCGACCTTCCTTGAGAGCCCCGCCCACATCGCGCCACTGTCGATGATCAGATCGGACGGTACCCACTCCGGCAGACAACCACACGCTTGAACGCGGTGGGCGGGTATTGCTTCATTTATGAATGAAAAATGAAGATCTTGTCAACAAGGCGTATCCGACACACTCGGCAAAGCCGGCCGACGCAGCACTCTCCCCGCCCGCCCCCGCCCCACCTAGAATGCCCCCATGAGCACTCTGACCTTCCGCGCCGCCACGTCGGCCGACATCCCCGCCCTGATCACCCTGGTCACCTCGGCCTACCGCGGCGACGCCAGCCGCGTCGGCTGGACCACTGAAGCCGACCTGCTGGACGGCGCCCGCGTCGATGCCGAAGGCATCCAGGGCGACCTGGACCGCCCGCGCTCGACCATCCTGCTGGCCGAACGCGACGGCCAGCTCGTGGCCTGTGCCCACGTCGCCGACGTCGACGGCAAGGGCTACTTCGGCATGTTCTCGGTCGACCCGGCCCAGCAGGGCGGCGGTGTCGGCAAGCAGTTGATGGACGCGGCCGAAGCCCACGCCGCACGCGAATGGAACGTGCCGGTGATGCAGATGACCGTGATCGACATCCGCGACGAACTGATCGCCTTCTATGAGCGCCGCGGTTACCAGCGCACCGGCATCAAGAAGCCGTTCCCGTATGGCGACGAACGTTTCGGCATCCCCAAGCGCGACGACCTGCGCTTCGAGATCCTGGAAAAGCCGCTGGCCGGAGCCACCGCGTGAGCGAGGCCTGGACCTTTGTCTGCGCCGGCGCCGAACTGCTGCCGGGCGAATTGAAGAGCGTCTTCGACGAAGTCACCGGCACACCGATCGTGGTGTTCAACCTCGACGGCGAGCTCTACGCGTTGGAAGACCAGTGCACGCATGAGGAGTTCGAGCTGTCCTCGGGCGAGTTCAACACCGCCGAGGGCAGCGTTGAATGCGTACTGCATGGCGCGCGCTTCGACGTGCGTGATGGCCGCGCCCTGTGTGCGCCGGCGTATACCGCGGTACCGAAGTTTCCGGTGAAGCGCGAACACGACGCCATCTGGACCCGCGACGACCGCGATTGAAGTTCAAGGCATCCACCCATGGGGTGGATCTACTGGAACAGCCTGAGGGCCCCGCCAAGGCCTTTCGGGCCCGTTCCGGGTGGCCTGCCACGCCCGTACATGCGAATCATTATCGTTGATGTTATCCTACGTAACATCTTCGTAACGCCTCCGCCTGCGCCATGGCTTCGTCCGCGCCCACTGCCACGCTGTGCAAGCTCGCCCGTCAGGGGTGGCCGCTGCTTGTGGCCGCGCTGCTGACGCTGCTGCTGGGCTGGTCGGCGTTGCACGAAGGGCGCGGCGGCCACGCCACCCACGCCGGCTGGCAGGCGCATCTGGACAATATGGACCAGGCCGCTCCGCTGCCGGCTCCTTCCAGCGACGAATGCCCCCACCACGCTGCGCCGGCCCCGGAGCCTCCGCTGGACGGTGAGGGCAGCACGCCCTGTGCCGGCGCTGCGCCGCCGCGCGCTGCGCTGGTGGCTCACATCCCGCTGTGGCACTCCGATGCCCTGCGCTGGCAGCTGCACGACCCCTCGCTGCGCCTGAATCCCGGCCACGCACCTCCGGCACCGCACGCCATCTGAGGCGCCCTGCGGCCATTGCCGTGCGCCTCGCCTCGTCTGAACTGCCGCCGGGCATGGCCTGGCACTACCAGAACCTCGCCGCCGCCATCGCGCCATTGAGTCGTGCTGGCCAGCTCTCGCTCATTCCCGATCCAAGCCATCGCCAACCTACCCATGACCCACATCAAGACCCGCAAGTACGCACCTCGCGTTTCCGTACTGGCCACCGCCACCCTCGCCGCCGGCTTCGCGCCGCTTGCCGCACAGGCCGCCGACGACGCCGGCTCAAGCAAGGCCACCGAGCTGGACAAGGTCCAGGTGCGCGGCAGCTGGTTCAACCCGTCCTCGCCGAAGTTCACCGCCGCGCTGCTGGACACTCCGAAGTCGGTCTCGATCGTCTCGGAGAAGCTGATCGCCGAAACCGGTGCGACCAACCTGCAGGATGCGCTGCGCATGGTCCCGGGCATCACCTTCGGCGCCGGCGAAGGCGGCAACCCGACCGGTGACCGCCCCTTCATCCGCGGCTTCGACTCGCAGAGCAACATGTTTGTCGATGGCCTGCGCGACGTCGGTTCGCAGACCCGCGAAGTGTTCGACCTGGAGCAGGTGGAAGTGGTCAAGGGCCCGAGTTCGGCCTACGGCGGTCGTGACTCTGGTGGTGGCAGCCTCAACCTGGTCAGCAAGACCCCGAAGCTGAAGAACGAGACCACTGCCAGCATGGGCATCGGAACCGACAGCTACGCACGCGGCACCGTGGATGCCAACTACGTGCTGGGCGATGGCATCGCCGCACGCCTGAACCTGATGAAGCACGAGTCGGACATTGCCGGTCGTGACGCGGCCAACGTCAGCCGCTGGGGCATCGCGCCGTCGATCGCGTTCGGCCTGAACGGCCCGGCGCAGCTGATCGCCAGCCACTACCACATGCAGAGCGACGACCTGCCCGACGCTGGCGGCTTCCCGTATGGCAACCCGAACGGCGCGCCGGTGTCGAAGTGGGTCGACGGCCGCCCGATGGTGCCCGACCGCAACAACTACTACGGCCTGGTGGACCGCGATTTCCAGCGCACCCGCGCCGACATCAGCACGCTGGACGGCAGCTACGACTTCGGCAGCCACAAGCTGCGCAACATCGCGCGCCTGGGCAACACCAGCAACGATTACCTGTGGACCCAGCCGGACGACAGCCAGGGCAACCCGAACAACTACGGCACCTTGTGGCGTCGTACCAACAGCCGCGCCGTCGACGTCAAGAGCTTCGCCGACCAGCTGAGCCTGACCGGCAGCTTCCAGACCGGTGCACTGAAGCACAGCTACAGCGCCGGCGCGGAATACAGCGACGAGAAGATGACCCGTGGCAGCTACCTGATGACCCCGGGCACCAACAACCCGCTGACCAACAGCAGCAAGTGCCCGACCACCGGCGCGGCCACAGGCTACAACTGCACCAGCTTCGACAACCCGAACCCGAACGATCCGTGGGCGGCCACCCATGCGGTGTACCGCAGCGACAAGGCGCTGGACGTTGAGCAGCGCACCAAGACCAAGTCCGCTTACCTGTTCGACACCATCGAACTGAACGCGCAGTGGATGATCAACGTCGGCCTGCGTTACGACGACTTCTCCACCACCCTGACCACCCCGGTGGCCGGCAAGGCGCCGACCCGCGTGCGCAATGACAATGACTTCCTGAACTACCAGGCCGGCATTGTCTTCAAGCCGACCGCCAACGGCAGCATCTACCTGTCCTACGGCACCTCCTCCACCCCGCCGGGCATGGACGGTGGCGATGGTTCCGATGGCCTCAGCGCGGCCGTAGCCGACCTCAAGCCGCAGGACACCAAGAACCTCGAACTGGGTACCAAGTGGGACCTGTTCGACAATCGCCTGAACCTGACCGCGGCGATCTTCCACACCGTGATGGACAACGCGCGCGTGACCGTCGACAACGGCACCAGCCAGAACGCCGGCAAGAAGGAAATCAACGGCGTGGAACTGGGCTTCACCGGCCAGCTGACCGACGCCTGGAGCCTGTACGGCGGCTATACCTACCTGGATTCGGAACTGAAGGACAACGGCTTCGTCTGCGCCGTGTCCGGCCGCACCTGCCCGTCCAACATCTACGTGCCCTCGCCGTACAACGGCAACGTGTTCCCGAACACCGCCAAGCACAGCGCCACCCTGTGGACCACCTACCGCTTCCCGTTCGGCCTGACCGTCGGCGCCGGCGCCAACTACTCCGACAAGCAGTACGGTGATGTGGCCAACACCAAGTGGATCCCCAGCTACACCCGCTTCGATGCGATGGCCAGCTACGCGATCCAGGACAACATCAGCCTGCAGTTGAACGTGCAGAACCTGACCGACAAGACCTACTTCACCAAGGCCTACGCGTCGCACTACGCGAGCATCGCCCCGGGTCGTTCGGCCACCCTGGCACTGAACGTGAAGTTCTGATGTAACCCGCAGCACCCACGCGGCGGCAGGATCTCCTGCCGCCGTTTTTGTTTCCGGCGATACTCCGCGCATGGCTTCCAACATCCCCTTTGATTCCGACGCCCTGACCGACCTGCTGCTGCACGACCCGCAGGCTGCCTTCGCGCGCGTGCGCGATGCAGCACAGGCCGGGCAGGTGGAGGCGCAACTGCTGCTGGCGCAGATGCACATGGAAGGCAAAGGCACGCCCCAGGACGCTGCTGCGGCCCTGCTCTGGTACGAGACTGCAGCCAACAACGGCGCGCCGATGGCGATGAACATGCTTGGCCGCTGCCATGAGCTGGGCCAGGGCACCACCGCCAATCCTTCGCTCGCAGCGGTCTGGTACCGGCGCGCCGCCGACACCGGCCTGGACTGGGGCCTGTACAACCTGGCCAACCTGCTGGCCACCGGCCGCGGCGTACCACAGGACCGTGCACAGGCACTGGCGCTGTACACCCGCGCGGCCCATCTGGGCCACGCCAAATCGATGAACCTGCTGGCCCGGCATCTGGAAGATGGATTGGACACCGGTCGCGATCCGCAGGCTGCACTGGGCTGGTATCGGCGCGCGGCCGAGGCCGGCGATTTCCGCGGCCAGGCCAACTACGCCTCCATCCTTCTGCAGGCCGGTGAGATCGAACAGGCCGTGCACTGGCTGCAGTTGGCGCTGCAGCACGGTAGTCCCGCGTTCATGGCACATATCGTGCCCGAGCTGGCCGCCTCACCCTACCCGCAGGTGCGCGCGCTGGTCGCACCGTCTGCTTGCTGAGGACTTCCGCATGCTGCTGCACATCCCCGACATCCTCAGCGCCGGACAGGTGGCTGACATCCGCCGCAGGCTCGACGCAGCCGACTGGACCGATGGCCGCGAGACCGTCGGCCACCTCGGCGCGCAGGCCAAGCACAACCAGCAGCTGCCTGAAGCTTCGCCGCTGCGCCGCGAACTGGGCGAAACCATTCTGGTGGCCCTGGCACGGCATCCGCTGTTCTTCAGCGCCGCGCTGCCCTTGAAGTACCTGCCACCGCGCTTCAACCGCTACAGCGGCGGCGGCACCTACGGCTTCCACGTCGATGGCGCGGTGATGAACCTGGCCAACGGCGAGCAGCTGCGCTCGGACATCTCCTGCACGCTGTTCCTGTCCGACCCGGACGAGTACGACGGCGGCGAGCTGATCATCAGTGATACCTACGGCGAGCACGAAGTGAAATTGCCGGCCGGTGATCTGATCGTGTATCCCTCCAGCAGCCTGCACAAGGTCAATCCGGTCACCCGCGGTGCGCGCGTGGCATCGTTCTTCTGGGTGCAGAGCATGATCCGCGACGATGTGCAGCGTCGTCTGCTGTGGGAGATGGATACTTCCATCGAGCGCCTGCGGCAGACCAATGGCGATGCCGATGCGGTGCTGCAGCTGACCGGCGTGTACCACAACCTGCTGCGACGCTGGAGCGAGGTCTGAACCGATCAGGCCACCCCTGTCGCAATTTGGCAATCATTCTCATTTGCAACGGCTAACAGGTCTCATTACAATCACGCCCCGTTGACGCCGGATGTTCCGGCCAGCCAGGGATCTCCGCTTGCGTCGCCCGTTCCGCCCTCGCCCGCTTCGGCTTGTACAGCTCGGCACCGCCATGCGCGGCCGTCGACCTGCGCTGGCCAGCCTGCTGGCGTGGGTGGCGATGTTGACGCTGTTGCTGGGCACCCTGCCGCTGCTGCCGGTCGCCCATGCCGCCGCGCCGCAGGCGCTGCAGCAGCCGCTGGAAGAGCGCGGCGGCGAAGGCCATTTGCAGGAAGAAGCGCCGGCCAAACTGCGGCGCTGCGCCTCGGCACCGGCCAAGTCCACGGACAAGCCGATCCCGCCGCTGTTGCTGGCCAGCCACTGGCTGCGCACCGAACTTGATCTGGTTCCCTCTGCGTCGGTTCCCTCCGGCGCGCGTCCGCACTGGCCGCTGGCCGTACCGGACATGCCCTGGGCCGATGCGCCCGGGCGCCGCCAGCAACGCGGCCAGGCGCCGCCGCTCGCCTGATCCACGGCACGCCGTGACCGCCTGCGCGGTTGCGACGGCTCGCCGCTGCCTGTTTCGCCCCTGCCGCCCCTGACCGGGCCATCCCTGCCCTGCCGTGCGCGTTCCGCGCCCTGCATCGCGCTGCCTTACATCCTTCGAGGTATCTGCCATGGCCCAGCGCCATCGTGTCCGTTCGTCCCTGTCCCGCCACCTGTTGACCAGCGCTGTGCTGGCTGCGGTCGCGGCGCCCGCCTACGCCAATGGTGCCGCCGGCGGCGCGCCGCAGACGCTGGACAAGGTGGTGGTGACCGCCTCCGGTTTCGAGCAGAAGGTAGTCGATGCACCGGCCAGCATCAGCGTGGTCAGCCGCGAAGAGCTGAGCAAGCGCCCTTACACCAGCCTGGTCGACGCCCTGCGCGACGTCGAAGGCATCGACGTCGGCCTGGAAGCCACCGACAAGAACGGCCGCGCCACCATCTCCATGCGCGGCCTGCCGTCGGAGTACACCCTGGTGCTGATCGACGGTCGCCGCCAGAGCAACGCCGGCCAGCTGTATCCGAACAACTTCGGTGGTGGCCAGTTCGCCTACCTGCCGCCGCTGGATGCGATCGAGCGCATCGAAGTGGTGCGTGGCCCGATGTCCACGCTGTACGGCTCGGATGCAATGGGCGGCGTCATCAACATCATCACCCGCCGCAACCAGGACAGCTGGCACGGTGCGGTCACCCAAGGCTTCACCGTGCAGCAGGACGACCAGTTCGGCGACGCGCGCAGCACCGATCTGTATCTGAGCGGCCCGCTGGTCAAGGATCGCCTGGGCCTGGCCGTGCGCGGCAGTTACTACGACGCCAAGGCATCCAATCCCGAATGGGATGCACTGACCCTGCCCGACGGCACGCTGTGGGAACGCAGCATCGGTTTCGGTGGCGGCGGCAAGTCGGTGGCCAACACCAACTGGAACACCGGCGTGCGCCTGAACTTCCATGTCAACGACGACCACGAACTGTGGCTGGACTACGACGTCTCACGCCAGAAGTACGACAACAGCGAAGGCCAGACCGGCACCCTCGACAGCCTGGCCAGCCTGTGGCGCGTGGGCAACGCGGTGGTACCGAACCCGAATGGCAGCGGCACCGTCACCCGCCGCGTGGTGCAGCCGCGCGTGGGCTACACCGCCTACCAGCGCTATGAGCGCGACCAGCTCTCGCTGACCCATCAAGGCCGCTACAGCTTCGGCACCTGGCAGACCTCGCTGACCCACAGCAAGAGCAACAACTTCGGCCGCTCGCTGCCGCTGACGCTGGACGAGCGCGCCAGCCTGCAGACCCTGTGGAACGACATCTGCCGCCGCACCGGTGCCGCCAACAACTGTGCCGCCGGCCGCAACAACGGACTGGCCGCACTAAACGCCAGCGAACAGGCACGCCTGCAGGCGTTCCTGCCGCGGCCGCTGCGCACCATGGAACTGGAAGGCTACGTGCTGGACACGGTGCTCGACCTCGACTTCGGTGCGCACAAGCTGACCGTGGGCGGCCAGTACAACGACACCGACATGGTGGACGGCGTGTTCGGCATGGACGGTGCCGGCTACCGCAGCAACACCAAACAGAAGCACCGCATGTGGGCACTGTTCGCCGAGGACAACTGGTCGCTGACCGACACCCTGACCGCCACCTTCGGCCTGCGCTACGACGACCACAACATCTTCGGCAGCCACCTCAGCCCGCGCGGCTACCTGGTCTGGAATGCCACCGATGCCTGGACCTTCAAGGGTGGCGTCAGCACCGGCTACAAGACCCCGCGTCCGGACCAGCTGTTCCCCGGCATCACCGGCTTTGGTGGCCAGGGCGTGCTGCCGCTGGTGGGCTCGCCGAACCTGAAGCCGGAAACCAGCACCAACTACGAGCTGGCCGCCTATTACGAGGGCCAGCGCTGGGGCTTCAACGTCACCGGTTTCATCAACAAGTTCGAAGACAAGATCGCCAGCGGCGGCACGTTCCCCAACTGTGAAGTCGCGCCGGCCGGCAGTGGCTACTGCGTGGACATCGGCCCGGGCTGGGCGTCGCTGGGCTACAGCACCTTCACCCAGAGCGTGAACATCGACAAGGCCGAGACACGTGGCGCAGAACTGGCCGGCCACGTCGACCTGCTGGACAACCTGCAGCTGCGCGGCAACTACACCTGGACCAAGAGCGAGCAGACCGCCGGTTCCGGCAAGGGCCTGCCGATCACCGGCACCATGCCGGCCAAGCACATGGCCAACGCCAGCCTCAACTGGCAGCTCAACGATGCCATCAGCCTGTCGCTGATCGGCGAAGGCCGCTACGACCGCTACCGCGACACGATCCTTGATGCCGCCGGTGCCAGTCATACCCGCTACTACGAGGACTACACCCTCTTCCACCTCGGTGGCAGCTGGAAGGCCACGCAGTGGCTGACCGTAAACGCGCGGGTCAACAACCTGTTCGACAAGAACTTCGTCTCGCAGTCGTGCCTGCTGACCAGCCCCAGCGAATACAACTGCGTGGACGACTACGCCACCAAGGACCAGCGCCGCAGCTACTGGATCTCGCTCAACGCGAAGTTCTGATCGTCGCTCTGGTGGGTGCCGACCTTGGTCGGCACCTCTCCATCCACGCATGGCGTGGATCTACCGACCCGTGGTAGTGGGGGGGGGGGGGGGGGGGGGGGGGGGGGGGGGGGGGGGGGGGGGGGGGGGGGGGGGGGGGGGGGGG
>NZ_JBYTEK010000034.1:0-49964 GCF_058783335.1 Stenotrophomonas sp. FW305-C-20-S1 | reverse complement strand
GGGCTGGCCAGGACCGTCCACGGCATGGATGCCGTGGCCGAGCCTACAGGGACGTACTTGCGGCGTGTCCTGGCCAGCGCAAGCCCCCCGCTCTCCCCGATATCAATCAAGACGCCACAAGCCGCCAACGCATTTCATTCCGGTGCCAGCTGGTCCATCCGGATGCGGTTGGCGAACAGCGAGAACGCCAGCATGCCGGCCAGGCCGTTGGCCCGGCTCATCCAGTGCGGCAGCCAGCGCGGTGGCTTCAGCACGCCCGATTCGAACAACGGGGCGAACGCGATCGCATCGGTCAGGCTCATCTTGCCGGCGAACAACCAGCGGCAGACCTGCAGGCGATCCTCGGCCAGCATGTGGCGGAAGAAGGTATGCACCGACACCAGCCCGCGCAGGTACACCGTGTCCTTGGTGAAGGCCAGGCCGCCACTCGGCGGCACACCGCGGAATACCCGTTGCGCCGACGCGAAGCTCTCTTCCGGGTTCTGCCCGGCATCGCAGAAGTAGCGGAACACCTCGATGAAGTCCGCACCTTCGCGCGCCATCGCGATCGCCTCGGTACGCAGACTGATGCGCTTCAGGCGCTCGATGTCGATGCTGCCGGTGATCTGCTCGGCAAACGTCGCCAGTCCTTCCTGGGTGGCCGTCACCCGAGGCGAGGACAGCGCCAGGCTCGGCAGCACCGGCTGCGCGCGACCGTTCAACGCCGTCAACGAATGCACCAGCGCTTCATGATGGAACAGCTGCGCGCGATCGTAGGCGCTGAAACGCGCACTGGTGCGCAGGCGGATGCGGGTCGGTCCGGCAGCCGCCTTCGAGACCAGCTCCGGGTCCAGCTGCACCTGGATGATGCGTGATTCAAAGAACGCATCGAGATCATTCTGCAGCTGCAGCTGCAGGGCGATCGCCGAGACCGGCACCTGCTCTTCCGGTGCCAGCAGTTCGTGATCCAGTTCGGCAGCAATCTGGATGAAGTGGCGCGCCGCATCGCGCGTGCTCGGTCCGTTGCCCGGCAACGGCTGCTCGGGCGAACCGAACAACTGCATCGAACAAGCATCCACGGCCGCGGTGCCGAGGCCTTCCAGCAGCTGCGCGGCCAGATCCCAGCTCTGCGCGGACTGCCGCACGTAATGGCCCAGCGGATGGCTTTCGTCACACTCGGCAGCGAGCGCGGCCAGCGCGCGACGCTCGTCGCTGAAGTCCAGCTTCGGGTAGTCGACCACCGGCAGCGTCGGCTGGCCACGGGCCACGCTGTCCAGGAAGGGTGCCTGCAGTGTCGCCGGCCAGCTGGTCAGGCCCAGCAGGCGGATGCCTCCTACGGCCTCGACCAGGCGCGCATCGAGCGCTGCATGGTGGGCCACGTCACGGTCCAGCGTCGCGGTCGGTTCCATGGGCGGACTATAACGCCCTGCCCGCGCGTTGGTAGGTGCCAACCTTGGTTGGCACAGATATGCATGCGCGGGAAGCATCCACGCATGGCGTGGATCTACTGGGCTGCCCCTGCCGTGACAGTGCCAACCAAGGTTGGCAGCCACCATTCTCCAGCCTTAGCGCCGGCGCGGTTTGCCCGCCGGGCGGAACTGCTGGCTCTTGCCCTTCCTGCCACCGCGTTCCTGCGCGGTCTCGGCCTGGCGCACGGCCAGCTTGGCGGCGGCGGCGGCCACTTCTTCCTTCAACTTGAAGTAATTCAGCAGCCGGCTCTCTTCGATCTCGCCGGCATCGATCGCCGCACGCACGGCACAGCCGGGTTCCTGCTGGTGCATGCAGTCGCGGAAGCGGCACTGCGCGGCCAGCGCTTCGATGTCGGCGAAACCGCCTTCGGCCAGCGTTTCTTCGCCGGTCGGCTTCAGTTCGCGCATGCCCGGCGTATCGATCAGGCAGGCGCCCATCGGCAGTGGCATCAGTGCGCGGTGGGTGGTGGTATGACGGCCGCGCGAATCGTTGGCGCGCACCGTATTGGTCTTCATCCGCTGTTCGCCCAGCAGCGTGTTGGTCAGCGTCGACTTGCCCGCACCGGAAGAACCCACCAGCACCACCGTGCGGCCGGGGCCCAGCCACGGCTCCAGCACTGCAACACTGTTGGCATCCAGGCCATTGATCGCATGCAGGGCGATGCCCTGCATCTCCAGTTCTTCCAGTACCGCCAGCGCATCTTCGCTGTACTCGGTCTGGTCGGCCTTGGTCAGCACCACCACCGGTTCGGCACCGCCACCGCCCACCAGCAGCAGGTAGCGTTCAATACGGCGCGGATTGAAGTCCGCATCCAGGCCACAGACGATGAAGACGGTATCGATGTTGGCGGCGATCACCTGCTGGTGGTAATGCTCACCGGCAGCGCCACGCTTGATGGCGGTACGTCGCGGCAACAGGGCAACGATGCGGATGCCATCCAGCAGCACCCAGTCGCCCACCGCCGGCCGTTCGTGGCTGGGGAAGCGCGGGCGCTGCCACTCCGGCAGCGATTCGGCCTTGATCGATGCCTCCGGGCCATCAGCCACCACATAGTGGGTGCGATGCTGCTCGATCACCCGCGCCGGGTGGGCCTGCGGGTGTGCGGCCATCACAGCCTGCCAGTCGGCCTGCTGCGGCGGGCCCGGCCAGGGCCAGCCAATGGTCTGCAGAGCGGTGAAATCGGGGGTCTGGGTCATCGCCGCCATTCTACCTGTGTGGTGCCGCCCAGCCCAATGCTGGCGGGCCCTGCGGCCCTTGCCATGCGCTGCAGCAATTCCGCTACCATGGAAGCCCCATGCCTTTTGCGGCCCACCGCCCATGTCCACTCCCTCGCCCAAACCCCTGGTCATCCGCGAGCGCCTTTCCGAAGTGCGCTACGAAATCCGCGGAGAACTGGCACGGCGAGCCCGGGAGCTGGAAGCGCAGGGCCACAAGCTGATCAAGCTCAACATCGGCAATCCCGGCGCTTTCGGCTTCCGTGCACCGGAACACCTGCAGCGCGCGATCGCCGATGACATGGGCCGCACCGATCCGTATACCCACCAGCAGGGCCTGCCGGTCGCCCGCGAGGCAATCGCCGCTGCCTACGCCCGCCGTGGCGCACCGGATGCGCATCCGGACCGCGTGTTCGTCGGCAACGGTGTCAGCGAGCTGATCGACCTGTCGCTGCGTGCGCTGCTCAACCCGGGCGACGAAGTGCTGGTGCCCTCGCCGGACTACCCGCTGTGGTCGGCCTCGACCATCCTCAACGATGGCCGCCCGGTGTATTACCGCTGCGCCGCCGAGAACGGCTTCCAGCCAGACCCGAGCGAGATCGAGACGCTGGTGTCCTCGCGCACCCGCGCCATCGTGCTGATCAACCCGAACAACCCCAGCGGCGCCAGCTACCCGCGCGAGCTGCTGGAGCAGGTGGTCGAGATCGCGCGCCGCCACAACCTGCTGCTGCTGGTCGATGAGATCTACGACCAGATCCTGTACGACGACGCGGTGTTCCAGCCGGTCGCACCGCTGGCCGGTGACCATCCCTGCCTGACCTTCGGTGGCCTGAGCAAGGTGCACCGCGCCTGCGGCTGGCGGGTGGGCTGGGCACACCTCAGCGGCGACGACGCGCGGCTGGGCGACTTCCGCGCCGCGCTGGACCTGCTGGGCGCACTGCGCCTGTGCGCCAACGTGCCGGGCCAGTACGCCATCGACGCCGCAGTGAACGGCCCGGACACCATTTCGGAGCTGTGCGCACCGGGTGGCCGCCTGTATGAAACCCGTCGTGCAGTGATCGAAGCCTGCGAGGCCAGCGAGCACCTGTCGCTGGTTGCCCCCGCCGGCGCGCTGTACGCGTTCCCGGCCGTGGTCGGTGCCGCTGCCAAGGGCTTCGACGATCATAATTTCGCGCTGGACCTGATGAACAACGACGGCGTGCTGGTGGTGCCGGGCTCGAGCTTCAACGTGCCTTACCGCCATCACTTCCGCGTGACCCTGCTGCCGGAGGCGTCGGTGATGCGCGACGTGTTCGCCCGTATCGACCGCGCCCTCGCCCGCCGTGCCGAAGACGCCACCAAGGTGGTGCCGATGAAGCCCCGCCGGTCGGTGGCTTGATCGATGGGCTTGTCGTATCTGGCCCTGGGCGATTCCTACACCATCGGTGAAGCGGTCGCGGTCGACGGCCGTTGGCCGCATCAGCTCGCGGCCGCCCTGCGCGCGCAGGGCATCGCGCTGGGCGACCCGCAGACCATCGCCACCACCGGCTGGACCACCGACGAGCTCGACGCCGGCATCGACGACGTTGCGCCGCAAGGGCCGTTTGACTTCGTCAGCCTGCTGATCGGCGTCAACAACCAGTATCGCGGGCGTCCGCTGGACGAGTACCAGGTGCAGTTCCAGGCCCTGCTGCAGCGCGCGATTGGTTTTGCCGGCGGCCGTGCGGACCGGGTCCTGGTGCTGTCCTTCCCGGATTGGGGCACCACGCCGTACGGTGCAGGCAGCGGCCGCGACCTGGGCCAGATCGAACTGGAAACCGACGAGTTCAACGCTGCCGCCGAGGTGATCAGCACCCAGCAGGGCGTTGCCTTCGTCGACATCACCGATATCAGCCGCGACACCGGCGCTGACCCGGCGATGATCGCCGAGGATGGCCTGCACCCGTCCGCACGGATGTACGCGCTGTGGAGCGCGCGTGCGCTGCCGGTGGCCGCACACCTGCTGGGCAGGACGGACTGAGACGATGGACGGCACGCCACGGAACGGCACGCCCCTGCCCTGTTCGCCACTGGATGCCGGGCAGGCGCGCCTGATCGCCGAGTCCTTCCGGCCGATGCAGGCCTGGGGCAGCCGCCGCGATTACTACTACACGCGCGGCAAGCTGGGCAGCGACCCGCTGTATGACGGCGTGCTGCAGCACCTTCCCGATGACGGCCAGCCGGTGCTCGACCTGGGCTGCGGGCTGGGCCTGTTCGCACATGTGCTGCGCCAGCGCGGTCGCCAGCAGCGGTACCTCGGGGTGGACGTGGATAGCGACAAGATCGCCCGTGCGCAGCGCGCCGGCAGTGGCCTGGCCGACGTACGGTTCGACTGTCTGGATGTGCAGGCGCCATTGCCGGTGCATGGTGGACATGTGCTGCTGCTGGATGTGCTGCAGTACCTGGACGAAGCGCCGCAACTGGAGCTGCTGCGCGCGGTGAGCGCGCGGGTCGCGCCCGGTGGCCGCCTGCTGCTGCGCACGCCGCTGGCGACCGGCGACCGCCGCGACCGCACCACGCGGGTGGCTGACCGACTGGCCTGGCTGGTCGGCTGGATGGGCACGCGACCTCGCCACTACCCGGATCCGCAGCGGCTGCAGGCCACGCTGGCGGCTGCCGGCATGCAGGTGGCTCCGTTGCGTCCGCTGCATGGGCGCACGCCGTTCAACAGCTGGTTGCTGGTGGCCGAGCGGCCGGGAACTGCGGCCAACGGCTGAGCCCCTCGTGGTGGGCGGCGGTCTACGGGGGCTGCCCGGGCGGGATGGGCTGCGCGGGGACGCCGTGAACCCCTCCTTGGGGGCTTAGCCGCGCCATCCATGGCGCGGATACCCCGCGCAGCCCACCCCACCCGGACACGGACGGTTTACGGGCGCGTCCACCACGGAAGACAGGAGAAAAGCGATGAGCAAACGCGGGTCGCTTCGCTCTTGCCGCGCTGCGCGCTCGCCGGGCGCGGTCCGGCGCTACCGGTCACCTGGCCGGCAGTTCGGCTTTCAGGCCGCGCTCGTCCAGCACCTGCAGCACCCGTTCGATGATGGCCAGGTTGTGGCCATGTGCGGCACCTTCATGCAGCAGCACGATCGCGCCCGGGCGCAGGTCCGGGAGCAGACGCGCCAGCACGCCATCCGGGGTGCAGCCGACGCCGTCATAACCGCGGGCGCTCCAGCCCACGCGCACCAGGCCCAGCTTGCGCAGTACCGGCGCCACGAACGGGTTGGTCATGCCCACCACCGAGCGGTACCAGCGCACCGGTCGCCCACTCACCGCCTGCAGCGCCTGCTGGCAGCCCTCGATCTCCGCCGCCATCGTGCCCGGGCCCAGCCGCCAGAAGCGCGCCTGCGGATGGCTGTGGCTGTGGTTGCCGAGGTCGTGTCCGCGACGCAGGATCTCCTCCACCAAGGCCGGATGCGCCAATACGCGCTCGCCGACCAGGAAAAAGGTCGCCTTCGCCTGGTGCCGATCCAGCAGATCCAGCACCGCCGGGGTCTGTTCACTGGGGCCGTCGTCGATGGTCAGCCAGACGCTGTTGCCAGCCTCGGGCAACCGGCTCAGCACCGGCGCGTAGAAGCGGCTGTTGGGCAGGAACACCGGCACCATGAACAGCGCGTGGCTTGCCACCATCAGGGCCAGGCCCCAGTGCCAGCCCGCCAGCACCCAGACCAGGATCACGGCCAGCTGCGACAGCACCAGCCAGGGCACCCAGCGCCAGGGCCGGGTCGGGATGCGATGCAATGTTCCTGCGTTGGTCATGCCCCATGATGCCATGGGGGGTAGAATTGATGATTCGAATTTTTCGGACCCATGACTGCCATGTCCCTCGATCCCGCCCTGCGTTCGCGCATCGAAACCATCCTCAACGACAACCGCGTCGTGCTGTTCATGAAGGGCCAGCCGTCGATGCCGCAGTGCGGCTTCTCGGCCAAGGCCGTGGGTGCCCTGCAGGACCTGGGCGTGGAGTTCGCCCACGTCAACGTGCTGGCTGACGCGGAGATCCGTGAAGGCATCAAGGCCTATGGCGACTGGCCGACCATCCCGCAGCTGTACATCGACGGCGAACTGGTCGGCGGCAGCGACATCGTGCTGCAGATGGCCGCCAGCGGCGAGCTGAGCAGCGTGCTGGGCCTGGCTGCACCGGACCGCACCCCGCCGCGCATCACCGTCACCCCCGCCGCGGTGGAAATGCTGAAGGGCGCGCTGGCCGATTCACCGGGGGCGTCGCTGCAGTTGGGCATCGATGCCCGCTTCCAGCCGAACTTCCAGCTGGCCCCGTACGATGAAGGCGCGATCGCCGCCGAGTCCAACGGCCTGCGCGTGCAGTTCGACCTGGCCAGCGCCCGCCGCGCCGATGGCATCACCATCGACTGGGTCGACGACATCCGTGGCAAGGGCCTGGCGATCGACAACCCGAACGCGCCCAAGCCGGTGCAGGAAATCAGCGTGCGTGATGCCGACGACCTGGTGCGTGCCGGCAACGTGATGCTGGTGGACGTGCGCCCGGCCGAAGAACGCGCCATCGCTGCTGTCGGCGTACCGTTCAAGAGCTTCGATGGCAACGGCCGCGCCGAGCTGGAAGCCCTGCCCAAGGACACCGCCCTGGCCTTCCTGTGCCACCACGGTGGCCGCAGCGCGCAGGCAGCAGAGCAGTTCCGTGCGCTGGGCTTCAGCAAGGTGTTCAACGTCACCGGCGGCATCGATGCCTGGTCGGACGAAGTGGACAACGGCGTGCCGAAGTACTGATCGGCTGCGCTTGATGCACAGGAAAAACGCCGGCGAAAGCCGGCGTTTTTTGTTGAGCCCATCCACGCATGGTGTGGATCTACTCCTTCCGTGCCCCAAGCGCGGGGGCTGACGTTCCGGTTACCCGGCAAACCCGCCTTCGGCCAGGTAATCCAGTTCTTCCGGCGACGGAATGCGGCCAAGCACCGCATTGCGGTGCGGGAACCGGCCGAAGCGGCGGATGATGTCGCGGTGCAGTTCGGCGTACTGCAGGTATTCCTTGTCACCCAGCACGTCGAACATCGCGACCGAGCGGTCCTGGTCCAGCGGATCTTCGGAGTGCTCGAACGGCAGGTAGATGAAGGCGCGCAGCTTGGGGACCAGCTGCAGGTCCAGCCCCTCCTCGATCGCGCGCGTGGCGTAGTGACGTGCCAGGCCATCGGTGGCATAGGAATGGGCCGTGCCGCGGAAGCAGTTGCGCGGGAACTGGTCCAGCAGCAGCATCAGCGCCAGCGCGCCCTCGGCGCTGCCCAGCCAGTGCTCGCGCGCGCGCGATGCGGCAGCGTGGTGTTCGTCCGCGAACAGCGTACGGAACCGCGCGTCGAACGCGTCATCGCGGGTGAACCACTTTTCAGGGCCCGCGTCTTTCCAGAAATCCACCACTTGCGCGGCAACGTCCATCACCTACTCCCCAGGGCCGGCGCGCCGCGCCAGGCCATCATCATCATTCGTCGAAGCGCAGGTGGCGGACCGACTTGCCGTTGCGCCGGATAAGCTTAAGCGCCTCGATGCCGATCTGGATATGGTTTTCCACGAACTGCGAGCTGACCTTGGCGTCGGACGCCTCGGTTTTCACCCCGTCCGGGATCATCGGCTGGTCTGAAACCAGCAGCAGGGCCCCGCTGGGGATGTGGTTGGCGAAGCCGGCAGCGAAGATCGTCGCGGTTTCCATGTCGATCGCCATGCAGCGCATCGCCCGCAGCCGCTCCTTGAAGGCCTCGTCGTGCTCCCAGACCCGGCGGTTGGTGGTGTAGACGGTGCCGGTCCAGTAATCATGGCCGAGGTCGCGGATCATGGTCGAAACCGCACGCTGCAGGGCGAAGGCCGGCAAGGCCGGCACTTCCGGCGGCAGGTAGTCGCCCGAGGTCCCCTCGCCGCGGATGGCCGCGATCGGCAGCACCAGGTCGCCCAGCTCGTTCTTGCGTTTCAGCCCGCCGCACTTGCCCAGAAACAGCACGGCCTTGGGCATCACCGCCGACAGCAGATCCATGATGATCGCGGCATTGGGGCTGCCCATGCCGAAGTTGATCATGGTGATGCCGTCGATGGTGGCGCTGGCCATCGGCCGGTCCAGGCCGATCACCGGCGCCCCGGTCAGCGCGGAGAACGTATGCAGGTAGCCCCCGAAGTTGGTCAGCAGGATGTGCTGGCCGAACTGGTCCAGAGGCACGCCGGTATAGCGCGGAAGCCAGTTGTCGACGATGTCCTGCTTGCTCTTCATGGGCGCTCCGGTACGGCGTGGGGAGCACCATTTTCCGGGAGGCAGTCGTTGCCGTCGAGATGGCCGATGGCGATCCGTGAAAAAGGACACTTGGCAAGCACGCCGCTCCCCGGCTAGCGTCGGTGGGTTGAACACGCTGCCAAGGGGATCTGCATGACATCGACGTTGTTGCGCGCCGGGTTGGGTCTGGCGCTGGTATCGCTGAGCACGGCGCCGGCCGTGGGCGCTTCGCGCTTCGTGGCCGATCCCTACCCGAGCACCTACCAGGCGCACCCCGACGGGCCGCTGCTGATCCAGAACGCAACGGTGCTGACCGGCACCGGCCAGCGCCTCGACAACGCCGATGTGCTGCTGCGCGATGGCCGCATCGTCGCCGTCGGCGATGCGCTGCAGGTCGATGCCAGCGTCACCCGCATCAACGCCGACGGCAAGTGGGTGACTCCCGGCCTGATCGACGTGCACTCGCACCTGGGCGTCTATCCCAGCCCCGGTGTCGGCGCGCACAGCGACGGCAACGAGATGACCGCGCCGGTCACCGCCAACGTCTGGGCCGAGCACTCGGTATGGCCGCAGGACCCCGGTTTCCAGGCGGCGCTGGCAGGCGGAGTGACCAGCATGCAGGTGCTGCCCGGCTCGGCCAACCTGGTCGGTGGCCGCGGCGTAACGCTGAAGAACGTGCCTGCCACCACCTACCAGGCGATGAAGTTCCCCGGCGCGCCGTGGGGCCTGAAAATGGCCTGCGGCGAAAACCCCAAGCGCGTCTACGGTGGCGGCAAGGGCGTGGCACCTGCAACGCGGATGGGCAACGTGGCCGGTTACCGCGCAGCCTTCATCGACGCGGCCGACTACATCGCCAAGAACAAGCCGAAGCCGGCCAAGCGCAAGGGCTGGTTCGGCAGCGACAAGGGCGACAGCGCCGGTGATGCCGGCGGCAAGCGCGACCTCAAGCTGGATACGCTCGCCGGTGCGATCCAGGGCGATATCCGCGTGCACATCCACTGCTATCGCGCCGATGAAATGGCCACCATGCTCGATCTGTCCAAGGAATTCGGCTTCAAGGTGGCCGCCTTCCACCACGGCGTGGAGGCCTACAAACTGGCCGACCGGCTGGCGGCCGAAGGCGTATGCGGGGCACTGTGGGCCGACTGGTGGGGCTTCAAGATGGAAGCCTTCGACGGCATCGCCGAGAACATCGCGCTGGTCGACCGGCCGAAGAACAGCTGCGCCATCGTCCACTCCGACTCGCCCGAGGGCATCCAGCGCCTGAACCAGGAAGCAGCCAAGGTGATGGCCGCCGCGCGCCGCGCGCACATGCCGGAGATCGCGCCGGAACGCGCGATCACCTGGATGACCGCCAACGCCGCCAAGGCGCTGGGCATCGAGGCGCAGACCGGCACGCTGGAGGCCGGAAAGATGGCCGACGTGGTGATCTGGAACGGCAATCCCTTCAGTTCGTATGCACTGGCCGAGCAGGTGTTCGTCGATGGCCGCCGTGTGTACGACCGCAGCACGCCATCGGCAACGCCGCGGTCGGATTTCCAGCTTGGACAGGAGTTGCGCTGATGGGCATGTTGAACAAGCGCCGCCGGGCATGGCCCGGCGCTACCTTGGTTGCGCTGTTGTTGATGACAACCGCAGCCTCGGCGCAGGACCTGCTGGTGCGCGGTGCGACCGTCGCTACCGCCAGCGCACGTGGCAACGTGGAAGATGCCGATGTGCTGGTGCAGGGCGGCATCATCCGTGCGGTGGGCCGGGGCCTGTCCGCACCGGCCGGTGTGCCGGTGGTCGAAGCCAAGGGACGCATGCTGACCCCTGCCCTGTTCGGTGGCATCACCGAGATCGGCATCGAGGAGGTATCCGGTGAATCAAGCACGGTCGACAGCGCCCTGAAGATCGGCGAGCAGCCGCTGCGCCCGGAGTTCGACGTGACACTGGCCTATAACCCGGCGTCCGTGCTGATTCCGGTGGCGCGCCTGGACGGCATCGGCTTCACTGCGCTGGGCGCGGCCACCGGCGGTGGCTTCGTCGCCGGGCAGGGCGGCGTGGTGCGTTTCGATGGCAGTGCCGACCCGATCGGCCCGCGCGCGCTGTACCTGCGCCTGGGTGCTGCAGCATCTGAACTGACCGGTCAATCGCGCGCGGCGCAGTGGATGCTGCTGCAGCAGATGGTGGACGAGGCACGCGGCCAGGTCGACGCCGACTCGCCGCATGCGCTGCTGACCCCGGCCGGCCGCCGCACGCTCGCCCGCTATCTGTCCGGGCAGGGCCGCATCGTGGTGGAGGTGGACCGCGCGGCCGACATCCGCCAGCTGCTGCGCTGGGCGGCCCGCGAGAAGGTGAAGATCGCCGTCGCCGGCGGTGCCGAGGCCTGGCAGCTGGCACCGGAACTGGCAGCGGCCAAGGTGCCGGTATTCGTGGACGCGCTGGGCAACCTGCCGACGACCTTCGACCAGATCGGCGCCACCCTGGAAAATGCCGCGCGGTTGCGGCGCGCGGGCGTACCGGTGGCTTTCGCCCAGCGCGATGACGCCTCGCACAATGCACGCAAGATGCGCCAGCTGGCCGGCAATGCGGTGGCCAACGGCCTGCCCTGGGCCGACGGACTGGCCGGGCTGACCCGGGTACCGGCCGAGGTGCTGGGCGTGGCCGACCAGATCGGCAGCATCGAGCCGGGCAAGCGTGCCGACCTGGTGCTGTGGGAAGGCGATCCGCTGGATGTGGCGCACTATGCCGAACAGGTCTGGCTGGGCGGCCGCGCGATGCCGATGCGCTCGCGCCAGACCGAACTGCGCGACCGCTACCTGCAGCGCAACGCGCAGCCCTGACCGTAACCAGGAGCCATCGATGCCCACCCTGCGCTGGTATTTCGACTTCGTCTCGCCCTATTCCTACCTGCACTGGCAGAAGGTGAAGCAGCTGCCGCAGTTCGGGCGCATCCAACCGGTGCCCATCGCCTTTGGTGCGGTACTGCACCATCTGGGCAACCTGGGCCCGGCGGAGATCCCGGCCAAGCGCCGCTTCATGTACCGCCAGCTGCTGTGGACTGCGCAGGCCGAGGGCACCCCGCTGCGCTTCCCGCCCGGGCACCCGTTCAATCCGCTGGCGGCCCTGCGCCTGTGCCTGGCCGCCGGTGCCAGCACTGCGGCGGTGGATGCGCTGTTCGACTGGATCTGGCGCGACGGCCACGCCGGCGACACGGCTGAGGCCCTGCGCGAACCCGCCGCCCGGCTGGGTATCAGCGACGTAGAGGCGGCCATTGGCGAGCCGGCCATCAAGGAGCAGCTGCGACGCAACACCGAGGCGGCGATCGAGGCCGGGGTGTTCGGCGTGCCGACCCTGGCCATCGACGGCGAACTGTTCTGGGGCAACGATACCCACCCGCTGATGGCGGCGGTGCTGGACGACCCCAGCCTGCTGGACCGGCCGGACTGGCAGCAGGCGGTGGCCCTGCCGGTGGCGGTGCAGCGCAGTCGCTGAACAGGGAGCGGCGCGTTTCCCTCGCGCGCCCGCCGCCGTTTTGAGATAGTTTTCACATTTCCGAACCTACAACCGCCCTGGAGGGGGAGCCGCGGATGCGCATCGGAATCGTCGTCGACTCGGCCTGCGACCTGCCGCAGGACTTCATTGCCGAGCACAACATCGTGCTGCTGCCGATCACCGTGCGGATCGGCGAAGCGGTGCTCGCCGACCACCGCGACGAGCAGGCAACGCTCAGCTTCCTGCACGCGCACGTCGCCGAGCACGGCGCCGAAGCGGAGACCATCCCCTTCAGCGTCAACCAGATCCGAGACCTGTTCCTGCAACGCTTGGTGATCGACTACGACCATGTGTTCTGCATGACCATCACCAAGACCCGCAGCCCGATCCACGACAATGCACTGCAGGCCAGCTTCGCCATCCTCAACGACTACAAGCCGGTGCGGCAGGCGGCCGGCTTCAACTCGCCATTCGCGCTGCGCGTGCTGGATACCCAGAACCTGTTCGCCGCCCAGGCGGTGACGGCGGTGGAAGCGGTGCGGCTGCGCGCCAGTGATGCCAGCGTGCAGCAGATCCGCGAGCGCCTGGAAGAACTGGCCGGCAACGTGCACGGCTACATGGTCACCCGCGATCTGTACTACATGCGTGCCCGCGCCCGGCACAAGGGCGACCGCAGCGTCGGCCTGCTCAGCGCCGCACTGGGCAGTGCGCTGGACATCAAGCCGGTGTTGCATGGCTATCGCGGGCAGACCGGGCCGGTGGCGAAGATCAAGGGTTTCGACAATGCCGTGCTGAAGCTGTTCGGCGTGGTCGGCCAGCGCGTACGCGCCGGCCTGATGACGCCGACCGTGTGCGTCAGCTACGGCGGCGAACTGGACGAGCTGCGTGCCCTGCCCGGCTATGCGCAGATGAAGGAGGTCTGCGCCGGCCATGGGGTGACCGTGTACGAATCGGTGATGAGCCTGACCGGCATGGTCAACGTCGGCAAGGGCGCGGTCACCGTGGGTTTTGCCGATGGGCCGCATCGATTTGAATGAAGGCCAACCGCGCTCTGGAATCTGCACATCGATTCCACCGCGCCTATGCCAGCCTAGCCGCACCTCAAGGAGATCAACATGCCTGCGCAGTACCACATCAGCCTGCCCGAACCGTCCAAGGCCCGCGGCAACGACCCCGACCTGTCTTTCCATTCGCAGGGCGCTGCCGGCTTCGCCGAAGAACTGCAGAACGCGCTGCGCAATGGCAGCCTGTTCGAGCGCTGGCGCGACAAGCAGCCGGACCCGGATGCGGTGGAGCCGCAGTGGGGCGCGACCGATCCGGAGGCCACCGTGACCGGTGAGCAGAAGGACCTGCGCATCAACCTGGTGGCCACCACCCGCATCGACAGTGACGTGTTCAAGCAGCGCCTGCGCCTGCTGGCCGGGCACCACTGGGAACTGCGCGACGTGCGTTGAGTTCCGGCTCTGGTAGGCGCCAACCTTGGTTGGCGCTTTCCTGAAGGCTGCCAACCAAGGTTGGCCACTACCGGCTTCACCTTGCCGAGCTGCCGGCCAGCGGCCGGCACTACCCGGCATCTGGGTGTGCTGGTATCGTGCCGCCGCCAACGGTGACCGCACGGATTGCACATGGACCCCAAGCTGAAAGCGCTCATCGAGCAGACCAACCTGTCGGACCTGCTGCCGCCGGCGCCTCGGGAAATGGATCTGCAGCAGCCGGTGGCACCGCCGGAACCCGCAAAACCGCAGCCCGCCCGTTCCACCAACGATGCACTGCAGGTGCATTTCGGTGGTACCGACATGGTCGGCAAGCTCGCCAATGCGCCCACCAGTGGACGGATAAAGACCTTCGCCATGATCCTGCTGGGCGGGCCGACCATCGTGTTCGGCCTGCTTCTGCTGGGCATGGTCTGGACCGAGCCGGGCAAGTCAGTGTTCGCGCTGGTCTACGGCACGGTCATCGCAGCGGTGTTGATCGGTATCTGGCCTTATCTGCTGTTCCGCAAACGCGAAAAGCCGGCGGCCTGACGCGGGCTGCCTGCCAGGATAGTGCCGGTCGCTGGCCGGCAACTCATGCATACGGCACCTGCCGGCCAGCGGCCGGCACTACCCATCCTGCGCCTTACCAACCGCCGCCCAGTGCGCGATACAGCTCTACGCGCGCAATCGCGGCGGTCGCCTGGCTGTTGGCCAGCGCGGCCTGGTTGTCCAGCGCGATGCGCTGGGTGCTCAATACATCCAGCATGTCGACCACGCCGGCCCGGTACTGCCGACGCGCCGCACCCAGCGCCGTCTCGCTCTCATCCACCGCCACGTGCAGCTGCGCGGCACGCTGCTGTTCGGCGGCATAGCCGTCGATGGCATCGTCCACTTCATGCCAGGCCTGCAGCACGGCACGGCGGAACTGCAGGGCCGCCTGTTGCTGCTGCAGCCTGCTCAGCGCCAGGTTGGCCTTCAGGCGTCCGCCCTGGAAGATCGGCAGGCTGATCGACGGGCCGATACTGAAGCGATGCGCGTTCCAGCCATCCAGATCATCCAGCTGCCTGGCCTGGAAACCGGCATCGCCATTCAAGGTGATGCGCGGCAGGAAGCTGGCCTTGGCCACGCCAATTCCCGCCGTGGCAGCATGCAGCGCAGCCTCGGCACGGCGGACATCCGGGCGACGCTCGGCCAGTTCACTGGGCACGCCCACGGCCACGGTCGGCAACGCGGGCCAATCGCGGCGCGCGCTCTGCAGCTGCGTATCCAGTGCCTGCGGCGGCTGTGCCAGCAGGAACGCGAGTGCATTGCGCAGCTGCGATTCGCGGTGCCGCAGCGGTGCGATGCGAGCCTGCAGCGATGCCACCTGCGCCGCCGCACTGGAGACCTGCAACGTGCTGGCCACGCCCTGGCGCTGGCGCGCTTCGGTCAGCCGCTTGATGTCGTGGGCGATGCTGAGGTTATCCTCGGTGATGGCCAGCAGCTGGCGCGTCGCGCGCAACTGCAGGTAATCACGCGCGGTCTCGGCCAGCAGCGCGATGCGCACCGCGTGTGCATCTTCCTCAGCCATCTGCACGCGTGCGTCGGCCGCTTCCACCTGACGGCGTACGCGTCCCCACAGATCCAGTTCCCAGCTCATGCCGATGCCGGCCTGGAACAGCCCATAGTCATCGCGACCGCCATTACCGGACGGATCGTTCAGGCCTACCTCGCTGTTGCGCGCGCGTACGCCACTGGCAGTGGCGCCGACGCTGGGCAGCCGGTCGGCCGCGGTGAAGCCACGCGCGGCGCGGCTCTGCTGCACCCGGTTGGCGGCCAGCTGCAGGTCGAGATTGGCCTGCAGTACCTGCGTCGCCAGTTGCCCCAGCAGCGGATCATCGAAACCGGACCACCACCTGGCGTCGTCATCCAGCGCAGCTGAAGCCACCGCTTCGCCCTGCCACTGCGTGGGCAGTTCGGCCTGCGGGCGCACGAAGTCCGGGCCCAGCGTGCAGGCGGTCAACGCCGTGCACAGTGCCGCTGCAGCCAGTCCACGCGGGAATACGCGGATCATGCGCCTTCCCCGCCCGTGCGGTGCCGCTCGCGCTGTGCACTCTGCACCCGCTGCGGACGCTGCAGATCCACGCTGGCTTCCACCGACATGCCGGCCCGCAGTTGGCCCAGCAATGCCTGCTCCGGCTCCAGCACGATCTTCACTGGAATGCGCTGCACCACCTTGGTGAAGTTGCCGGTCGCGTTTTCCGGCGCCACCGCGGCGAACGTCACGCCAGTGGCCGGGGCGATGCTGTCGATATGGCCGCGCAGCCGCGTGCCGGGAAATACATCCACCGTCAGTTCGACCTGCTGCCCCGGCTGCATGCGGGTCATCTGCGTTTCCTGGAAGTTGGCGACCACGAAGGCGCGCTGCAGCGGCACCACCGCGGCCACCGGCGTGCCCGGGGTCAGGTAGGCGCCGACGCGCACTGCGCGGCGTCCCACCACGCCATCGATCGGTGCACGCAGCTCGGTGTGCGAAAGATCCAGTTCGGCGCGCGCCTGTGCGGCTTCGGCACGCTGCACGGCCGCCTGTGCGGCCTGCACCCCGGCAGCGAGGATGTCAGTGCGCTGGCGTGCGGTCGACAACGCGGCCTGTCCCTGTTGCAGATGTGCACTGGCCACGGCCTGCTTCGACTGCGCCTGCTGCGCGTTCTGCACGGTACCGGCACCGTCGCGGGCCAGCTCGCGGTAGCGCTGCTGGTCGGCGCTGGCCAGGGTCAGTTCGGCGCGGCTGACATCCACACTCGCCTGGGCGTGTTCGATCAGCGAGCCCTGCTGTGCCAGCGCCGCCTGCGCGTTGGCCAGCTGCGCGCGCGCATTGGCCACGTCGGCGCGGGCGGCCAGCAACGCGACCTGGTAGTCGCGGTCATCGATGCGGGCCAGCACGTCACCGGCCTTCACCGCCTGGTTGTCTTCCACGTTCACCGCGCTGACGAAGCCAGCGATCTTCGGTGCGACCACGGTGTAGTCGGCGACCACATAGGCGTTGTTGGTGGTCTGGTGGCGGCCATCGCGCAGCAGCAGCCAGGCAGCACCGGCCAGAAGCAGTACGCCCAGGCCGAGGCCCGCGTTGAGATACGTTCGATTGATTGTCATGGGGGAGTTCCTGCGAAGGGATCAGGCCACGGCACGTGGCGGATGGATGCGGGTGGGCATCAAGGCAATGAGGGGAATGAAGGCCAGCGCGACCAACGCGACCAGCAGGTAGAGATCGGCCGAGGTCAACGCCTGCACCTGCGCATGCAGGCGCGCGCCAAGCTGCGGCCCTTCGGCCAGCCACGGCTGTTCGCCAAGCCGCTCGACCAGCACGGTGGAATGGAAATGGCGGCGTCCCTGCGCGACCGCTTCCAGCACGCCGCTGGCCAGCACCGCAGCAAAGCCCTTGACCGTGTTGAACCACGCCGATGCGAAGGGGCCGTCCTGTGGCGCCAGGCCACCGGTGGCCAGCATCAGCAACGGCAGCACCGCCATCGGCTGCGCAAACACCTGCAGCAGCTGTACCCACAGGAAGTTGTCGCGTATCCAGCTGACGTCCAGATGCGCGCCCAGCCAGCAGGCCAGCGCCAGCAGGGCCAGGCCGGTGGCCTGCACCCAACGGCAATCGATCGCACGGATGTTCAGCAGTGCGGCGACCAACGGCAGCGCGATGACCTGCGGCACCGCCACCCACAGCAGCATCGGCGCGGTCTGTTGCGGGCGATAGCCCTGCACGCTGGCGAGGAAGCCGGAAGGAATGGAGATCACCGCCAGCAGCACGAACAGCACGCCACCGAGGGTAATCAGCGAGTAGCTGAGGTTGCGGTTGGCCAGCAGCTGCAGCTTGAAGAACGGCAGTGGATGGAACCACTCGTTGATGAAGAACAGCACCAGCAGACCCGCACCTCCACCCAGCATCAGCGTGATCAACGAGGAGTCGAACCAGTTCAGGCGCGGGCCCTGCACCAGGCCCAGTACCAGCAGCACCAGCGCCGGCAGGCCGAGCATCAGGCCGACGCCGTCGAACTGTGCGAAGCGCTCCAGCCGCAGGGGATCCTGTGGCAGGCCCCAGCCGACCATCGCCATCGCCGCCAGGCAATACGGCACGATCTGCCAGAACGCCCAGTGCCAGCCCACCTGCTCCACCCAGAATGCGGCCAGCGGAGTGCCCATGCTCGGGCCGAAGGTGGCGGTCAGTGCGTAGGCGGCCAGGCCGTACAGCTTGATGCCCGGCGGCAGGAAGCGCAGCGCCACGCTCATCAGCAGCGGCGGCAGCGCGCCCCCACACAGGCCCTGCAATGCGCGCAGCAGCAGAAAGGTCTGCAGGTTGGGGGCGAGCGGGCACAGCACGCCCAGCACCATGAAGCCGCCGATCATCGCCAGCGCAAAGCGGCGCAGCGAGAAGGTGGCTGCGCACCACGGTGCGAATGCCATCGCGCTGACCGACATGGCGCTGTACAGCGCCACGATCCAGCTGCCGTCATCGACGCTGAAACCCATCGCACCGCGGATGTCGGCCAGCGCGACCTTGGTGACGTTCTCGTTGAAACCCGACACCAGCACTGCCAGCAGCACACCGCACAGCCCAACCAGGATGCGCCGGTCGAAGCCGGGGGCAGCGACGGGCCGGGGCGCTGCCGGCGCCGCGGGCATGGCGGCCGGCGTGCTCACTGCCGGCTGCCGATCCGTGCAGTACACGGCATATATGGAGACATTGGATTGCACTCAGTGAAACTTTCGGGAGCGCAGTCTAGAAAGGCCGTTGCCTGCGAAAAATGGCGTGCCCGGCATCGCAGGCGTGCGTACAACGCACGCCCGCGGGCAATCAGTGGTGGGCCGCCTCGACCGAATCGCACATGCCCTTGATCGCCCGCCGCAGCCACTGGTGGGCCGGGTCGTTGTCCATGCGTGGGTGCCAGGCCTGCACCAGCGCTACGGTCCGCACCGGCACCGGCAGCGGGAACATCCGCAGCGGCAGGCCCATGCGGGTGATGCGGTCGAGCATCACGCTTGGCATCTGCGGCAGCACCAGGTCCGAATCGGCGGCAGCAAAGATCGCGCCGTGGAAGGTAGGGATGACCACCGCCACCCGCCGTTGCAGGCCAAGCGCTGCCAGCTCTTCGTCGATCGGGCCATGCGCAAGCCCGCGCCGGGACACGGCGATGTGGTCGCACGCGGCGAAGCGCTCGACACTGATGTCGCCGTCGAACAACGGATGATCCTCGCGTGCCGCGCCCAGCAGCGAGGTGGTGAACAGGTGCTGCACCTTGGTTTCCGGGCTGTGCTTGCCGGCCGTGCTGATGTACAGGTCGATCCGCCCCTGCACCATCGCATCGTCATCGGTATCGCCTTCGGGCACGAAGCGCAGCATGCAGCGCGGTGCCTGCTGGCGGAAGACATCACGCAGGCGGCCGCCATAGCTGCCGATGAACACATCGTTGGCGCGCACGCTGAACGTTCGTTCCAGCGTGGCCATGTCGACCTCGCGGCCCGCATTGAACACGCGGTGTGCCTGCTCGATCACATCGCGCACCTGCTCACGCAGTTCCAGCGCGCGTGGCGTGGGGGCGAGCCCACGGCCGGCGCGCACCAGCACCGGATCACCCAGGGCTACCCGTACCCGGCCCAGGGTACGGCTCATCGCCGGCGCACTGAGATTCATCCGTCGCGCAGCGGCCGCCACGCTGCATTCGTCGATC
Organism: Stenotrophomonas sp. FW305-C-20-S1; assembly: GCF_058783335.1. Lineage (NCBI taxonomy): Bacteria > Pseudomonadati > Pseudomonadota > Gammaproteobacteria > Lysobacterales > Lysobacteraceae > Stenotrophomonas > Stenotrophomonas sp. FW305-C-20-S1. Next base: position 30,403 of record NZ_JBYTEK010000034.1, on the reverse strand, counting down.
AGCACATCCAGTGCCAGCAACAGGTTCAGGTCCGGCAAGGGCATGGCAGTCTCCCGCAAATGGGATGACTCTACTGCAATCCAGACCATCCAGAATTGCGTTGTACGCACGCATTGACTGCGGCGCACGGCATGGGTGTGCGCGACGACATCAGCGACCATCAGCGCCCTGCAAAGGAGCTTTCCATGTTCAACACCCTGCTGGTCGCGCTTGATGGCGGCCCCCAGCACGACCGCGTGCTGGACCTGGCCGCCACCATGGCCGGCCCCCGCAGCCGCCTGCACCTGCTGTGCGTGCTTGACCCCGAATTCGCACTGGCCGCAGGTGCCACCGATGCCGACCGCCGTGAGTATCCCGCCGCCGCCCGGCAGCAGGCGCATGCCGAAGCGGTACTGGCCGACGCCCTGGCCGAGCTGCGCGAGCGCGGCGTGGACGCCATCGCACAGCTGCATTCCGGCGATCCTGGCGAAGTGATCAGCGCGCAGGCGCGTCGCCTGCAATGCGACCTGATCGTCATCGGCCACCGCCATCTGTCACGCCTGCAGCGCCTGTTCGAGCCCTCGGTGGGGCAATGGACGATCGACCATGCGCCCTGCCCGGTGCTGGTGGAAACACGCGATCGGTAGGTACGCCCGCATGGCCTCACGTTCCCCTGTATTTTCCACCCGTGTGAGTTATCGCGCTTTCGGCCGTCAATTCAGCCGGGGCGAGCAGATGCTGCTGGCCGCGCTGCGGCAACTGCGCGACCCCGCCCTGCATGATGAAGGCATGGCGCAACTGGCCGCGCTCGGTGTCGACGCCGAAGGTCGCGACGCCTTCGGTGAGCTGCTGCCACTGCTGGCCACGCCGCAGGCACCTATCGATCTGCTGCGTCCCGGGTCGCCCTTCATTTCTGCCAGCGAACTGGACCTGTTGGTCTGTCTGCTGCGCATCGCCCAATGGCGGCACGCACGCCCACGCGAGGACGATGAACTGGCGCCGCTGCGTCGGCAACTGGCGCACTGTGCAGCGGCCGTGCACACCACGCAGTTGACATTGCGGCAACGATCGCTGTCACCGGTGGGCCTGCGCCTGCTGGATCCGGCCGGGTGGCTGCGCCAACGCTGATCGACCACGCAGCTTGCTGCGACAGTCGCGCAGCCATGCTCAACAGTCCAGCGTGTCGTGCGCGCCGCTGTCGTCGTCCAGCACGTGTGCGTGCAGGATCACCTGGTTGCGGCCCGCACGCTTGGCCGCGTACAGGCCGGCATCGGCATCGGCCAGCAACTGTTCGGCGGTGGCCAGCGCCGGCGGATGCAGGTAACCCACGCCCACGCTGATGCTGACCCGGCCTTCCGGCAGCGGCAGCGCTTCCACCGCCTCGCGCAGGCGCTCGGCCAGCGCCAGCACACCCGACAGCGGGCTGCCGGGCACGATCACCGCGAATTCCTCGCCGCCATAGCGCGCCACGCTGTCGGCCGCGCGCCCGGCGGTAGCCTGCAGCACCGCGGCCACCGCCTGCAGGCAGCGGTCGCCGGCGGGATGACCGTGCTCGTCGTTGAATGCCTTGAAATGGTCGATGTCCACCAGCAGCAATGCCAGTTCGCTGCCGCTGCGACGCGCCCGGTTCCATTCGGCCAGCAGCAGCGTATCGAACTGACGGCGATTGGCTACGCCGGTCAGGCCATCCTGCCGCGCCATCTGATCCAGGCCGGCCTGTCGTTCCAGCAGGTCGAGCTGCAGCAACGTGCTGCGCAGGCTGAAGCCAAGCGTTGCCACCACGAACCCGGTCAGCGCCAACGGCCGCGCGTGGTCCACCACCAGGGTGCCGACCACCAGCAACAACAAGGGCAGGATGATCGGTCCACCGGCCTGCACCAATCGCAGCAGGCGAGGATGCAGCACGAAGCCCGGTGCGGGTGCCTGACGCAGCGCCAGCAGCGCCAGCAGCAGGAACGGCAGGTCGATCAGCAGATCGTTGTAGGCGCCGAACGACTGCTCGGCGGTGTAGTGATTGATGTAGAACGCCAGCAGCAGATAGGACAGCGCATACAGCGCCAGCGCGCGGTAGAAGCTGCACCGTTCAGGCGCATCGCCGGCGACCCAGCGCACCACCGCGAAACCGGCGATGCACAGGTTCTGGATGTCGAACATGCGCTGCATGTGCGCCATCGCCTGGTCGTCAATATCGATGCGGTCGGCGAAGGACTGGGTATGCACGAAGAACAACACACCCAGCAGGGCCGCCATCACGCCGTCGATCAGGCTGATGGTCCAGCGTTCGCGACGGGCGCGGGCCAGGATGAACACCAGCGGCACACCGTACAGCACATACAGCAGCAGGCTGGCGCGCGGGGTGATGTCGGCCCGTCCGGCGCCCAGTGCGTCGGCCATGTTGAAGGCCATGCCACCGGCCCAGAGCAGCAGCGCCACTGCAGTGGCCCGCCAGCCCAGTGCAGCGCGGTCGCGCTGGCCACGCCACAGGCAGGCCGCGGCAGCCAGCAGAGGCGCTGCGGTCAGGAACACGAACGATCCCTCTCCGGCCGCACCCGGCCAGAACGCCACGGCCAGACCGTGGCAGACCACGAACAGCAGCGCCAGCGCAACCGGCATGCATCCCCCATCGGCAAGGCCGTATGGCCGCACGATAGCGCGCCGCGCCGCCACGGTGGCGTGATCCACTTTGGAAAATCCGCGACGGTGGCAGCCGTCTCGTGGGACGGTTGCCCAGCGACGCTCGCGGGCCAGCCGGGAAGCCGCTGGGCAGCCGCGACCTGTAAAATGCGCAGATTCCTCCCCATTCTGGCCAGCGCGTCCGCGCCGGCCGCCCCAGAGATCCCGTGAAAACCCCGGAAGGACTGCGCGCCCTGATCGACGACGGCGTGATCGATGAAGTTCTACGCCCGCTCAAGAGCGGCAAGGAAGCGGCCGTGTACGTGGTACGCAGCGGCAACGAGGTGCGCTGCGCGAAGGTCTACAAGGACATGGCCCAGCGCAGCTTCCAGCAGCGCGTGCAGTACCAGGAAGGTCGCAAGGTGCGCGGCAGCCGCGAGGCGCGTGCGGTGGGCAAGGCCAGCAAATACGGCCGCAAGCAGCAGGAAACGGCCTGGAAGAATACCGAGGTGGACGCGCTGTACCAGCTGCGCGATGCCGGCGTGCGCGTGCCCGAGCCGTACGGTTACTACCACGGCGTGCTGGTGATGGAGCTGGTCACCGATGCCGACGGTTTCTCCGCCGCGCGCCTGGGCGAGGTGGAGCTGGAGCCCGAGCAGGCCCGCCAGTTCCACCAGACCCTGGTCCGCCAGGTGGTGCGCATGCTGTGCTGCGGCCTGATCCATGGCGATCTCTCGCCGTACAACGTGCTGGTCGGTCCCGATGGCCCGGTGGTGATCGATTTCCCTCAGGTGGTCAGTGCGGGCGGCAACAACGCCGCGCGCAGCATGCTGCTGCGGGATGTCAACAACCTCACCGCCTACCTGGGCCGTTTCGCGCCCGAACTGCTGGACAGCTGGTATGGCGAGGAAATGTGGGCGCTGTTCGAGGCGGGCAGCCTGCTGCCGGACAGTGAGCTCACCGGCACCTTCGTGCACGATGAATCCACCGTCGACCTGGACAGCGTGCGCCACGCCATCAACGATGCGCGCGAACAAGCCTTGATCCGCCAGCAGGGCCGTGAAGCGGCGGAAGAAGAAGACGACGTGTAAGCGCCACGCCATGCGTGGCGGCTGGCCGCCGTAGCGTCGAGCTTGCTCGACTGTTCTCAAGGCAATGCCGGCCAGCGGCCGGCACTACCGTCAGGGTCAGACGTGCAGCGCGCGGGCGTGGTGCGCGATGTGCTCGCCGATGAAGCTGGCGATGAAGTAATAGCTGTGGTCGTAGCCGGGCTGCAGGCGCAGGCTCAGCGGATGACCGGCAGCATCGCAGGCCTGCTGCAGGCGCTGCGGCTGCAGCTGGCTGTGCAGGAACTCATCCCCCTCGCCCTGGTCAACCAGCAGCGGCAGGCGCTCGCTGGCGTGGGCCACCAGTTCGCAGGCATCCCACTGCGCCCAGTAGGCCGGGTTGCCGCCGAGGTAGGCGGCGAATGCCTTCTGCCCCCACGGCACGTGGCTGGGTGCCACGATCGGCGAGAACGCCGACACGCTGCGGTAGCGGCCGGGGTTGCGCAGCGCGATCACCAGCGCGCCATGGCCGCCCATCGAATGGCCACTGATGCCTCGTGCGTCGGTTGCCGGGAAACCCGCCTCGATCAACGCCGGCAGCTCGTGAGCGACGTAGTCGTGCATGCGGTAGTGCTTGGCCCACGGCTGCTGGGTGGCGTTGAGATAGAAACCCGCGCCCTTGCCCAGGTCATAGCCCTCGGCATCGGCCACGTCATCGCCGCGTGGGCTGGTGTCCGGGGCGACGATGATCACGCCGTGCTCGGCCGCATAGCGCTGCGCGCCGGCCTTGGTGATGAAGTTCTGCTCGGTGCAGGTCAGTCCGCTCAGCCAGTACAGCACCGGCAGCTTCCGGGTTTCCGCCTGCGGCGGCAGGTACACGGCGAACTGCATGTCGCAGCCCAGCGTGGTGGAATGATGGCGGTAGACATCCTGCCAACCGCCGGCACAGGCGCGGTGTTCGATACGTTCCATGAGGTTTCCTCCCGAGGGACGGCAGGCAAGCGCCTGCCGCCCGGCGCGGCTCAGTAGTGGACGACCGAACGGATCGACTTGCCTTCATGCATCAGGTCGAAGGCGTCGTTGATCTTATCCAGGTCCATGGTGTGGGTGACGAACGGGGCCAGCTCGATATCGCCCTTCATCGCGTCTTCGACCATGCCCGGCAGCTGGCTGCGACCCTTCACGCCACCAAACGCGGTGCCCATCCACTTGCGGCCGGTGACCAGCTGGAACGGGCGGGTGGAGATTTCCTGACCGGCACCGGCCACGCCGATCACCACGCTCTGGCCCCAGCCACGGTGCGCGCATTCCAGCGCCGCACGCATCACGTTGACGTTGCCGATGCACTCGAAGCTGTGGTCCACGCCCCAGGTGGTCATCTCCACGATCACCTGCTGGATCGGCTTGTCGAAGTCCTTCGGGTTGATGCAGTCGGTGGCGCCGAATTCGCGGGCCAGCTCGAACTTGGACGGGTTGGTGTCCACCGCGATGATGCGCCCGGCCTTGGCCTGGCGCGCACCCTGGATGACCGCAAGGCCGATGCCGCCCAGGCCGAACACGGCCACGCTGTCGCCTTCCTGCACCTTGGCGGTGTTGTGCACCGCGCCGATGCCGGTGGTCACGCCGCAGCCGAGCAGGCAGACATGCTCCGGGTTCGCTTCCGGGTTGATCTTCGCCAGTGACACCTCGGCAACGACGGTGTATTCGCTGAAGGTCGAGCAGCCCATGTAGTGGTAGATCGGCTCGCCGTTGTAGCTGAAGCGGCTGGTGCCATCGGGCATCACGCCCTTGCCCTGGGTGGCACGCACCGACACGCACAGATTGGTCTTGCCGCTCTTGCAGAACAGGCATTCACCACATTCGGCGGTGTACAGCGGAATGACGTGGTCACCCGGCTTGACGCTGGTCACGCCCTCGCCCACCTCCACCACGATGCCGGCGCCTTCATGGCCCAGCACCACCGGGAACAGGCCTTCCGGATCATCGCCGGACAGGGTGAACGCATCGGTGTGGCAGACACCGGTGTGGGTGATCTTGACCAGCACTTCGCCCGCCTTCGGCGGGGCGACGTCGATCTCGACGATCTGCAGCGGCTGGCCGGGACCAAAGGCGACGGCGGCACGGGATTTCATGATGGCACTCTCCAAAAGGGCTTGCGGAAAACAGGATGCGCGGCGCTGTGTCGCGCCGTCGTTCATTTCAGGTACGAGCGGATCAACGCGCTCATGTCGCGCACGCGTTCGGCGCGTTGTTCATTGGAGGCGGCGGGCTGGCCGAACTCCTCGCGCAGGTGCGCTTCCATCACTTCGGACATCAGGCCGTTGACCGCGCCACGGATGGCGGCGATCTGCTGCAGCACCGGCCCGCAGTCGGCGCCGGCTTCCAGCGCGCGGTCCAGCGCATCGCACTGGCCGCGGATGCGGCGCACGCGGGCCAGAACCTTCTTTTTCTCTTCGGGAGAGTGCGGCATCGTGGGCCGGCCTCGGAACTATACTGGGGGATAGTATACAGGAGCCGATCCGGACCTCAATCGAACGCCCCCTCTGCGGCCAGCCGGGTCAGCTCTTCCACCACGTAACGCACCTTCGGCCGCAGATGCCGCGTCTGTGGCCACAGCGCGTGGATGTCTACATGGTGCTGCGTGCAGTGGTCCAGTACCGACTGCAACGCACCGGATTGGAGGTGATGGCGCACCAGAGACATCGGCATCTGGCAGATCCCCAACCCGGCGATCGCCCCCTCGATCACCGCATCGCCATCGTTGAGCTGGTGCGTGGCACTGGGGATGAAGCTGCCGTTGGTGCCCTCGCTGCCGATCCGCCACGCCACCGACTGGCCATGACGGAAGCCGACCACGCTGCGATGGTCGCGCAGTTCGTCCAGCGTCTGCGGCACACCATAGGCCTGCAGGTAGGCCGGCGACGCGCAGGTCACCAGGCGCTGGCTGGCCAGCTTGCGCGCGACCAGGTGCTCGGCGTGATGCAGGCCGCCAAAGCGGATCAGCAGGTCGATGCCTTCTTCCACCGGGTCAACGAAGTGATCGGTGAAGGTCATCGTCAACTGCAGGTCTGGGTGTTCATTGCACATGCGCAGCAGTACCGGCAGCACCACCAGCCGCCCGAACGAGGACGGCATGTCGATGCGCAGGCGGCCGCTCGGCAGATGCGCAGCCGAGCCCAGGCAGGCTTCGGCCGCCGCGATTTCATCCAGGGCCGCGGCGCAGGAGGCGTAGTACGCCTCGCCGTCGGTGGTCAGCGCGATGCGCCGGGTGGTGCGATGGAACAGGCGCACGCCCAGCCGCGTTTCCAGCCGGGCGATGGCCTTGCCGACCGCCGAGCGGGAGATGCCCAGCGCGTCGGCGGCCTCGGTGAAGGTGGCCGAGCGCGCCGTGGTGACGAAGGTCGCCAGGCCATTCAGGGATTCGACGGGAAGCATCGGCAGGCTCGCTCATTGGGGACAGATTGTCCCGCCTGACGGGAAATCTACCGCCTTTATGTGCCCACATGTCAACTCCATCATGGTGCTGTCGCGCCGTTGGCGCCCTCCCCCGCTCCGAGATGACTGACATGACCGCCGCCCTGTTCCGCCCCTTCGACCTCGCTGGGGTACCCCTGCACAACCGCATCGCAATGGCGCCGATGACCCGTGCCCGCAACCCCGGCGCCGTCGCCAATGCGCTGACCGCCCAGTATTACAGGCAGCGCGCCAGCGCCGGCCTGATCATCAGCGAAGGCACCCCGGTCTCACCGCAGGGCCAGGGCTACATCGACGTGCCGGGCATCTGGTCGGCCGAGCAGGTGGCCGGTTGGACGCTTGTCACCGACGCCGTACACGCTGCGCAGGGCGCGATCTTCGCGCAGCTGTGGCACGTCGGGCGCATGTCACACAGCTCGCTGCAGCCCGACGGCGGCCAGCCGGTGAGCGCCGGCACGCGGCCGGTGGCGAGCGATCCGAAGAACACCTCGTTCGTGTATCTGGAAGACGGCAGCCGCGGCCACGCCGATCCGACGCCGCCGCGCGCACTGCGCACCGATGAAGTGCCGGGTATCGTCAGCGACTTCGTACTCGGAGCTGAAAATGCCATCGCTGCCGGCTTCGATGGCATCGAACTGCATGCGGCAAACGGCTATCTGTTCGAGCAGTTCCTCAACCCGGTCACCAATGACCGGCAGGACGTGTACGGCGGTTCGCTGCGCAACCGCGCCCGGCTGATCCTGGACACCGTGGATGCGATGGCCGCGCGCATCGGCGCGCACCGCATCGGCGTGCGCCTTGCGCCGAACAGCCAGGTCTTCGACATGCCCGCCTATGCGGAAAACGAAGCCAGCTATCTGTACCTGGCCGAGGAACTGGGCAAGCGCGCGCTGGCCTATGTGCATCTGAACGACAACTACCTGCACGGCGCACCGGCGATCGGCGAGGCCCTCCTCAAGGCCTTCAAGCAGGCCTATGGCGGTACGGTGATCCTGGCCGGCGGCATGACCCGCGAACGCGCCCTGCGGCTGGTCGAGGAAGGCATCATCGATCTGGCCGCCTTCGGCCAACCGTTCATCGCCAACCCGGATCTGGTCGAGCGCCTGCAGCGCGATGTCCCGCTGGCCATCCCCGACCGCAGCACTTATTACGGCGGCGGCAGCGAGGGCTACCTCGACTACCCGCCGGCCCCGTAGAGCCACGCCACGCGTGGATGCGCTGCACCGGCCACCGCCGGTGTGCCGCGCCTTGATCCTGCCGGGCCATGAGCGCATCGTGGCCCGGCCCGACCTCGGTCCTGCCCCATGAACGCCTCCGCCGCCTCCTTCATCGTCAACCTCGACGTCCCTGACATCACCGCCGCCGAAGCCTTCTACACCCAGGCCTTTGGCCTGCGCAGCAGCCGACGCCTCGGCCCCGGTGCGCTGGAACTGCTCGGTGGCCCCACGCCGCTGTACCTGCTGCAGAACGATGCCGGCAGCGCAGCGACCGAAGACGGCGATGTGCGCGATTACGAGCGCCACTGGACGCCGGTGCATCTGGACTGGGTGGTCGCTGACATCGACGCGGCGCTTGCCCGCGCGGTTGCGGCCGGAGCCGCGCTCGAACGTCCCATCCGCGAACGCCGCTGGGGAAAGATCGCCGTGCTGTCCGATCCGTTCGGCCATGGCTTCTGCCTAATCCAGTTCAGCGATGCAGGGTATGACGCGTTGGTCGAATGAATTGCTGGCTGCGTAGCGGGCGCCAATCCACGCATGGCGTGGATCTACTGACGCGGGTGATCGCGATTCATTCGCGCAGCATGTCCACGAACGCACGCAGCGCACCGGGCATCTGCCGCTGTTTCGGGTAGTACAGCGCAAACCCGGCGAAGGGCTCGCTCCAGTCTTCCAGCACCGCCACCAGGCGGCCGTCGTCCAGATACGGCCGCGCGGTGTCTTCCAGCACATAGGCCAGGCCGATGCCATCGAGCACCGCGCCAACCACGGTGCCCTGCTCGCACAGCGTCAGCCGACCCGGTACGTCGATTTCCAGGGTCTGGCCGTCGCGTTCGAACTGCCACTTGTACAGATGGCCGCTGGCGAAACGGAAACGTACGCACTCGTGCGCGGCCAGGTCGCGCGGATGCTGCGGGGCCGGCCTGCGCCGCAGGTACTCGGGTGAACCGACAATCAATCCGCGCAGCGGCGGCCCCATCGGCACCGCCACCATGTCCTCGGGCACGAACTCGTGCAGGCGCACGCCAGCGTCGTAGCCCTCGGCAACGATATCGACCAGACCATCGTTCTCGGTCAGCTCCACCCGCACGTCCGGATGCGCGTGCAGGAACCGCGCCAGCCGCGGCCCCAACTGGGTCGCCACCGCCGCCCGCGTCGCATTGATCCGCAGCAGGCCGGCCGGCACTGCGCGGAAGTGGTTCATTTCCTCCAGCGCGTCATGCACCTGCCCCAGCGCCGGCTGCAGGCGCTCCAGCAGGCGCTGCCCGGCCTCGGTCAGGGCCACGCTGCGGGTGGTACGGTGGAACAAGCCCACCCCCAGCCGTTCCTCCAGCGCGCGGATCGCATAGCTCACCGCCGAGGTCGACAGGGCCAGTTCGGCGCCGGCGCGGCGGAAACTGCGGTGGCGGGCGACCGCAGCGAAGGCGGCCAGGTGGGTCAGGTTGTCAGTGGCCATGATTGTGCAGTCTGCCTTGATGAATCATGCCGATATATACGCTTCTTACCCTGAGGTACGGAGCGTATTGTAAAACGCCTTTCGACAAACCCTGCCAAGGATTCCCCATGTCCCTCGCCCGTGGTTACGCCGCCCACACCCATACCGACCCGCTGGTGCCCTTCGAATTCGAGCGCCGCGCGGTTGGCCCGAACGATGTGCGCATCGAGATCCTGTACAGCGGCATCTGCCATTCCGACCTGCACCAGGCCCGCGACGACTGGGGTGGTTCGATCTACCCGATGGTGCCGGGCCACGAGATCATCGGCCGGGTCACCGAAGTCGGCAGCGAGGTCACCCGCTTCAAGGTCGGCGACCACGCCGGTGTCGGCTGCATGGTCGATTCCTGCCGCCATTGCGATGCCTGCCAGCACGACCTGGAGCAGTACTGCGCCGAAGGTGCGACCTGGACCTACAACGGCCGCGAGCGTGAAAGCGGCGCACCGACCTACGGCGGCTATTCCGACCACGTGGTGGTCGAGCAGCGCTTCGTGGTCAAGGTCTCCGAAACGCTGGACCTGAAGGCAGCCGCGCCGCTGCTGTGCGCCGGCATCACCACCTGGTCGCCGCTGCGCCACTGGAAGGTCGGCCCGGGCCAGAAGGTCGGCGTGATCGGTCTGGGTGGCCTCGGCCACATGGGCGTGAAGTTCGCCAAGGCGCTCGGCGCGCACGTGGTGATGATCACCACCACCCCGGAGAAGGGCGCCGACGCCAAGCGCCTGGGCGCTGACGAAGTGCTGGTTTCGCGCGATGCCGAGCAGATGAAGGCGCATGCCGGCAGCTTCGACTTCCTGCTCAACACCATCCCGGTCAGCCATGACACCAACCCGTACATGGGCCTGCTCAAGCGCGAAGCGACCATGTGCCTGGTCGGTGTGCTGACCGAACTGGACCCGCCGTTGACCGGTGGCAGCGTGATCTTCGGTCGCAGGAACCTGACCGGTTCGGCGATCGGCGGCATGGCCGAAACCCAGGAGATGATGGACTTCTGCGCCGAGCACGGCATCGTCAGCGACGTGGAGATGATCGACATCAAGAACGTCAACGAAGCCTGGGAGCGCATGGCCAAGAACGATGTGCGCTACCGCTTCGTGATCGACATGGCCACCATCAAGGCCTGATCGTTGCGCTGATGGAATGAAGAAACCCCGGCATTGCCGGGGTTTTTTTTGCGTACGCCACCCGCCGGGCATGGCCCGGCGCTACCGGATTCGTGGCGGGTAGCGCCGGGCCATGCCCGGCGGGCGCATTTTCAGTACGCGAACTCGCGGAACACCGGATCCACGTCACCGTGCCAACGGCCATGGAACAGCGCCAGCTTGCGCTCGGCCGGGGTCAGGCCGGACTCGACGATTTCCTGCAGCACGTCCAGGAACTTGCTTTCATCCTGGCCATCGGCATTACGCGCCGCACGGCGCTTGAGCCCATCCACCGAAATCTTCACCGCCTCGCGGGCGAGGTCGCGCACGGTGCCACCGCGGAACGGCAGGCCCATCGCGTGCTTGGGCACCCCATCACGCAGCGCATGGCGCTCGGCCAGGCTGAAGTCACGCACCAGATCCCACGCCGCATCCAGCGCCGTGTCGTCGTACAGCAGGCCCACCCAGAAGGCCGGCAGCGCACACAGCCGGCTCCACGGGCCACCATCGGCACCGCGCATTTCCAGGTACTTCTTCAACCGCACTTCCGGGAACGCGGTCGTGGTGTGGTCCGACCAGTCGCGCAGGGTCGGCAGCTGGCCCGGCAGCACCGGCAGCTTGCCCTGCATGAAGTCGCGGAAGCTCTGCCCGCTGGCATCGTGGTAGATGCCATCGCGGTAGGAGAAATACATCGGCACATCGAGCAGGTAGTCGACATAGCGCTCGTAACCGAAGCCGTCCTCGAACACGAAGTCGAGCATGCCGGTACGGTCGGCATCGGTATCGGTCCAGATGTGCGAGCGGTAGCTGAGGTAGCCGTTCGGCTTGCCTTCGGTGAACGGCGAGTCGGCGAACAGTGCGGTGGCGATCGGCTGCAGCGCCAACGACACACGGAACTTCTTCACCATGTCCGCTTCGCTGGCGTAATCCAGGTTCACCTGCACGGTGCAGGTGCGGGTCATCATGTCCAGGCCGAGCGAACCGACCTTGGGCATGTACGAGCGCATGATCTTGTAGCGGCCCTTGGGCATCCACGGCATTTCATCGCGCGTCCACTTCGGCTGGAAGCCCATGCCGAGGAAACCCAGCTGCAGTTCGCCGGCCACCTGCGCCACTTCATTGAGGTGGGTGCCGGTTTCCACGCAGGTCTGGTGAATGGTTTCCAGCGCCGCACCGGACAGCTCCAGCTGGCCCGCCGGCTCCAGGGTCACAGAGGCGCCATCACGCAGCAGGGCGATGGTGTTGCCGTTCTCCTGCACCGGCGTCCAGCCGAAGCGGACCAGGCCGTTGAGCAGGGCCTCGATGCCGCGCTCGCCATCGAAGGTCGGCGGACGCAGGTCATCCAGGCGGAACCCGAACTTCTCGTGCTCGGTACCGATGCGCCACTGCGAACGGGGCTTCTCGCCGGAGGCGATCTCCGCCACCAGTTGCGAGCGGTCGGTAATGGGCGTATCGGCGACGTGGCTGGGGCTCGACAAGGGGGTGGCTCGCTGGACGGTGGCAGGGGATGTGGGGCTGGGAGCCTTGCATCGCAAGGGCGCACTATAGCGTGGCGGCTCGTTACGTCATGCGACGGTGACGGGTTTCAGCATCCTACCGACACCCTCTTGACCCTCGTACACTCAGGGCCATGAGCCGCCATTCACGACATCCCGAGCTGCACCGTGCTGATCGCGTCGGCTGGCTGCGGGCCGCCGTACTGGGCGCCAACGATGGCATTGTCTCGGTCGCCGGCCTGGTGGTCGGCGTGGCCGCCAGCGGCGCCTCGGCCAGCACGATCCTCGCCACCGGCGTGGCCGGCACTGTGGCCGGCGCGATGTCGATGGCCGCCGGCGAGTATGTATCGGTGCAGACCCAGGCCGATACCGAAAATGCCGATCTGGCGATGGAGAAGCGCGAGCTGCACGAAGACCCGCACAGCGAACTGGACGAACTGACCGCGATCTACCGCCATCGCGGGCTGGAGCCGGCGTTGGCGCGCCAGGTTGCCGAACAGCTGACCGCCCACGACGCGCTGGGTGCCCACGCGCGCGACGAACTGGGCATCACCGAGGAACTGCGCGCGCGGCCGTTGCAGGCCGCATTGGCGTCGGCCGCCGCCTTCACCTGTGGCGCCGCGCTGCCGGTGCTGACCGCACTGCTGACGCCGGTACAGAACGTCGCCACGGCCACCACGGTCGGCACGCTGGCCGGCCTGTGCTTGACCGGCGCGATGGCGGCACGCGCCGGCGGCGCATCACCCACGCGCGGCGCCCTGCGCGTGATGTTCTGGGGTGCACTGGCGATGGCCGCCGCGGCCGCGGTCGGTCGCCTGCTGGGCGCGCACGTCATATGACCGGCATGCCCCCCACCGCCATGGCACTACTGGCGGAGATGGCCAGCCTGGCCGGCTGCCAACGCGCTGAAGGCTATGCCTGCATCACCGCCCGCCGCGAGCACGGTGCCAGTTCGGTGGAGATTCCCCAGCCACAGTTCGCCATCCTGCTGGAAGGCCGCAAGCAGGTACGTACCGCCCACCAGTCGCTGACCTTCGTGCCCGGCGACATCCTGCTGATCACCCAGCGTTGCCGCATCGACGTGGTCAACACACCGGACCCGCAGACCGGCCGCTACCTCAGCGCGATCGTGCCGCTGTGCACGGAAGTCCTGGCGGCGGCGCGCACGCTGTGGAGCGAGGCCTTGCCAACGGCCGGCGCGGCACTGGCCCGGCAGGCGCTGGGCGATCACGCCACGGTACTGCGCAGCTGGCGGCAGTCGTTGCAGGACGGCCACTACAGCGAAGCGCGGTTGGCGCTGGCCACGCTGGTGCTGGCGTGGTGCCGGCAGGGCCACGGCAACCTGCTGTTGCCGCACGCACCGACGCTGGGCGAGCAGATCCGCGACCGCATCGCCGCCGAACCGGCCCGCGACTGGCAGTCGCGCGACGTTGAGGCGCACTTCGCGCTGAGCGGTGCGACCCTGCGGCGGCGGTTGGCCGCCGAAGCCACCAGCCTGCGCCAGCTGCTGACCGAAGCGCGCCTGGCCCATGGCATGCAGCTGCTGTACACCACCGATCTGCCGTTGAAGACCGTGGCAGCGCGCGCGGGGTATCGTTCCGCAGCGAGTTTCAGCAAGCGCTTCGCCGAGCAGTACGGGCTGGCTCCCACAGATATTTGAGGGTTCTTCAGCAGGGCTGCGCCCTGCACCCGCAGAGGCAACGGCAACAGCCGAAGCAACAGCAACAGCGTGCATTCCGTGGGATGGCGGGGCGGTGTCGGATTGCGGGGACGCCGTAAACCCATCCCTGGGGGCTTGGCCGCGGCATCCATGCCGCGGACACCCCGCAATCCGACACCGCCCCACCTCTGACAGATTCCGGTGGCCAGTAGATCCACGCCATGCGTGGATGATTTCCTCCAATTCCATTCGATTCATTTCGATGATTCCGAATTGAATTCGAAGAGCATCCACGCATGGCGTGGATCTACGTGTCGACCAAGGTCGACACCCACCAAAAGCAGGCCATGCCATCCCGACAGATCGCAGAAACCTGTCGAAGGCGGGGTGGGTCCGGTTGCGGGGGTGTCCGCGGCATGGATGCCGCGGCCAAGCCCCCATGGATGGGTTTACGGCGTCCCCCGCAACCGGATCCACCCCGCCATCCCACAGGAAACCAGCTTCTGCTGTTGCTTCGGCCGTTGCCGTTGCTGTTGCCTCTGCGGGTGCAGGGCGCAGCCCTGCCGATACCCCCCCATTGAGCATTCCGCGCAGTGCTTTGAGCGCCGCACGCACGCGCAACACGGCACGCTGTGCGCAACGGGCCTGCCCATCACTCACCGAGAAGAACCGTCATGACCCTGCGTCATCTGCCATTGCACGCCGCCCTCCTGCTGGCCCTGTCCTCCCTGCCGCTGCCTGCGCTGGCCGAGGCCACCTCGCCCGCCCCCACCCAGCAGGTGCCGGGCGTGCAACACCAGCGCATCGGTGCGCTGCAGGTCACGGCCCTGTTCGACGGCGTGGTTGCGCTCGGCCGGCAGGAAGTGGTCGACGTGCCGCCAACGCTGGTCAGCCGCCTGCTCGAAGGCCGCTATGTGCCCGAAGACAAGAAGGGCCTGCAGACCGCGATCAACGCCTTCCTGGTGCGCCAGGGCAAGCACCTGACCCTGGTCGATGCCGGCACCGCGCAGTGCTTCGGCCCTGACCAGGGCCAGGTGCTGGGCAACCTGCGTGCGGCCGGCGTAGACCCGGCCGAGATCGATGAGGTGCTGCTGACCCATGCCCATCCCGATCATCTGTGCGGGATCCTCGATGCACAGGGCAAGCCGGCCTATCCGAATGCGACGGTGTGGCTGTCCAAGGCCGATGCCCGCTACTGGCTCGACCCGGCCAGCGAAGCCACGGCACCGCAGGGCGTGCGCTTTGCCTTCGCGCTGGCACGCAACGCGATCGCGCCGTACCAGGCCGCCGGTCGCCTGCACACCTTCCAGCCTGGCGACGCCCTGCCGGGGCACGCGGTGGCGATGGATACCCACGGCCACACGCCGGGGCATGTGTCCTACCGCTTCGACAGCCAGGGCCAGTCACTGCTGGTGTGGGGCGATGTGCTGCATTTCCATGCCGTGCAGTTCGCACACCCGGAAGCGGCATTCGAGGCCGATTCGGATCGCAAGGCAGCTACGGCCAGCCGTCGCAGCCTGTTGCAGGAAGCCACCGCCAAGGGCTGGTGGGTTGCCGGCGCGCACCTGCCCTTCCCCGGGCTGGGGCACGTGCGCAGCGAAGGCCAGGCCTACGCGTGGGTACCGGCGGAATACTCGCCACTGAAATGATGTGCCGCCGGGCATGGCCCGGCGCTACCGCATCGCGGTGACGGAAAACATCAGGGTAGCGCCGGGCCATGCCCGGCGAGCGCAGCGGAGCGCCTTATTCCAGCCCCAGCCAGCCGCCGATGATGCCGCGGGCTTCATCCACGCCGGTACGGGCCGAGCCGGAGAACACCTGCACACTCACCGTATCGCCGAACGACGAATGCAGTTCCTTGCGTACCTTCTGCAGGGTCTGCATCTGCTGGCTGCGGCTCAGCTTGTCGGCCTTGGTCAGCAGCGCATGCGCCGGCAGGCCACGCTGCACGGCATAGGCCAGCATCTGCCGGTCGTAGTCCTTCAGCGGATGACGGATGTCCATCACCACCACCAGGCCCTTCAGGGCCTCGCGGGTGCGGAAGTAGCGGTCGATGAAGGCCTGCCAGTGCGCCTGCAGGTCCAGCGGCACCTTGGCGTAGCCGTAACCGGGCAGATCGACCAGATGGGCGTCCGGGGTAACCTGGAAGAACACCAGCTGCTGGGTCCGGCCAGGCGTCTTGGAGACCCGGGCCAGGCTGTTCTGGCGGGTCAGCGCATTGAGCGCGCTGGACTTGCCGGCGTTGGAGCGACCTGCAAAGGCCACTTCAGAACCTTCATCGGGCGGCAGCTGCCCCATGTTGTGGGCAGAGAGGTGGTATTGGGCGCGTTCGATGAGCAATGACATGCGCATAGGATCGCATGTTGCGGCGCCGCGCGCCCGGCCCGGGGCCTTCCAGCGGGAAAATGCTGCACTGCTGCGTTGACCGTGCAAGGAAACGGCGTTGATAATCCGGGCGATGCCGGCCGCCGCCGCCCGGCCGGTCCATACGGAGCTTCAGCATGCGCCACGCTCGCGTTCTTGCCGTATCCGCCCTTGCTACTGCCGTTGTTGCCGCTGCTGCCTTTGCGCAGACCACGCTGACCCCGCTGCCCGACAACGGCCCGATCAGGACCGCCTCGCTCGAGGTGGATTTCAGCAAGACCACCTGGGGCGACGCCAAGGCCGGCCAGACCAAGGCCACCGCGTGTGCCGCCTGCCATGGTGCCGATGGCAATTCCACGGTGGAGATGTATCCCAGCATCGCCGGCCAGAGCGAGCGCTACGTCGCCCAGCAGATGGCCCTGATCGCCAATGGCCAGCGCAGTTCCGGCGCCGCCGTGGCGATGGTGCCCTTCGTGCAGAACCTCACCCCGCAGGACATGCGCGACATCGGCGCGTTCTTCGCCACGCAGAAGGCCAACGCCGGCATCGCCGACGACACGCCGGTGGCCGAGGGCCCGTACAAGGGCATGAAGTTCTACCAGATCGGCCAGCAGCTTTACCGCGGCGGCGATGCCCAGCGCGGGCTGCCGGCCTGCATGGCCTGTCACGGCCCCAGCGGCGCCGGCAACCCCGGCCCGGCCTACCCGCACATCGGCGGCCAGCACGCCAGCTATGTCGCCCGGCGCCTGCAGGAGTACCAGGCCGGACAGACCAACGAGACCGACAAGGCGCACTTCCAGATCATGGCTACGGTGGCGCAGAAGCTGACCGAGCAGGAGGTGCAGGCCCTTTCCAGCTACCTGCAGGGCCTGCACAACAAGGCCGACGATCTCGCCGCCGAAGGCGCTTCGACGCGACCGGCTGCCGCCCCCTGACCGCCACTGGTCGGCGCCGGTCGCCACGACGGCCCGTCGCTGCGGTATGTTTCCTTCACGCCGGCGGCTGCGCCGGCGTTGTCATTTTCAACGGAGATGCGTGTCGATGAGGTTGATTCCCCGCCTTCTGCTGTCCCTGCTGGTGCTGCTGCCGTTGGCGGCCTGCGCCGCCACCCCCGCCAACGCCCCGCTGGTCGAAGGCAAAGACTACGAGCGCATCGCCCAGCCTGGCCCGTTCCAGCCGCTGGCCGGCAAGATCGAGGTGGTCGAGGTGTTCGGCTACACCTGCCCGCACTGCGCCCATTTCGAACCGCAGCTGGCCGCCTGGGCTGCCAAGCTGCCGGCCGACGTGCGCTTCACCCCGGTCCCGGCCGCCTTCGGCGGTGCCTGGGATGCCTGGGCACTGGCCTACTACGCCGCCGACGAAGTGGGCGTGGCCAAGCGCAGCCACGCCGCTGTGTTCAAGGCCCTGCACGATGACGGCACGCTGCCGATGCAGAACGTCTCGGCCGATGAGCTCGCCAACTTCTACAAGGCCTACGGCGTGACCCCGGAGCGCTACACGCAGGCCCTGCGCGGCGAGGCGGTACAGAAGAAGGTCGATGCCGCCCGTGCCTTCGCCCAGCGCACCCAGGTGCCTGGTACCCCGGCCATCATCATCAACGGCCAGTACCTGGTCCGTGGCAAGAGCTTCGACGACCAGCTGCGCATCGCCTCGGCGCTGATCGCCCAGGCCCGCGCCGCCCGCGGCCGCTGAACCAACACACACCATCGACACGGCGCTGTCGCCGCCGCATGTCATCATTTCCCTCTGGCCGGCGCCTGACGCCGGCCCCACCTTTCCAGATGCTGGAGACGCTTCCATGAAGACCCGTTTTGCCGCCCTCGCCCTCGCAGCGCTGCTGCCGATCCTGGCGGCCTGCAAGGCCGACGATGGCACCACCAACACCTCCGCCCCGGCAGAACCGGCCGCGACCCCGGCCAGCACCGAACCGGCCGCGCCGGCCGCAGGCGGCGAAGCCGCTGCACCGGCTGCCGAAGGTGACAAGACCGCTGCCAGCGCTGCGCCTGCCCCGACCACCGCCGCGCTGACCGGCCCGGCCCCGGTGGAAGGCGCCGACTACCAGCTGATCCCGAACGGCCAGCCGTTCCAGCCGGCCGCCGGCAAGGTCGAAGTGGTCGAGATCTTCGGTTACGTCTGCCCGGCCTGCGCTGCGTTCCAGCCGCTGGTCGGCCCGTGGAAGGCTGGCCTGCCGAGCGATGTGAACTTCGTCTACGTGCCGGCCATGTTCGGCGGCACCTGGGACAACTACGCCCGTGCCTTCTACGCCGCACAGACCCTGGGCGTGCAGGAGAAGACCCACGAAGCGCTGTACTCGGCCATCCACTCGCAGAAGACCCTGAAGGGCGAGCGCGGTGCTGATTCGGTCGATGACATCGCCAAGTTCTACGGTGCCTACGGCGTGGATCCGAAGCAGTTCGCCGCCACCATGGGCAGCTTCGCGGTCAATGCCAAGACCAACTCGGCCAAGCAGTTCGCCCAGCGCAGCCAGATCAGCGGCACCCCGTCGATCATCGTCAACGGCAAGTACCTGGTGAAGGGCAAGAGCTTCCCGGACATGCTGCGCATTGCCGACCACCTGATCGCCCGCGAACGCGGTGCGGCCCAGGCTCACTGATCAAAGAGACGTTTTCCCGGCCGTGACTTCCCCCACAACACGGACCCTGCGCTTGCTGACGGCCAACATCCAGGCCGGCTCAAGTACCCGCCGCTACAGCGACTATGTGACCCGCAGCTGGTCACATGCGCTGCCGGCGGGTCGCAAGCGCAGCAGCCTTGACGCGATTGCCACTTTGGCGCGCGGTCATGACATCGTCGGCCTGCAGGAGGCCGACCCGGGCAGCCTGCGCTCGGGCTTCACCAACCAGACCCATTACCTGGCCCAACGCGCCGGCTTCAATTACTGGAGCCACCAGCCAAACCGGCGCATGGGTGGCGTCGCCTCCAGCGCCAACGGCCTGCTGAGCAAGCTGGAACCGGTGGAAGTGCAGGACCACGCCCTGCCCGGCCGTATCGGCGGGCGCGGCGTGCTGCTGGCCAAGTTCGGCGATGGCCGCGATGGCCTGGCCGTTGCGGTAGCGCATCTGTCCTTGGGCGCCGGTTCGCGGATGGCCCAGCTCGGCTTCATTGCCGAGCTGTTGTCCGACCATCCCAATGCGGTGCTGATGGGCGACTTCAACTGCCTGGCCGAACGTCCGGAAATGCAGGTGCTGTACCAGAAGACCCGGCTGCAGCCGCCCGGCTGCATCGTGCCGACCTTCCCCAGCTGGCGCCCCGACCGCGCCATCGACCACATCCTGGTCAGCAGCGGCCTGCAGACCCGCACCGTGGAAGCGGTGCCCGCTGCGTTCTCCGACCATCTTGCCCTGGCCATGGCAATCGACGTCCCGGCCGACGCCCTGCGCTGAGCCCTGCCGCTGCGCTCGCCGGGCATGGCCCGGCGCTACCGCCCCTGGTAAGGGCCCAACCTTGGTTGGAACGCTGCCCTGGTGGTGCGGACCCCGTTGGCAGGCTGACCTGGTGGGTGCGGACCGTTGGTCCGCACGCTCTCCGCCGGGCATGGCCCAGCGCTACCCCGCCTGCGCCACTGGCACCTTCAACCGCCGTGCGGTCATCGTGCTGCCCACCGAGGCCAGTACCGTGCAGCCGATGGCCAGCCACTGCAGGCCATGCAGGTGCTCATGCAGCAGCAGCATCGCCCACAGCGCGGCCACCGCCGGTTCCATGCTGATCAGGATGCCGAAGGTCTCCTTGGGCAGGCGCTTGAGCGCCATCATTTCCAGTGACATCGGGATCGCGCTGGACACCAGCGCCACCACCAGCCCGGCCAGCAGGATCTTCGGCTCCAGCAACGCCGCGCCGGCATGCACCACGCCCACCGGCACCACCACCAGCGACGCGGCCAGCAGCCCCAGCGACACCGAATGCCCGGCGTGCAGGTGGCCGGCGCGCTTGCCGAACACGATGTACAGGCCCCAGCACGCTGCCGCCCCCATGGCGTACAGCACGCCCACCGGGTCCAGTGCCGGGCCGCCGCCGATCGGCAGCAGCAACAGCAGCCCGGCCGCCGCGCAACCCACCCACAGGAAATCGATCGGCCGCCGCGACGACAGCATCGCCACCGTCAACGGGCCGGTGAATTCGATGGCCACCGCGATGCCGAACGGGATCGTGCGCAAGGCCATGTAGAACAACAGGTTCATCAGGCCCAGGGTGAGGCCGTAGCGCAGGATGGTGACCGCATCCACGCGGCTGGTCTTCCAGCGCCATGGCCGCCAGAACAGCAGCAGCAACAACGCCGAAAAGCCCACGCGCAGCGCGCTGGTGCCCTGCGCGCCGATCAACGGAAACAGCTGCTTGGCGTAGGAGGTACCAATGGCCAGTGCGGTGACCGAGCCGAGCACCGCCAGCGCCGGCAACATCGGCGCGATTCGAGACGTCTGCATGCCGCCAGTCTATTGCGTCGGCGGCGAGCACTTGGCTCAATTGACGGCCCGTCCGCGCAACTTCTGCTCACCATGGCCACCGCCCCCGTGCTGGACAGCTTCGACCGCGCCATCCTCGCCCTCCTGCAGCAGGA
This sequence comes from Stenotrophomonas sp. FW305-C-20-S1, assembly GCF_058783335.1. NCBI lineage: Bacteria > Pseudomonadati > Pseudomonadota > Gammaproteobacteria > Lysobacterales > Lysobacteraceae > Stenotrophomonas > Stenotrophomonas sp. FW305-C-20-S1. The sequence continues at coordinate 9,344 of NZ_JBYTEK010000034.1, read as the reverse complement.
CAACACCCTGCCGCAGCGGCAGATCGCCGAAGCCGTGCACCTGTCCACGCCGGCGGTGCAGCGGCGGATCAGGCGCCTGCAGGACAGCGGGGTGATCGCCGCCAACGTGGCGGTGATCGACGCTGCGAAAATCGGCCGGCCATTGACCATCATCGTCGAGGTGCGCGTGGTCAGCGAACAGCGCGAGAAGGTCGCCCCGTTCCGCCGCCGCGTGCAGGACGACCCTGCCGTGCAGCAGTGTTACTCGATCACCGGCGACGGCGATTTCCTGCTGCTGCTCTCGGCGGCATCGATGGAGGAATACGAGGCAATCACCGAGCGCTTGTTCGGCGGTGATGACAACATCGAGCGCTTCCGAACGTCGGTGGTGCTGGGCACGTTGAAGCGCGGGTTCGACGTGCCGCTGACATGACGCAGATGCCGTCGAGCCTGTCCTGCTCCTACACTGGTGACGCATGAACACCGTTTCCCCCTCCAACGCCAGACGCCTGCGCCGCTGGCTGCTGCGTGGCGCCGTCCTGCTGATCCTGGTCATCGCGGCGATGGCCTTCTGGAACAGCCCGTGGGCTGCCGCACCGAGGATGCTGTGGACACTCTCGCGCATGCCACCGGCCACGCAACTGCCGGTGCCGGTGGACGGCGTGCGGCCCCGGCAGATCGCCGATACCTTCGGCGCACCGCGCGGGCGCGACCGCACGCACGCGGGTATCGACATCTTCGGCAAGCGCGGCACGCCGGTGCGCAGCGCTACCCCCGGTGTTGTCGCCGACATCCGCGACAGCGGACTCGGTGGCCGCCAGGTCTGGGTGATCGGGCCGGGACGCGAGCGCTATTACTACGCGCACCTGGAAGACTGGGCCGATGGCCTGGCGCGCGGCCAGGTGGTGCAACCCGGCGACCTGCTCGGCCATGTTGGCGACAGCGGCAACGCCAAGGGCACGCCGCCCCATCTGCATTGGGGCATCTATGGCGCCGACGGCGCGCGGGACCCGCTGCCGCTGCTGCAACCGCAGGGCACCCGCTGACGGCAACCGAGCCGAGCCTCGAGGCCGCAGGCGTTTGTTCATGATTTGTAAATAGGAATAGTTCGTATTACCATTTCTTTCGTTTCCGGTGGTGCCAGGACGGCCTGCCCGCCCTTCCCCTACCCGTAGCGCCTCGACTCCTGGATGACGGCCGAACGCGCGTGCCCGTTGCAGGAATCCGCATGATCCGTTCCGCCTTCCGTACCCCGCAGCCGCAGCGGCTGTCCGTTGCCGTGCTCGTCGCGCTCTGCGCCGTCGCACCCACCGCTTTCGCCGAAACCGCCACCGACCCGACCACCCTCGACAAGGTCGTAGTGAAGGGCGAGCGCGCCGAAGGCTATTCGGTGCGCCGTACCTCGGCCGGCACCCGCTTCGACCTGGCGCCGCGCGAGATCCCGCAGTCGGTCAGCATCATCAGCCACCAGCGCATCGAAGATCAGCAGCTGGACGACATCATCGACGTGCTGGGCAACACCACCGGCGTCACCAGCACCCAGTCCGACAGCGAGCGCACCGAGTTCTATGCGCGCGGCTTCTACATCGATGCGTACCAGTTCGATGGCCTGCCCACGCAGATGGTGCAGAACTGGAGCTACGGTGACTCCGGCCTGGACCTGGCCCTGTATGACCGCGTGGAAGTGGTGCGTGGCGCCACCGGCCTGCTCAGTGGCGCCGGCAACCCGTCGGCATCGGTGAACCTGATCCGCAAGCACGCCGACAGCGCCGAGCTGACCGGCAGCGTGTCGGTGAACGTCGGCAGCTGGGGCCGCACCCGCACCACTGTGGACGTGGGCAGCGCGCTGAACGCCAGCGGCACTGTGCGCGGCCGGGTGATCGGCAGCTACCTGGACACCGATGGGCAGATGGACCGCTACAACCAGCGCAAGACGCTGGGCTATGCGGTGATCGACGCCGACCTGACCCCGGATACCCAGCTCAGCGTGGGCTACGACTACCAGCAGAAGCGCGCCAACGGCGCGACCTGGGGTGGCTTCCCGATGCTGTACTCCGACGGCAGCGCGACCCCGTACGACGAATCGTTCAACGCCAGCCCGAACTGGACCTACTGGGACACCACCAGCAAGCGCGCGTTCGCCACCCTGCAGCACGCCTTCAGCAACGGCTGGAAGTTCAAGATCGGCGCAACGCATGACCAGACCAAGGCCGACGACAAGCTGTTCTACCCTGCGTACAACGATTGGACCACCGGCGCCTCGAACTTCGACAAGACCACCGGTGCGGGCATTTCGCCGTCCGCAGGCTTCTACAACACCGAGCGCAAGGTCACCGGTGTCGATGGCTACGTTGATGGTCCGTTCCAGTTGTTCGGCCGCGAGCACCAGTTCATGGCCGGGCTGAGCTACAACAAGCGCGACTACGCCAACTACGGCGACTACCAGGTCGGCGGCGCCGGCCAGAGCTGGGACCCGTTCGCCAGTTACCTGAACTGGACGGGCAACATCAGCGAGCCGGACTGGAACCCGCTGGCGCTGGCCAGCGAGGGCACCATCACCCAGAAGGCCGGCTATGCCGCCGCACGCCTGTCGCTGGCCGATCCGTTGAAGCTGATCATCGGCGCGCGCTACACCGACTGGAAGAGCGAGGGCGAAGGCGCGGATCGCCAGCACAAGGTGACCACGCCGTATGCCGGCCTCGTGTTCGACATCAACGACACCTACTCGGCGTACACCAGCTACACCGAGATCTTCCAGCCGCAGACGCTGAAGGACCGTAACGGCAGCTATCTGGACCCGGTGGATGGCAAAAGCTACGAGGTGGGCGTCAAGGGCGCCTGGTTCGACAACCGTTTGAATGCCTCGCTGGCGGTGTTCCGCATCGAACAGGACAACGTCGGCCAGATCACTGGCGAGCCGGTGCCCGGCAGCCAGAACGAATTCGCCTATCGCGCCGCACGCGGCACGGTGAGCCGTGGCTTCGAGTTCGAGCTCAACGGCGAACTGGCACCGGGCTGGAACGCCACGTTCGGCGCCTCCCGTTACGTGGCCAAGGATGCCAACGATGCCGACATCAACACCAACCTGCCGCAGACCGCGCTGAAGCTGTTCACCAGCTACACCCCGCAGTCGCTGCAGGAACTGACTGTCGGTGGCGGTGCCAACTGGCAGAACCGCATCTACTACCCGGTGCCGGCCTATGGCCGCATCGAGCAGAGCGGCTACGCACTGGTCAGCGCCTTCGTGCGCTACCGCATCTCGCCGGAGTTCAGCGTGCAGGCCAACCTCAACAACCTGCTGGACAAGAAGTACCTCTCGCAGATCAATGGCTACGGTGCGTATGGCGATGGTCGCAACGGCTCGCTGACGTTTACCTGGTCGTTCTGAAGAAGACGTCGCCGGGAATGGCCCGGCGCTACCGCGGCAACAGCAGCGCCGGAATCTCTCCGGCGCTGCTGTACTCACATCAGAACCGCAGGTCCGCGCGCAGGTACCAGTAACGGCCACGCGGGATGTCGTAGGTGGAGGCGTCATAGCCGTTCAACGAACACGACAGGCAGATCGGCGGGTCCTTGTCGAACACGTTGTTCAGGCCCGCTGTCAGCTGCAGGCCCTTCATCCAGTCGATCTTGTAGCCCACCTGCATGTCATGGAAGGTGGTGGCCGACAGCGTGTTGGTGCCGGCGGCCTGGTTGCTGCACACCGGGAACGCCACGGCGTCACCGCAGTCTTCGGTCAGCTCGGAAATGTGGCGTACCGTCCAGTTGGCGCTCCAGTTGTCCAGCGTCCAGCCGATGCTGGCGTTGCTGGTCCATTCCGGAATCGAACTGTCAGCCACTTCCACGCCGGGCTTCTGCGGCTGCCGCTGGCCGGCGGCACCGGTGGCCTCATAGCGACCGACGAAGGTGTTCTTCCATCCCAGCTTGAACTGGCCGATCGAGCTCTGCGGCAGGGTCCAGAACAGGTCCACATCCCAGCCGTCGGTCTTGATCGAACCCAGGTTGGTCAGGCGGTTGTTGAAGCTGCTGACCGCACCGGTGCTGGCACGGGTAATGCCATCGCAGTAGATCGGGTCCAGGGTATCCACGCACAGGTCCAGCTGGGTCTGCGCGTTGATCGCTTGGATCGCGCCATCGATGTTGTGGCGGTAGAACGTCACTTCCACGTCGAAGCGCTCCGACCACGATGCATCGTTGCCGAACCAGGGGCTCCACACGAAGCCGGCACTGAAGCTGCGCGAGCGCTCCGGCTCCAGCTCGCGGTTGCCGCCGGTGGTCACCGAGATCTGCGAGTTGGCCTGCTGGAAGCCGGTCGGCACGCCCAGCGACGCGCAGTTGGCCGCACTGCCACGCGGCGGTGTGCCACCCAGGCCCACCGAGCAGGGATCGAACAACTGCAGATCCGCGCGCGCGGCCGAACCGTACAGCTCGCCGATCGACGGTGCGCGGAAGCCTTCGGCATAGGTGGTACGCAGCACGAAGTCATCGGTCACCTGCCAGCGCAGGCCGTACTTGGGCGTGAACTCGCCACCGAAGGTCGAGTAATCCGAGTAGCGGCCAGCCAGGCTCAGGTCCAGCTTCTTGCCCAGTGCCGAGTCGGCGAAGATCGGCACGCTCAGCTCCAGGTACGCTTCGTTGACGTCGTAGGAGCCGGACGTCGGCTGCGACGGTACGCCGTTGTAGTGGCCGATCACCGTCAGCGGGTCAGGCTGGTACGAACCTTTGTACTTGCGGTGTTCGAGGCCGGTGGCGAAGGACACCGGGCCGGCCGGCAGGGTGAACAGATCGCTGGACAGGTTGGCGGTGAACAGGCTCAGCTCGTTCTGGCTGCGGTCGCGCACCACCGGCTGGATCCAGCGCAGCATGTCCGGGGTGATCGAACCGGCGCCACCGAAGATGTTCAGCGGTACGCAGCCCGGCGTGGCCGCGCACACCGCAGGATCGCCCAGCGCCATGTTGACGTTGTAGATGTTGTAGCTGCCGTAGTTGGTCTGCTCGGCCTTGTTCTTGCTGTACATGCCGTTGACGTCCCAGTACCAGCTGCGGTCAGCGGCCTGGAAGTTGCCGACCAGACCGGTGGCGAAGTACGTGGTGTCCACCTGCTGTTCGAATACGCGCGCGCCGCCTTCCACCGGACGGCGGCCGATCAGGCTCATGTTGCCCGACGACACCAGGTCGAAGCCGAACGGGTTGTACGGGTTCAGTGCCGAGACCACGATGTTGTCGGCCAGCGGATTGCCGGTGGCACCATCAGGGCCGAAGAACAGCGGTTCCGGGCCGGCCTGGTTGGTCGACTCGCGGCGGTTGCCCAGTGCCTTGACGTACCACTGCACGTTGTCGGTGATGTCGAACCGGAACTGGCCGAACAGGCCCTTACGCTCCGACGGTGTCAGCACCATGTTGTATTCGGCGAAGTTGAAGCGGTCGGCGCTGGTGAAGCAGTGGTAGTCGTCGGTGCGGTTGCAGCCGGCGCTGCCGTCGTAACGCGGGCTGCTCACGCCGGTGTTGGGCACGATGTCCTGTTCGGCACCGGTGTTGGGATCGACGAAGGCGAAGCGCCCCTGCGGAATGCCGCCGCTGCCGAAGGCCAGGCCGGTGCCGGGGATCGGGAAGCGCGACTGCTCGCGGTCCTTCGCATACACCGGGTCCTGCTTGGTCCAGCTTGCCCCCAGGAACAGGCTGTAACGGTCGCCGCTCTTGCCCCAGGCCAGGTCCACGCCCTTCTGCGTGCCATCGCCCTTGCCATACTGACCGTAGTTCATCGTCACCTGACCGCCATCGAAATCGCGGCGGGTGATGATGTTGACCACGCCGGCGATGGCATCGGAGCCGTACAGCGACGATGCGCCGTCTTCCAGCACTTCGATGCGCTCAACGATCGCCAGCGGGATGGTGTTGAGATCGGTGGCCGAGCCCACGCCCGAGGCCGAGGATTCATTGACCCAGCGGATGCCATCGACCAGCACCAGTACACGCTTGGCACCGAGATGGCGAAGGTCCACCTGCGCCGAACCCGCGCCGACGCCGCTGCCGTCGGGTGGGAAACCGAAGTTGCCCGACGAATTGAACTTGGCATTGAGCGCCGAGCCCGAGCCCGTGAGCTGTTGCAGCACTTCACCGATCGAGGTCAGGCCGGTGCGTTCGATGTCGGCGCGGTTGAGCGTCTGGACCGGCACCTGGCCTTCCACTTCAGCGCGCTTGATGCGGGTACCTGTGACTTCGACGCGATCCAGGTCGGTGGTGGCCGATTGGGCAGCAGCCCCCAACGGGGCCAGTGCGGTCACGCACAGCGCGACGGCAACCGCCAAGGGGCGGTGATGCAGGTAATTCATTCGCTCTCTCTCCAAAGGAATGTCGGGACATGGACTGCCGCGCTCCCCCTGCATGGCGGCAGCGTCTCCTTTGTAAACAAGCGGTAAACATCGCGGCGTGATGCCCGGCACTCTTTCACGCGAATTTGACGATTCTGAAAGCAGATGACGTCATTTGCCTACGTATTCACCGGAATGCGCGTACGACAACATCGCCGTGGCGCTGGGTCATTCCCCGCCGGGGTCACGGTAGCGCCGGGCCATGCCCGCCCGGGTCACGGTAGCGCCGGGCCATGCCCGGCGAAGTGTCGAAGAGGTCTCTGCCAAGCCCGGCGCACATCGCAGGTCTGCCGCCGGGTATGACCCGGCGCTACCGGTACACGTGCGGCCTTCCCTTGGGAAGGCCGCACCGATGAATCGCTCACTGCACGAACGCGATGCGTTGCATGCCGGTGGCTTCGGCGGCGGCCAGGATCTTGGCCATGCCGTCGTACTCGGCCGACGGATCGGTGCTGATGCGCAGCTCCGGCAGGTTGCCGGCATGCTCACTGGCCTGCGCCTGCAGGCGCGACTGCAGATCGCCGATGGCCATCGGCTGCCCGTCCCAGCTCAACTGGCTGGACGCATCCAGGCGCAGTTCGATCGGCGGCGGCGGTTCGGGGCGATCCACCACGCGATCGGTGGCCTGCGGCAACTGCACGTTGATCGGCCGCGACAACATCGGCGCGGTCACGATGAAGATGATCAACAACACCAACATTACATCCACCAGTGGCGTGACGTTGATGTCCGCCAGCGGGCCGCTTCTTCCTGCGCTACTGAATGCCATGTGCCGCTCCCTGCAGCAGGGCCGGTCGCCCCAGCCCAAACCTACGCCGGACAACCGCCCTCGCGGCAGTGCGGATCCAACCATCATTCAGCTGTCGTTGCCATCTTCGGCCGTGTACACAATGCGAAACTGAATTCAGCCACTGCCCGCTATGCTGGTCGCCATGACCCGACGATCTTCGACCGCCCTGTCCCTGCTCCCGCTGGCCACCACGCTGCTGATCGGCTGCGCGAGTGCCCAGTCCCTCGATGCCCAGAACGCCCAGCTGAAGGCCGCCATCGCCGCCGCCGAACGTGGCCAGTTCGATCCCGGCCAGGCCGCCGCGCTCAGCCGCCATCCCGCGTATGGCTGGCTGGAGTTCGCCAACCTGCGGCGCAACATCGACACCGTCGATACGGCGCAGGCACAGGCCTTCCTCAAGCGCTACCAGGGCCAGGCCGTGGCCAACAGCTTCCGCAGCGCCTGGCTGCCCTCTGTAGCGCGCCGCCAGGACTGGCCGACGCTGCTGGCCAACTGGGCTCCCACCGACAACCTCGGCCTGCGCTGTGCGCAGCTGACAGCGCGCCAGGCCACCGGCAAGCTGGACCCGCAGTGGATCGGTGAAGCCCAGGATCTGTGGCGCAAGAACGGCAAGTCGTTGCCCGACGCCTGCGACGCCGTGTTCGCCGTGCTGCAGGCGCAGGGTGGCATGAGCGATGCGCTGCGCTGGGAACGCATCGATGCTGCTGCCGATGCACAGCAGCCGGCGGTGATGCGTTCGGCCGCGCGCGGCCTGCCGGCCAGCGATCTGGCCCTGGCCAACACTTACGCCGCCTTCGTCGACAAGCCCAATGCCAGCGCCCTGAACTGGCCGCGCAACGAGCGCAGCCGGCGCATCGCCACCGACGGCTTGGCCAAGCTGGCCAAGGCCGACCCGGATGCTACCGAACAGCAGCTGCCGCAGTACGCGCAGGCGCTGGGCCTGAGCGCCGAACAGCAGGGCCAGGTGCGTTACCAGATCGCCCTGTGGACGGTGGCGTCGTACCTGCCCGACTCTGCCCGCCGCTTGAATGCCGTGCCCGATGCGGCCTACGACGAACGCCTGCACGAATGGCGCGCGCGCGAAGCGATGTCGCGCGGCGATTGGCCAGCGACGCTGGCAGCGATCCGCAAGATGGGCCCGACCCAGCGCAACGATTCGCGCTGGCGCTATTTCGAAGGCCGCATGCTGGAAAAGACCGGCCAGGCACAGCAGGCGCAGCCGCTGTTCCGCGAAGCCGCGCGCGCACCGACCTTCCATGGCTTCCTCGCTGCGGACAAGCTGCAGCAGCCCTACACGCTGTGCCCGTGGAAGCCCAACGACAGCGCGCAGGCGCAGGCCGCGGTGGCCCGCGATCCGGCCATCCAGCGGGCGATGGCGCTGTACCAGATCGACCGCGCCGGCTGGGCGGTGGCCGAATGGAACAATGCGCTGACGCGCTTCGATGACACCCAGCGTCGCCTCGCCGTGCGCGTGGCGCAGGACAACGGTTGGTTCGACCGCGCGGTGTTCGCGCTCGGCAAGCAGCCGCAGGAGCAACGCCTGTACGACCTGCGCTTCCCGCTGCACCACGACGCCACGATCCGCCGTGAATCGGCACGCAATGCCATCGACCCGGCCTGGGTGGCCGCCGAGATCCGCGCCGAAAGCACCTTCACCCCGCGCGCGCGTTCGCCTGCCAACGCCATGGGCCTGATGCAGGTACTGCCGGCGACCGGCGCCGGCGTGGCCAGGTCCATCGGCCTGACCGGCTACGGCGGCGCTGACAGCCTGTACGACCCAGATACCAACATCGCCATCGGCACCGCGTACCTGCGGCAGTTGATGAACAAGTACGACGGCCTGCCCTACGTGACCATCGCCGCCTACAACGCGGGCCCGACGCCGACCGCACGCTGGCAGACCCAGCGCCCGGGCTTCGATCCGGACCTGTGGATCGAGACCATCAGCTACAAGGAAACGCGCGAGTATGTCGCCCGCGTGCTGGCCTTCAGCGTGATCTACGACTGGCGACTCAATGGCGACGCATTGCCGCTGAGCGACCGCCTGATGGGCCGCCTGGTGGACAAGCGCAAGGCCTTCACCTGCGCCGCCAACGCCGACCAGGGCGGCGATTGATCACGTGGTATCGGTAGCGGGGGGGGGGGGGGGGGGGGGGGGGGGGGGGGGGGGGGGGGGGGGGGGGGGGGGGGGGGGGGGGGGGGGG